>NZ_JAUTAU010000001.1:2047105-2356140 GCF_030818775.1 Bacillus sp. SORGH_AS_0510 | reverse complement strand
GTTAACTCACTTCCAAGGCCCTTTGATGCCCCTGTAATCATAACTACTAGTCTCTGGTCCATATTGAAAACTCCTTAAGATTAATTTTGTTTATATTTATATCTTAAGGATTCTTCGTTATTTTCTCCTCGTAAAGAAGCTTGATTCTTCCTACAACTTTGGTCTGAAATAACACTCGATATAAAATGTCTAAATTTTTGTAATTATCAATAAAATTTTTGCAGGATTCTTTTAGTACTAGGTCGAATGTATTATAATAATCGATTCTTGATTGGAGGTTACAATGTGGACAAGATTACTTGTATCGCCTATCTTCTATACAAGTCATCTAAGAATCAAGACATCAAAGAAAAAGCCATTCAATTATTGAATGGCGAGTTATCTATTCGTGATTTAAAAAGAAACAACTCAATGAAAGCTCATCTAGTCATCGCAGAATCCTTACTTAAGAAGAACAAAATAGATAAAAACGAAGTTCAGTTTTTTGCTGAAAAATTTATGGTTATTGAAGTCTAAGCTTCCGTTAGGAAGTTTTTTTTACCCAATTGCTTTTGATAACATAAAATACCACTACCATTTTCTCTAATAACTGTATTATAATGTATAAATCCTAATGATTCCCAAAAGAGAATTGCTTTTTTATTCTCACGTAAAACGCCCAATCGAATTTGGTCTACACCTCGTTCTAGCATCTCATTTTCATATCGTTCATAAGCCTGCAAACCAAAGCCATAACCCTGATAATCACCATGAATCATTAACAGCCCCAGCCAGGGTAAACGATCTTTTGGATTTTCCATTAGATAATCGATTACTCCAATATAAGTATCATCAAGCTTAATAAATGCACTTATTGTGTGAGGATTTAAAAATTCCTCTTCTATGTCTGCCATTGTCCTTGCCTCTTTACCATTTTCAATCAAATTATATTCTGGATTCGAATTAACCATCTCTAGAACAATATACAGTGTTTCTTTTGTTATTTCTTCAAAATAGATTGACATGATTTCTCTCCCTATAAAACAATATTATTGCAATTATTATATCAAATTAAATTTATGACATATTGCTTTCACAGCAAACATATACTGTTTTTTAAACCAATTTAAACACAAATTTACCAATTAAAGAAAGGTGATAATTGATGGTACAAATTGAAGTAACAATTACGTTCGAAGGGAAAAGTTATTTAACTAATGTCATTACAAACTCTGAAACCTCTCATGAAGAAATACTCAGACTTGCCTATGAACAAGTACAAAAACAATGGAAAAAATAGGAGACTGCCACGCGAGGGCCGTCTCCTACTTTTTCATTCCCATAATCTGTCCTAAATGAATTTTTCTTAGTGTTACATAAGAAGTAACAGATCCAATCAAAGCTAATAACATATCCCATTGCGTATCCCATACATCTCCTTGCGTCCCAAGAAAAGCTTCAGCAGCCTCACCTGTTAATATCGCAACAAAAAATTCTACTAATTCATAAACAGCACTTATCGCTAAACACATAGAAACAACTATCACAGGCAGCCATTTTGAATTTCTTAAAGGAGATGTCCGTATTAGAAGTTCGCGTATAATTATAGCTGGAATAAAACCTTGGGCAAAGTGACCAAGTCGATCATAGTAATTTCTATCCAATCCCCAAATTTCTTTTAGCCAATTGAACAACGGCATTTCAGCATACGTATAATGCCCTCCAATAAATAAAATTGACGAGTGAATAAGAACCAAAAAGTAGACAAGTGTTGTGAAGGTAAAGAGCCGATATGTGAAAAGCAATATGAAAACACCTATTAATGCTGGCATGACCTCTAGCCACCAGGTAAAACGATCGAATGGATGGATTGTTGACCAGACAAGGACTATTGAAAAAAGTAGCAAGAATATAATCAAAGATCGATGCTCCTTTAACATTAAAGAACCCTCCTTCTATTCAATTTCACATTTAGTAAATATAAAAAGCTGTAGGCAATATAAAAGAATCCTACAGCTTCCTTTTTTATTTTAACTCATAAGAATCCTTTGACACTACTTCTACAAGAGGACTAACCTTTCCTGCCGCAAAAATATGAAGCTCATGCATAGCTCGAGTACAAACTGTATAAAACAGTTTCCTTTCAGATTCGCTAATGTACGAGGAACAGTCATAAACAATTACTGCATCAAATTCAATACCTTTTGCTAAATACGAAGGAATCACAAGGATCCCACGCTCATATGAAACTGTCCCTTTTTCAATTAGGTGAAGTGTGATATCTTGCTTCAGTGAGTCAAAAACATCTTTACTTTCTTTTGCTGTCCGACAAATGACTGCAATGGTTCTATGCCCTTCACCCTTCATTTCTTTAATTTTATCAAGAACCAATTGGTTGATACTTCTAGGATTAACCTGTTCAATAACCGGTTTCTTTCCTTTACGGTTAAATGGTATGATATTTTCACCATTCTCAAGCAAACTGCTCGTAAAATGAACAATTTCTCTTGTTGAACGGTACGTTTTGGTTAAATTAAACTTCTCAATATCCTCGTCCTTCATATCTAGGTTTGTTAAAACCGTCTCTGAACCAGTCGCCCCTGAGAAAATTGCCTGATTAAAGTCACCCAAAAGAGTCATTTTACTATAAGGGAAAAGCCTTTGAATAAATGCAAACTGAAATGGAGAATAATCCTGCGCTTCATCAATAAAAATATGGCGAATCGCTGAATTTGACTTCCTTCCCTGTATTAAATCTTGAAGATATACATAAGGTGTTGTATCCTCATATAGAATTTCCATTTGTTTCATTCGATTAATTGTAAGACTACAAATTTCGCTCCAATAACGGGACTCCATTTCAGCTGACACATCCGATTGTTCCAATAATTGCATGTAAATCCCGGGCATATCTATAAATTTAAAGCTTTTCACCTTATAAAATAAAGGCTTAAATTTTTCTTTCACGACCATTTCAGCTAAAAATCTTTGTTCGCGTTCAAAGTCATCAAATGTGTTATCTGAAAAACGGTCCTTTTCCTGCAGACGATTAAAAGCCACCATATAATCTTCTTTATCAAGATATTGTATTTCATCCTCAACCCAGCTTCTAGAACGTTCACGCTTCACTGCTCGTTTTAATTCTTTTACTAACCAATCCTTTACAAGCTGCACTCGGTTAGGGATGGAATAACTATCTGGTAAAGTATAAAAATATTGATGAATTTCTTTCTCGGAAATTATCACATCACCTCTAAATGTTAAATCCTTAAATTTCAAACCCTTTTTTGATAGCTCTATTGCGTATTGATCAATAATTTCCTTGAATTTTAGACTTGCCTTATACCGAATACTCATAACTCTGGTATTATATTCCTTATCTTCAGTCCGCCTAAGTAAATATTCCATTTGCTCAAAAGGGTCCTCTATTTCAAATTCCTTACCTAACCTTTGAGTTAAATATTCCTGGAAGGTCGATTGTTGCATGTTTTCTTCGCCAAGTTCCGGTAAGACTGTTGCTACATAACTATTAAATAACGGGTTAGGTGAGAACAGCATAATGTTTTCAGCATTTAATGTTCCACGGTATCGATAAAGCAGGTAGGCAACACGTTGCAGAGCAGCCGACGTTTTCCCACTTCCCGCTGCCCCTTGAACAATGAGGACTTTACTTCTCTCGTTCCGAATAATTTCATTCTGTTCTCGTTGAATTGTAGCAACGATACTTTTCATTTGAGTACTTGCATTGGTACCAAGGACTTCCTGCAAAATTTCATCACCAATGGTCACACCAGTATCGAACATCCCCTTAATTTCCGACGCTCTTATGATGAACTGCCGTTTTAAAAACATCTCACCATTAATCGTTCCTTCGGGTGTTTTATAATGAACTGGACCAGGTGAATAATCATAATAAATACTTGAGATCGGTGCGCGCCAGTCATAAATTAAAAAATTTTCATCTTTCTCATCCATTAATGAAGTAATCCCCAAATATATTTGATC
Source organism: Bacillus sp. SORGH_AS_0510 (assembly GCF_030818775.1). NCBI lineage: Bacteria > Bacillati > Bacillota > Bacilli > Caryophanales > Bacillaceae > Bacillus > Bacillus sp. SORGH_AS_0510. The sequence continues at coordinate 2,352,156 of NZ_JAUTAU010000001.1, read as the reverse complement.
GGTTAATTTTTCCCCTTCCTCTAAGACATCAATTCGTCCAAAGTAAGGAGAATATTTTAGTTTTTTTAGTGTGTTGAGGTGTTGATTCATTTGTCTGTGAGTCCGTTCTCGTTCCGACAACAATTCAGCCTGTTGTTTAATACTAGCAGCCGTTTCAATCACATCATCTGGTTCATCTAAATTTACAGTTACATCTTCCCAAAAAGCTTTTCGTATTTCTAAAACATCAGATCTAACTGTACTGGTATTGGATAGCAGCCTTGCTATCTTGTGATCGATTTCCTCTACAACTGAGCAAACTCTCTCTTGTTCTAATTCCCAGTCTTTGTTTTGTAAATCGCTCATTTAACCACGCTCCAGAAAAAATATTGTTCATCTTACTTGACAATACACATATTATGTGTTAATGTTATAGTAGGACATTTTTAACATAAGAACAAATTACACTTGCGTTGCATTTTTCATCTTAACATTAACCTATATAATTTACAACAATTTTTTATTCAAAAAGTAAACGCCTAATATGGCGTTTTTTATTTTGCTCTTTTATGTCTCCTCTTCTAAATCTTCGTATACCCAATTCCTGTATTGTCCATAAATAGAAACCATGATAACCCTTTTAAACAAAAAAACCAAAAATCGAAGATTATTCTTTAATATGCCACTCTTCACAAAAAACTGCTTTAAAATCATAGTAAATAAAATTACCCTTATTTTCGCCATAAGAGTATTATGCTTTTTTAACGTAAATGCGGTAAACAACGACATAGAAATTGAATATAAAGGCGAGATAATAAAATGCTCCCTCCATGAATGGTATCTTCCTATTCCAAATCGTAGCTTACGAAATAGGGCTAATAATAAAAATAAATTTGTCTCTGTAACCATGATCATTAAAAAAAATGAAATAAATCGTATCATTTTGTTCTTTTTTTCGAGTAAGAAATACCAAATATCACTCCATTTAAAGTATAACGGAATCAAAATAAGTGTATAAATTGTTTTCCACCCATTATGTTTATATACACCTAATCTTAGGAATATTAACTCAATAATTGCGAAATACATACCTGCAAGGGACTTCTTAAACCAGCCTGAGTTCGATGTAGAAAGAAAAACAGATGTAAAAGGGACAAAAATCGCTTGAGATAAAACCGCTCCAAAAACACTATCGAAGAAATTATTCCTAATAATATTGGGTTTATATTTATAGGCTTTTAACAAATTAAACACAAAGTATTCAAACAAATAAGCAAAGCCAATATTAGACATCAGTAAAATGAAGATATTTTTCCTATTTTTATTTTTATAAAAGGTGATTCCGAGAAGACATGAATGGATCACACATAGTAATAAAAAGGGAAGATTTATTCCTTTTATTTTCCTAGTCAACTTCATTCCCCCATAAATTAGGTATATAAATAGTATTTGATATATTTTGAAAAACATTATAAAAAAAACGATTGACAACCAAATCCATTCCATTTTATAATTTATCTTGAATTAAGTTATTTCAATTTCAAGATATATAATTTCAAAACAAAAAGGGAGAGATTTATAATGACAAAAACTAAATGGGCACTTGATACTGCACACAGCAGCGTTGATTTTTCTGTACGACACATGATGATTGCAAATGTAAAAGGAAGCTTTAATAGCTTTAATGCAACAATTGAAGCAGACCCAACAGATTTAACGACAGCTACAATTGAATTCTCTATCGAAACTGGAAGTGTTGACACGCGTAATCAAGATCGTGACGGACATTTAGTATCAGCTGATTTCTTTGATATAGAAAATCACCCAACAATGGACTTCCGTGCAACAAAGATTGAAAAAGTTGACGAAGGTGAATACAATGTTACAGGTGATTTAACTCTTAGAGGCGTAACAAAACCAGAAACTTTTGTTGTTACATTCGAAGGCCAAGGAAAAGATCCATGGGGCAATGAGAAAGTTGGGTTCAGCGCAACAGGTTCTATTAATCGTTCTGACTACGGATTAGTATGGAATGCAGCGCTTGAAACTGGCGGCGTTTTAGTTGGAGATAAAGTGAAAATTAACTTACAAATCCAAGCTGCAAAAGCTGAATAATAAAAATAAGAGGTAATCCATTGGATTGCCTCTTATTTTATAATTCAATTTGATTAATTATAGTTGGGAATTTAGAAATTTCGCTAGTTCCAACATACCAAATTTCTGGGCCTTTGCTTCTGCATCTGAATTGTAGTTTGTATTTGTATTAATGTCATACGTATAGATGTCACCGGCTGCATTCCTAATAAATTCAATACCAGCGACCTGGATTTGATTAGATGCGAGAACTTGCTCATACTTTTGGATGATCGGATCTGAAAAACTATCAATGATTTCGAATTTTGGTTTCTCCACTTTTTCTTCCCCAACTGGACAGAATAAATCACCTATATGACATGCGTCTGCAGGACATAATTGGAAGCCTTCAGAAGTATCAACCTTAACTGCATATACAAACTTTCCACCCACAAATTCACAACGAGTGATATAGCTTTCAGGTGCCTGTATGTATTCTTGAATTAAAGTAATTCCATCAATTGGCTCTTCAAACATCGGGCTATCAACATAACTCTTTAGACCATCATAAGTTTGAAATAACTGTACCCCAAGCCCCTTCCCCGCACGATTATGTTTAGTAATAAAAGGTGTATCCATAAATTCTGTTGCTGCCTCGAGAATCTGTTCCTTTCCTACCGCAGCTATTGTTCGTGGTGTCTTAATACCAAATTTGTTTAGCTCTAAATATTGCAACACTTTGCTTACTTCCAGTTGCAGGGCTCGTGTTCCATTTAATACGGCACGTCCATGGCCTTCAAGCCATGAAAGGACTTGAGCAGTGAACTCCGGTGCAAAGCGATGGCCCCTTGTATGGGATGATGCACTCATCCGGTTGTAAAACACTCCTTCTGGGGGTTCTTTTGACAGATCAAGACGTCCTTTATCTAAATGCCATTCTTCATATGGTACTCCTATTTCATCAAGCCTATTGGTTAAATGCTGTGTCCATTCACTATTCTCATGGATAATATAAACTTTTTTCAAATGGAAAGTCTCCCCTCGTGCTGAACATTATCAATTAATTATATTTTTAATTTTTCCTGTTCCTATTTATCATTTTAGAATTCTATTGTCGATTTGTGAAGTAGCGAATAGAAGGAATCTTTGATGTATTATTATTTTCTTATTTTTAATTTTTCTAAAAGTTTTGATTCAAATCCTTTTACAGAGCAATGCTTTGCAGTACTTAGATAATTTGTTGTTATAAAAATTTATTATTGTAATTTAAAAATTTCCTTCCTGATAATTTGCTAAATTTTTTCAAAAAAATTAGAAATGCCGTCGATAAATAAGTCAAATTCACTATAATTTGTTTGAATTTACAGAAATTTGGGGAAAAAATCCTATTGTCTTGTCCTAATTTTCAAAATATTATTGAAAAGCAAGCTAATATTTTTAAGGGGGAGTTATATGAAGAAACTATTAAAAACAGGGCTTTCCACTGCAGTCCTAGCTGGAACATTGTTTGCCGGCTTTCCTGGGAATTATGCTAGTACTTCCAGTGATGTCCTAAAAAATCCAACCACAGTTTCACATTCTTACGGTTCACTAGATTTAGCAGTTGTAAATGAAGACAAATTGCTAGAGTCACTAATTAAACGCGGTGTGATTTCCAAAAACTCCTCTACTGCTGAAAAACAAAAAGCTTTACATAATTACTTAGTGGTTAAAGGAAAACAGGATAAGTCTACTAATACAGATCCACTTGCTGCAAAAGCAAAAGCAGGTGATGCAAAAAAACGAAATAAATTTAAAGAGTATAACAAAGGATTTTTAAAAGGCCAAGGAAACAAATATGGACAGATAAAACCTGTTGAAGAGGGAGCATCACCAGGAATTCAGAAAAAAGGAAACCTATTAACATTAACAGTTGAATTCTCTGATTTAGAGCATAATAAAATAAAGCCTGAGGAAACAGATAATTATTATAAGGATTATAATCTTGATCACTATGAAAATATGATTTTTGGGGAAAAAGGTCAATATAAAGGACCTAACGATGAAGATCAAATTTCCCAAAAACAATTCTATGAAGAACAATCCGGTGGAACTTACACAGTTGAAGGTAAAGCATATGGATGGTTAAAAGTCCCTGGTACAGCCGCTTATTATGGCGCGGATGATCCTAAAGGCGGTCATGATAACGTTGCTCCTGGTGGTTCTAAGCAATTAGTAAAAGATGTTTATGCAGCCGCAATCTCAGCTGGAATCCCTCTTAAAGATTATGATTTGGAAGACCCACATGATTTAGATGGTGATGGAAACTATTGGGAACCAGATGGTTTAGTTGATCACTTACAAATTATCCATGCAGGAATGGGACAAGAAGCAGGTGGTGGTGCTCAAGGTGATAATGCAATTTGGTCGCATCGTTCTGCAGCATTTGTCGATGTGGATGGTAGAGTAAATACTGATGGTACACCAAAAGGGGTACCTGGATTCTATGACTATACTATGATGCCTGAAGACGGTGCTACTGGAGTATTCGCTCATGAATATGGACATGACTTAGGCCTTCCAGATGAATATGATACTCAATACACGGGAACTGGTGAAGCAATTGGCTATTGGTCCATCATGGCTAGTGGTTCATGGGCAGGTAAAATTCCTGGTGCTGAACCAACTGGATTCTCTCCATTTGCAAAATCTTATTTCCAATCAACACTAGGTGGAAAGTGGACAGCTCCAGCCGTTATTAACTATGACGATATTACTACGAAAGGAACGCAATTCTTCCTTGATCAAGCTAATTCACCACTTGGAAAAAACAATCAAGCAGTAAGGGTTAACTTGCCACAAAAGAAAAAATTTGTACTTGCACCAAAAGATGGAAAATTCTCTTTCTGGGGCGGTAATGGGGATGAAATAAATAACACAATGACAACGGCGGTTGACCTAACCGGGAAAACATCAGCTACGCTTGACTTTGATGCTTGGTACAAGATTGAAGAAAGTTGGGATTTTGCCTTCGTACAAGTTTCAGATGATGGAGGGAAGACCTGGAAATCGCTTTCTAATGAAAATACAAGATCTGATGTAGTAAATGGAGTATATCCAACAATCCCAGAAAATCTCCCTGGATTCACAGGTAACTCAAATGGTTGGCAACATCAAACTTTCGACTTATCTGCATATGCTGGTAAAAAAATTCAGTTGCAATACCGTTATATTACAGACTGGGGCTATAGCGACACTGGATTATTCGTTGATAATGTTAAGGTTACAGCTGATGGAGGAACTGTCCTAGAAGATGGAGCTGAGGCTTCAACTCCTTCATTTACGCTCAAAGGTTTTAAACAATTTGACGGAAATACCTATTCAGATCATTACTACCTGCTTGAATGGAGAAACCAAAAAGGTGTAGACGAAGGTCTTGCCCATATCGCTCGCGGTAATTCTTTAATGAGCTATGATGGTGGTCTAGTAGTTTGGTATGTAGATGACAGCTTTACTGATAACTGGACTGGTGTTCACCCTGGTGACGGTTTCCTTGGAGTGGTTGATGCTCACCTTGGTAACGACCTTCAATGGTTATTAAATAATGGAGCACCACCTGCAGAGGCAAGTACTCGTTATCATATCGCAGATGCTGCTTTTGGTCTTGATCCTACTTCCGGATTAAATCTTGATTATCCTGGAGTACAAACATTAACAGCTCCAAGCCAACCAGGTGTTCCTGTATTTGATGACAGTAATTCTTTTGTAAATAAATACATGCCTGATGCTGGAAGAAATCTTCCTCATTACGGACTAAAAGTTCGTGTGAATGCAGAAGCAAAAGACAAATCAGTTGGGTCAATTGTAATCTCTAAATAATCATGCAGTCTCACCTTCTTTCGTTTGAAGGTGGGATTTTTTTGTTATTTTAACAAAAAACAGCTTTCATTTTTTGATAACTTCAATTATCATCTAATTAGAAGTGCATCTAATTAGATGATTATCGAAAAACCAAGAGGTGGAGAGATGTTTCAAATTTTAAAAATAGAAAAACCTTATCGAAAATTATTCTTTGCCGGGATTATAAATGGTGTGGGTGACCGCTTTAGTCAGGTAGCGTTACTAGCATTACTCTTGCATATTACCGGTTCTGGACTATCTGTAGGAATTACAATGGCCTTAAGAATGCTCCCCTTCCTCATTTTTGGTCCACTTAGCAGTAAAGTCACAGAAAAGTGGACTCGAAAAAAATTACTAGTCTTTACTGATTTTTCAAGAGCAATCATTGCAATCTCTTTTTTATTTGTTCAATCGGCTGATGATTTATGGATTGTTTATATTGGCTCCTTCCTTCTTGCGTGTGGAGAGGCCTTATACGGGCCTACTAGAAAATCGAGTATACCTGCTATCGTCCAATCAGGTCATCTTAAAGAAATCAATTCTTGGGAACAGGTTTCGCTTGGGTTTGTTTTGATTATTGGAGCACTTAGTGGTGGAATTGTCTCCTATCTATTCGGAGCTAAAGCAGCTTTTTTCGTAAATATTATATCTTTCATACTAGCGGGTTCTATTATTCGTACCATTTCAAATCTTGAGACTACTAAAAATAGGCCAGAAGAGGATCAAGAGAAAAGACCTTCTGCTAAAATGCTTCCTCTAATCATGTCATCCTCTTTCATATTTATGCTCATCTCCTTCGACGTCCTTGTTCCCTTGGTAAATGGCATTGAAAATGTATTGTTGAGTGTCTATGCCGTCAATACCTTCCATGCTGGGGATCTTGGTGTTGGTATTTTATATAGTGTACTTGGAACAGGATTTCTGATTAGCCCAATTTTAACAAGATGGATTTCAGGAAGGTTTCTATCTATCGCATTTATTTGTTTATTAATGGAAGGAGTGGTCCTTTCTAGCATCAGCCAAACAAACACCTTTGTTATGGTTGTTATTTTGTTTGGGATATTAACAATTTTTAGCGGCGTAGGAAATACTCTATTAGATACTGTTGTTATGGAGACGATTCCTTCCAAATACCATGGAGTTTACTTTGGACTATCAGCAACTATTGCTAATACCTGCATCGGGATTTCAATGTTTATGACCGGGGTATTACTCGAGTATATCTCCCCACGAATGATGGGATTAATTGGAGGTTTATTCTACCTTAGTCTTGGGTGTATTTATTTCCTGTGGACTTTACGAATGAATCTTTCCTTTGAAAAAAATAAGCTTGCCATGGTCGTGAGAAATGAAAAAGGCTGATGTGAAATCGGCCTTTTTATGTTTATGGGCGAATTATAACCCGAGTTCCATTAGGTACTATTTCAGCGAGTTGAAGGACGTCCCGATTATACATTCTTACACATCCATGTGAAACAGCTTTTCCGATGGAACTTGGATCATTGGTTCCGTGAATCCCGTAGCCCTGTTTGGATAATGACATCCATAAAACTCCAAATGGCCCCCCTGGATTATACTGGCGATTAACAATTACGTAATCACCTGTTGGGGTCTGTGTTAACATTTTCCCAACGGCAATCGGAAAAAATTTAACAAGCCTTCCATTGTTGAATAAAGTAAGTCTTCGTTTCCCAACAGATATCTGAATAGAGTATGGAATGGTGCTCGGTTCTGGTAACCCGGGTATTTGAATATGTTGCCCCACATGCAATTGCCCTACCCCTGGATTTGCAGCATAAAGTCGGCTGAGATTTACTCGATAATTTGCCGATATCATACTCATTGTTTCACCAGGCTTAACAATATGAATCATGCGATCCCACCTTTCTCCTGATAGCATATGCCCATACCTGTTGGTGGTTGCCTGACTTGTTTAAAATGAAAAACGTCTATCAAATGATAGACGTTTTAACTTACCTGCTTTTTACTAGCATATTAACTGCTTCTTCAACAATCTTAGAAGAATCTTCATTTCCTGTTTCAATGGATTCACGAATGCAATGTTCGAGATTGGAACTAACTATTACCGCAATTGTCCTGTCAACCGCCGATCTTACTGCTGATAGTTGGGTAATCACTTCTTTACATTCCTTACCTTCCTCTATCATTCTCAAGATCCCTTTTATTTGTCCCTCAGCCCGTTTCAAACGATTAATTGCCTTATCATCGTAGATCATTATACTCACCTCTGTTGTATAGATTTTAAGCGATAATCCCACAGAAGTCTATCGAAATACTTCAATATCTTACCATCATTCTTTTGACCTCTTTATTTTTTTGCTTATTATCAAACACACTTAAATAAGTTTTATATCCTCCGTCAAGATTCTTTACTTTATATCCGTTTTGTGAGAGGATCCGTGCTCCTAAATAACCGCGTAGACCAACCTGGCAAGTTAAATAGATGGTTTGATTCTTCGGCAGTTCTTCAATCCGCTCCCTTAATTCTCCAAGAGGAATATTAATAGAGCCTTCAATATAGCCTCTTTCACGTTCAATCGGCTCACGAACGTCGATTAATAAACCACCGTTTTGTACAATTTCATCGATTTCATGCCATTGCACAGTTTCGACTCTTCCTTCAGCAATATTGCTTGCTGCATAGCCAGCCATATTAACGGGGTCTTTAGCTGATGAAAATGGTGGTGCATAAGAAAGTTCTAGGTCAGCCAAATCGAATATCGTTAAACCGCCTTTAATTGCTGTTGCAATCACATCGATTCTTTTGTCTGCCCCATCATAGGAAACAGCTTGGGCACCAAATATTTTTCCAGTATCTTTTTCAAAAATTAGCTTCAGTGCGATTGGAAAGACTCCTGGGTAATAACCAGCATGTGAACCTGGGTGTACATGTACAACCTCATAAGGAAATCCTAAACGTTTTAACGTCTTTTCGTTATTTCCTGTTGAAGCAACTGTCATATCAAAGACCTTTGCTATTGATGTTCCCAGTGTTCCTTTGTAACGTGCTGCAATTCCATTGATATGATCTGCTACAATTCTTCCCTGGCGGTTAGCTGGCCATGCTAATGGAATTTGAGTTGGTTCACCATTGATATAATCCTTCACTTCAATGGCATCCCCAATTGCATATATACTTGGATCTTCTGTTTGAAGGTATTCATTCACCTGAATCCCACCGCGTCCGCCTACTTTTAGACCCGCTCCAACCGCTAACTGATTTTCTGGTTTAACACCTATAGCTATGATAATCATGTCTGTATCCATTTTTTGACCACTAGTTAACTTTACGATTTTACCATTTTGTTCAAATGCTTCTACACCATCTTCTAGGATTAAGTTCACTCCTTTTTCACGAAGATGACCATGTAAAATAGTAGCCATTTCAAAATCAATCGGAGCCATAATTTGGTTTGACATTTCAATTAAGGTTACTTCAATCCCTAAATCCCATAGGTTCTCTGCCATTTCAATTCCGATGAATCCTCCACCGACAACTGTAGCTTTCTTCGGTTTGTTTGTATCAACATAGGACTTAATTTTATCCGTATCTGGAATATTCCTTAAAGTAAAGAGTGATTCCGCTGTCTCAATTCCAGCGATAGGTGGTTTAATAGGGCTTGCGCCTGGTGATAAAACAAGAATGTCGTATGATTCTTCGTATTTTTCGCCCGTTCTTACATGTCTGATATCTACTGTCTTTCTATCTCGATTAATTTTTGTTACTTCACTTAAGTTACGAATATCAAGGTTGAATTTTTTAGACATACCCTCAACTGTTTGAATTAACAGCTTGTCTCTTTCTGAAATCGTTCCACCAATATAATATGGTAAGCCGCAGTTTGCGAAGGAAATATATTCCCCTCTTTCAAACATTACGATTTCCGCTTGCTCATCTAATCTTCTCAATCTTGCTGCTGTTGTTGCTCCCCCTGCTACCCCGCCTACAATAACGATTTTTTTAGCCATCTATCATTACCTTCTTTCGAATGAATTGTTAATGAATCCTATATGTGAAGTATAGCACAATCTTTTATTACATATAGGGGTATGGGTAAAGGTTCAAAAAATGGTCATAAATAGACCATTTTTTGAGCAAATCATTCCATTCGAAAGAAATTTCCCATATCTTCTCTTATGTGGTTAATAAAAAAATAATCATTGCTGTGTGAATCGTAGATATAATCATTCTTCCATTCATTTATGTTTAAAGTGATCTCCTTCACAGCATTTACGAACAGTAATATTTCATCATTAGTCATAATTGGATGTAAGGAAAAACGTACCCACCCAGGTTTATTAGATAAATCTCCAAGATTAATTTTCTGAGTAATCTGTTTTGAGGATTCTTTATCAATCTTAAAAAGGTAATGTCCATAAGTGCCTGCACAAGAGCAACCACCTCGGACTTGAATTCCAAAACGATCATTTAGTAGGCGAACGATTAAATTATAGTGAATTCCTTCAATATAAAATGATACAATCCCCAATCTGTTTACCATATGCTCTTCTAATACATGTAATCCTGGGATTTCAGCTAATTGAGGTAATAATAGGTTTAACTGCTCCTTTTCTCTATTTAGAATATTGGGAATGCCCATTTGATTTTTTAAGTTGATACATAAGGCAGTGCGAATGGCCTGTAAAATTCCAGGTGTCCCCCCATCCTCACGCAGTTCAATGTCTTTATAATATTCATGATTCCCCCATGGATTGGTCCAGGTTACTGTTCCACCACCAGGATGATCGGGAACATGGTTAAAATATAATCTTGTATCAAAGACTAATACCCCACTTGTACCAGGTCCCCCTAAAAATTTATGAGGAGAAAAAAAGACTGCGTCAAGCTTTTCTAATGGATCCTTCGGATGCATATCAATCTTTACATATGGTGCTGAAGCAGCAAAATCTACGAAACAAACTCCGCCATGCTGATGCATGATTTTAGCTAATTGATGGTATGGGGTTTGAATCCCAGTTACATTAGAGCATGCAGTAAACGCACCGATCTTCATCGGTCTATCCTTATAATGATGGAGTAACTTTTTGAGTTGCTGCAAGTCTACTCCCCCATCTTTATCAGGGTTTAATATAACTACCTCGCCAACAGTTTCAAGCCAAGAAGTTTGATTAGAGTGATGTTCCATATGCGTTAGAAAAATAATGGGTCTTTCCTTTTCCGTTAGATTCAAACGGTTCTTCCATTTTTCATGAACTCTAAGGCCTAACAACCGCTGCAGTTTATTGATTACCGAGGTCATCCCAAAACCATCCAGGATGACCGCATCATGTAAATCCCCATTTACATGTTGCTTAATGATTTTTCGCGAATGTTTATAAATACCTGTCATCATTAAACTGGTTATGTTTGATTCAGTATGTGTATTTGCCATAAAGGGTCCAAATATCTCAGAGATTTTTTGCTCAATCGGACGATATAGTCTTCCACTTGCAGTCCAATCTGCATATATAATTTTCTTTTTTCCATAAGGAGCATCAAACTCCTGATCCATTCCAATGACCTGTGAGCGAAATCTTTGAAAATATTTTTCGAGATTGTTGGGTATTCTGTAGGTATTACTTCCAATCGTTGCGGTGATCATTGTTTCACACCTCACAAATATTTCTGTTATTCAATATATGCAAAACACTTTCTCATTTGTTCCATAGCATAAGTGGTAAAAAAAACAACCCAATCAACAAATGATTAGGTTGTTTATGTGTACTAATTTATTTAAATCTTAATAAGTTGTAATTTTAGCAGTCTCTTTTCTAGTCACTTCTTCAATTTTTTGGATAAACATTTGAAAAACTCTTCTTTTTTCCTCTAAATCTTTTATGTATTCTTTTAATTGATTATAACTTTCCTCAAATGGCTTATGATACATTTGACGGATATTCTCTATTATTTCTTCATTTACCGTCGATTGGATTACTTGCTTCGTTATTCCATACTTATAAGAATAAACCTTAAGTTCCTGCGCAACTTCATCATATTCATTAGCAATTTCCGTAAGAACTAATGAGATATCGTCCTTCCATTCTTCAAGTGACTTCTGTAAATAGGACTTCGCAACAGTCTCTTCCATTTCAACACCAACCCATCTAATCTAATCCTGTTTCACCTATTATAATGCTGTTTAGTTACATGGAGATGTCGGAGAGTTTACAAGATTTTATCAAACAAAAAATATGCAGCCTTTTAAAGGTGCATATTTTTATTTTTTATTTTATTAGGTAAATGAGGGTTTTCTTAATGAACATTGAGCACCTTCTGAGTGAAGCTCTGGTGCAAAATCAGCTAGTTTCTTTATAAAGTAACATGTTTCAGGAAAGTGATGTTCAATAAACCTTAAAGTTGTTTTATTTAGTATTCGATCGCCTTTATATTTTTCTACGGAAGATCGGATAAACAAATTCATTTCTATTACTGTTCTTCCTACCTCTAATGCTAGCTCTTTTTGTCGAGGGAAGCCCTGTTTGGTAAAACGTAAATATCCTTTTATATGATGGTTTTGTAAGATAAACATTTGAAACTTTTGGGCAAAGGCAGTTGATTGTCTTTCAACTTCTATTTCAATGGGGTCTAAAACATTTTTTAATAAAATGATATGACCTAACTGGTCTTCTAACCATAAATCTAAGAGTTGATCTAGTCTTAAGGGCAAAGGATTTTGACCATTTACATAATAAGACAATAAACGTAAATATTCTTGGTTTTCATTTAACGTGCCGTTCAAATAAGTAGGAGACAAATTTAAATTTATTTGATTTTGGATTCTAAGACTTTGTAAGTGTCCCTCAAAACGGTAATACTCATAGGCAACTGAATATGCTTGCTTAGCAAAAGTAGTTTGTTCCTCAGATGAAGATTCTATTGCCGGGTGAAGTTGTCTGAGATTATTGAGTATTATCCCAAATGACTGTATAAACCTTTCTGCAATTGATATTTCCTTTTCTTCTTCCACTGACAAATGGTCTCTAACAAAAATCGCATGGTCTTGTAATATTTCCAACCAGAATGAATGATCTTCCCGTACACTAATTGCTGTCATCACTTTCCCCCCTCTCCAAAAGCATATTCATGGCGGTGTTTATCTATTTCCAATTACTTTACTAAATGATCAAATTCATCTAGAGTTGTTGAATATTTAATATAAATTCTAGGTAACACATACAGCTCATTTTGTATCCCTGATGGAGAGTATGCTTCAGGTGTAGTGGTCAGAGCATATCTATAATATTTTTTTGCTTCAGAAATTACTTTGTCATTGGTGTTTCCATATGGATATGAAAGAGCAATTACCGGTTTACCTGTTATTTTCTGAATATCTTCCTTAGAATTTTTCAATTCGGAACTAACATTTTCTACTTTCGTTAAATCCGGGTGTGTAACTGTATGTGATTGAATCGAAAATAATCCAGAGCCAGCCATCATTTTTAAATCGGATTTGGATAAGCGATTGGGCCTGTCAATAAAACCAGAAATAACAAAAACGGTTCCTGTCGGTTTAAACTTGTCCGTTTTCAATCGTTCAAAAATGGATAAAGCATTTAAATTATTCTTGTAGCCATCGTCAAATGTAATAAAAATAGGTTTTGGTACATGCTTAATATCCTGCCACCTTTCAAATGTTAGTAGTGTGAACCCATGGTCACGCAAAAAGGCTGTTTGTTTCTCGAAATTTTCGGGTGTTACATACAGCTCCTTTGACCCTTGCCCATTGTAATTAGCAATAGAATGATAAACTAAGATAGGTACTCTTATCTTTGCAAACCCAATTTCCTTATCACAGAAAAGAAAAAAATATAGAAAGACAATCAGTAACTTTTTCATAGGATTCCTCACCTTGTTATTTTTTCATAGTATTCCAAATGAAAAAAATCCTATAAAAAAAAGCCGCATCAGCGACTTTTTTTTTACACTCCTCTTTTGTTCCCCCACAAGTAAGTATGTAATTGCGGTAATACCCTTACACTAGTAAATTCATGATCTTCCATCACCTTGTTAATCAACCAATTATACTTACTTAAAAGTTTATTTACTAATTCCTGATTATCTGTAGTGATAATATCATCATTTCCTACTTGTAAATAAAAAGGTATCTCCGGGTATCTTGAGTAGACACTTTTCGCATATGCGTAATCACTGTCATCAAAGATCACCACTTTTAAACTTACCCGCTTCGATGGATCATTTCCTTCTAATTTCTTTATAATGCTATCAAGAATAATGAAATCAGTTACCATTGTTGAGCTTGGCGGTTTTGGAGAAAGGGTCAATTCGTCTATTTCTAAAAACCAATCCTGCCACTTACTTCCCTGGGTTTCAAGACAAATTTGGATATTATTCTCTTGTAATAGTGTGATGAGACTAGATAAATTCTTTAATAATGCAGGATTTCCCCCAGAGATAGTGACGTGTGAAAATCCATTTCCACCAAGATTTCTAAGTTCTTCCCATATTTCTTCTGGAAGCATCATCTTTGTGTCATTCTTGCCGGAGCCATCCCATGTAAAAGAGGAATCACACCAGCTACATGAATAATCACAACCTGCTGTTCTTACAAACATCGTTTTTTGACCGATGACCATTCCTTCACCTTGGATAGTTGGACCAAAAATTTCCATTACAGGTATTTTACTCAACTTCCATCCACTCCCTTCTAGCTTCCGCATAGCTAGTCGGCGTTTCAAACAAGCGGACAAACTCCACTCTTGCCCCATGGTATTGCTGCATTCTTGCTTCCTTAAGAAGAGACTCTGACATTTTCTCGTAAATCCATACAACAATGTTCTCTGCTGTTGTATTCATTGGTGGAAGTGTTTCATTTAAATATTTATGATCAAGATATATTTCAATTTCATTTTTCCAGATCTCTTTAATATCGCCAAAGTCCATCATTAATCCACGGTCATCAACAAAGCCACTTAACCCAAAGACTACTTTATAGGTATGACCGTGTAAATTTTTACATTTTCCTTCATAGCAATGTAAATGATGTGCTGAATCAAATGTAAATTCTTTACTAACCAATACTCGCTTATGATGGTATTTAAGCTGTTCTCTGCTTATATCTTCATCAATCTTTTGGAGTTTATCCACAATTCGGAATCCGTACATATTTATAACTCCTTTCTTGATCTTAGATATTCATCCAAGCCTCTTTTTCTTAATTTACAGGCTGGACATTCTCCACATCCATCAGCTATGACTCCGTTATAACATGTTAATGTCTTTTCTCTGACAAAATCTAATGCTCCAAGCTCATCAGCTAATTTCCAGGTTTCTGCTTTATCAATCCACATAAGTGGAGTATGAATGACAAATTGAGAATCCATTGATAGGTTAAGAGTTACATTTAAGGACTTAACAAAAATATCTCTACAGTCTGGATAGCCGCTAAAATCCGTTTCACAAACACCAGTCACAATGTGTTTAGCGCCAATTTGACTCGCTAAAATCCCAGCAAACGTTAAAAACACTAGATTTCTTCCAGGAACAAATGAAGATGGCAATTCACCCTCTTCTCCATCCTTAACATCTATATCATCCCGTGTCAACGCACTAGGAGCTAATTGGTTTAAAAGGGCCATGTCTAAAATATGGTGCCTGACACCAAGTTCATTTGCAATTCTTTTTGCACACTCGATTTCAAGACTATGACGCTGGTTATAATCAAAAGTCACTACCTCAACTTCAGTAAAGTTCTTTAATGCCCAAAATAAACAAGTAGTACTATCCTGACCACCACTAAAGACAACTAAAGCTTTGCTGTTTTTCATATCCTACATTCTCCTTAAATAGGAAAAACAGCACTACTAAGAAAGCAGTGCTGTTTCTCTTAGTTTTTTTTGAGAGGGGTGCTAGAACCTCTTCCGCCAGAAGCGAATTTATTTTATTTTCCGCTACTTACTATACCATAAAATAAAAATTTTCATAGAGAAAAATTTTTCTAACTTTGATAAAATGAAAAATCTTAGGAAAAAGTGGTAAACTAATCCTATATCATAAAAAGGAGCACCCTTCATGACCGACTATAAAGTCTTATTTTTAGATATCGATGGAACACTAGTGACACCTGAAGACACAATTCAAAAGTCAACTAAAGATGCCGTTTCGCAAATTCAGAAAAAAGGTATTGAGGTGTTTTTAGCAACAGGGAGACCACTCCATGAGATTGATGAGATTGCTAAGGAATTGAATATAGAATCTTTTATAGGCTACAACGGGGCATATGCTATTTATCAAGGGAAAGATATCTTTCAAGAGCCTATGAACAGTTTAACTGTGAAAACCTTTCTAAATATTGCAGCGGCTCATAATCATAAAGCTGTTCTGTATACCAATGATAGAAATTACTATACAGATTTTGAGTCACAAATAATGCATCAGTTCATAAAGAAATTTCATTTGCATAAAAATTCTGTCTATTCCCCTTCAATTAACAGTAGTGTGTTAGGTATGACATTAGTAAATCTCCAGGAAAATGATGTTTCACTATATAACAGTGAGGCTGGAATTCATTTATCTCAGGTCAATGTGGAAGGCATGAGGCATTGTTATGATGTGATTAGGGATAGAGTGAACAAAGGCTTTGGGGTACAAATGGTTTTAACGCATCTGGGAGTACAAAAAGAAAGTGCCATTGCTTTTGGGGATGGAATGAATGATAAAGAAATGCTACAAAGTGTAGGCGAGAGCTTTGCTATGGCAAATGGACATCCCGAGCTTTTTCAATTTGCGAAGCATAAAACAACGGATGTGACCAATTCCGGTATATACAATGGATTGAAAAAACTTCAATTAGTGGAATAAATAATAATATTATGTCAAGTCAAGAAGAGGTCGACAGGGGTCAACCTCTTTCTTCATATTTTTGTAAATATAATCCCTATTAATGCTGAACATACGCCTATGATTTGATATCTTTTTAATTTTTCTTTATATAAAAAATATCCGGCAAGCATAACTACTAAACAATTTAGACTTACGATAGGAAAAACAATACTTGCTGTTCCATTTTTTAATGCGAAGAAATAGCAGCTGTAGCCCAAAATACTTATGAGACCCACTAGAGCTCCGACATTAATTTCTAAACTCTTCCACTCATCTTTCAATGCTATACTACTAATTGCTAAGTATATACTGCCTCCGCCATACATGGCTATTAAGATCGCTAGTGAATTTATATGCATATATGAACTTGTTTTCATTAAGATTCCTAGTAAACCAAATGATAATATTGCTAGCCCTACTCGTACGATCCATGGAAGATAACTTATAGATGTTTTTTTATCAGTTGAGTATTGAATAACCATGGCTGACCCAAGCATGATTAAAATTCCTATCCACTGTAGAATAGTAATATGCTCGTGAAAAATAAGCCCGGCACATAGGATAGGAAAAATTGCATTGATTCCTATCAAGGGAGATGTTAAACTTGCGGGTCCTTTTTCAAATGCTTTTGACATTTGAATATTTCCATTCGCATTTAATATTCCTATGAATGCCCCAAGTAAAATGGTGATTAGGTTTAAATGTAGTGATTTATCCATGATTCCATAACTAAGAGTTAATATAAAGGCAACAAAATAGAAAAAGAATTGAATATGTACCTTCGACAACCCTCGTCCTGTACTCCATTTAAAAATAGTGTTATTCATCCCAAAGCTAACCATTGTGATCAAAGCTGCTGCAATCCACATGTTGACCCTTCTCTCTTCATGATATCCACTCCCATCTTAAACCTCTTTTTTTCTCTGCTCAATCATTATTTTTAAAATCTTTACATTCAAACACCCTTTTTGCAAAAATATGTTGTAATTCAGAGATTTCAGTCTTGTTTTGATAGCTTTTGTCATGTGGCAGGAAATTTAGATACTAAATGGTGAATAGTAAATAAAAGAAAAATAATTTCCTAGATACAAATAGAAAGGAAAGATTTAAATGAAAACTTATACTCTAAAAGAAGTGTCTAAAAAGATAAATGTTGCACCTGGTATATTACGACAATGGGAAAAAGATTTCGAAGAATTATTAGAAATTCCACGTTCAAAACAGGGTGCAAGGATTTATAGTGATGAAGAGATTGATTTCTTACTAGAAATAAAACAAATGGCAGCAAAAAAATTAAGTAAAGTCTCTATACGTGAACAATTACTAAAGGGTCCAGAACTTGATATGGAGACACCTAATACTCAAGATTCTGTTAGTAAGGTACACTTCGGAGAAGAAGCAGAACTTGAAAATGTGGCCATTCCAAAAGAGATTCCGTTAGATATTATCTCAGATACCCTTCCGGTTGTAGCGGTAGATAACGAAGTATTTAATAATACAGATCTATTTTTTGAAGCAATGGAAGCCTATAAGAAAAATTTTTTAAGTGAAGTGAAAGAAGAAATTAGAAATGTTGTAAGAAAGGAAGTAGTAGAGGAAGTAAAGAAAGAGATTTACAAAGGAACTTATCATACGGTTAAAGCCCTATCTGACTCCATTTATAAATCTTCAGAATCGACAAAAGCTAATATTCAAGAATTGTCTGATTCACTTGAGAAAGCATCAGATAATACAGCTCAATCATTGCAGTATCTTTCCAAAAGCATTGCAAATGTTTCCATAGATACAACAGAGGAAATTTTCACTCTTTCCAAGCAACTATCTGAAACTACTGAGGAATTAGCGCATTACGTTGACGTAACAAATACGGAAATTTCCACTCTCACTGAAGCAATTACAAAAGACCGGGAATTCTACCTTGAGGAGCGTAACCAATATCGACATGATATTTCACAGAGAGAACTAGCATTCCAGCAAATGTTAACTGGATTTAGAGATGTTGCTGCTGCTAAGGAAAAGAAATGGTGGAAATTTTGGGCTAATTAAGGTTTACGCATTAATAATGTTAAAAGCTCCTTTTATCATAATCGTTATTCTTATCCTTTGTAACTCGTGGTTTAGGGTCATTTAACAATTAGGAGGTTTTGGCATGAATACAAGTGAAGTATCAAAATTATTAGGTGTATCTTCAAGTACCATTCAACGGTGGGTTAAACAACTTGAACTGCCGATGGCAAAAAACGAACGGGGGCATTATTACTTTACTGATGCAGACATTGCTCAACTAAAAAAGATCCATGAACAGCTTCAAAATGGGACGCTTCTACATGAAATTTCGCCAAGTAGAGTAAAGAAAAACCTTCGAAAGGGAATAATAAAGATTGGCGATAATGATGAGAGCCTTGAAAAAGTATGGCAAAAGGTAAATGATTTAGAAAGGACCATTCATACTAAAGCTGATTCAGTTACCTCCTACCAAATCCTCCAACACCGGCGAGAAATAGAAGAATTACAAAGCCAAGTTAGTGAGCTAACACAACAGCTTAGACAACTTCAGGAAAAAATTACACAATCAGAAATACCAACTAAAATAGAAAAGCCAATCGTTTATGATGCAACAAAAGTGAAAAGAAAGAGAAAAAATATGATTAGTTCTTTATTCGGGTTCTAAGCTGTAAAAAAGGAGGTTGACTTCGAGTCGACCTCCTTTTTATTCAACTCCCCCTGCTTTCAAGTGATAGTTCCAATTCAACCAAAGGACGAGTATATTTTTTTATTAAATAGCTACCTAGAATTAAGCAAATGATTAAAGATACAATGATTAGAATAAGGTAATTTCCCAAAATAGGGTTAACATTTTTCTCTGGAATAATTGTTTGAATAGTTTTTATTATAAAACCGTGAAATAGGTATACATATAAAGTTCTTTCACCAATTTTAGTTACCTTAAACTGAACAGAAGGAATTAAAACCATGAAGCTAAAAACAACGATAAGAGTAAGCACGTACTGTATCCCTCGAATCAAACCATCTGAAATATTTTTTCCACCCATGTTAGCATATGAAGTATCTCCCAGGAGCCATGGAACAGCATCTTTTGGGAAAGCTGTTCCAAAGTATATAAGTGTTCCTGCAATAATAATTAATCCTATCGGAAGTGAATACTTTGTACGAATTATACGTTTTAGCTGATCTTCATTCAAAAGAAAGCCTAATAAAAAATAAGGGAAAAATACGAATGTTCTAGATATACTTAAAAAACTTCCCACTTGATCAATATATCCGATAGAAATTCCTAAAATAATTGATAGAGCGAAACCTGCCCATTTTAATTTTGCAAATAGATATAATAACAAGTTCCAACAAAACATGCTTAGTAAAAACCACAGCGTCCAATGGGGATGTAAAAAATCAAAACTAAGCTTCTCTTCTTGTCCATTAAAATAATAGTAAATAGAATAAATTACTTGAAAAATAAAATAGGGTATTAATATTTTCTTAATTGATTTGGCTAAATAGCCTTTCTTGTTATATCCTTTTGCAAAATACCCTGAAATCATGATAAAAGCTGGCATATGGAAAAGAAATATTACACTATATAAAGTAAAAAGAAAACCATCCTGTTCCTTTAATGGACTAATAAGATGTCCAAATACCACCAGAAAGATTAAAATAAACTTTGCATTATCAAAATATTTACTCCTTTTTGATATAGAAGTCATATTATCACCCCGTTGTGTTTTATTGACCCAAACAGGTATACAAAAAGTTTTTTTTAAAAATGTAACCTTAAATTTCATAAACATAATGGTCTAATTATTATACTACCCTGCTTATATTACAGAATTATGATAAGGGATTTACTTTTTGTTGCACATTAATTACAATTCTGAAATAACAATACAAAATACCTACGACATATCTCATGAAATAAAAGAGAGCTTAGTCAAAACTAAGCTCTCTTTCTCATTGTCCAATTACATCCATTATTCTGTTGCTTATTATCTCTTCGAAGTTTTCCTTTATCTCTTCAAGGGATACTCCAAGAGCGTTCGATAGAAATTTTAGATATTCCTGATCATACCAGAGCCAGGATGAATAATTCCGTTTAATATACCTTTCAGCCTCCGCAAATGTAGTAAAGGTTTCCTCTAATTTCTTTCCATTATGTATGATACTAAATTGATTTTCATCTAATGGTATGACATAAGAGCTTTCACCCTGCGAGTTTTGGTAGCTTGTAATGAAAATTGAATTTTTCACATTGTATTCATTTCGATCTGAATCAGGTTTAAGCGGCATGAAATCAAAGACATTCTCAACATAGAGTTTAAAGGCTTCAGCTGTTAATTCTGCCCCTGATGCTTTGGGGTGCCCCCCTCCTCCATATCTTTTAGCGAATTTAGCCACATTAACTTCGTCATGAATGGTTCGAAACCCCATTTTCTTTCCACTAACATTTAATAGTACAATCATGTCCAAATGGGGATACAGATTGTTCAAGGCATTCCCAAGCTCAGATAAATACTGTTCCGCATGAACGATTCCGACGCAGTAATCGTCTACAAAGGTTTGAACGATCTGTCTGCTCTTGGAATGAATGTAGCGATTAATCTTCTGGTCCTCTATATCAAGAAGTAAATTTTCTGTCTCGGTTAACATAAAAGTATCTTTATTTTCCATTAACCTCTTTAACATCTCTTCTTCAAACTTTTCCCGATTCAGAATGTAAAACAAGTCATTTAACCTTTTAGCCAATACATTATTGTTCTGATCCCATTCCCACGTATCATACTGTCGGACTAATTCAATAAACTCCTCTAAAGCTTTAGTACGTTCTATCATTCGATTCTCAATTAGAAAATCATAAAATAAAGATGTTGCACAAGTCAGATTACCAGTGTCATATTCGGGGTTCACATATGCCCATTCATACTGATTAAAATGCATAGCTGTTACATGATGATCAATCATTTGAACATGTTTCCCTTTTTGAAACCGTTCATTAAGTCTTTTCTCAATATCCTCATTAACTGCTAAATCTGTGATAAAAATTTTTTCTTCTGCATTCACCGAATTAGTAATTACTGTCTCTACCCTCTTATTTAAATTTCTATAGGAACAATAGTACACGTTCACCTTTTCTCCAAATGCAATCCTAGCTAGCAGCCCACATCCAAGTCCATCTAAATCAATATCAGTAAATAATTTGACCATACCTACACCTTCCTGTCCTCTTTACACAACATATAGTTTGCAATCTTAAGATTACTCTTATCCAAATAATATTTCAAAATATAAAACCTACTTATATGACCAGGTGATAGTAATCACAGACATAAATACTCCTGAATGATATGATGCATGAGAAGTTCGTATACTATTAAATGAAATGGGGTAATGATTTGAATTTTCCACAACTTAAAATAGGACACATAACACCTAAAGTGCCAATTTTGCAGGGCGGTATGGGCGTTGGTATTTCCCTTAGCAATTTAGCATCTGCAGTTGCGAATGCAGGAGGAATAGGTATTATTTCGGGAACAGGAATCACTGTAAATGAATTACGAACACATATACGACGAGCAAAGGAACTTATTAATGAAACAGGATACATTGGAGTAAATGTTCTATTTGCCATGAATGACTTTGCCGAAAAAATGAAAGCTGCTTTAGAAGAGAAGGTAGATTTTATTATATCGGGTGCAGGTATCTCAAGGGATATGTATACCTGGGGAAAACAAGCTGGGATACCAGTCATTTCAATCGTTTCTTCTGCGAAACTAGCTAGGATTTCAGAACGACTAGGTGCCGCTGCTGTTGTTGTAGAAGGGTTCGAAGCTGGCGGTCATCTTGGAACTGATCGGTCAATGTTGGATATCCTACCAGAAGTTGTTGATGCTGTATCTGTTCCTGTAATTGCAGCTGGTGGGATCATGACAGGATCTGATATTGCTAAAGTACTTTCCATGGGAGCGTCTGGTGTCCAAATGGGTACAAGGTTTGTAGCAAGTAATGAATGTGATGCTCCTTTTGCATTTAAGCAAAAGTATGTGGAAGCACAAAAGGAAGACCTTGTCCTTATTAAAACCACCGTAGGACTACAAGGAAGAGCAATTAACAACGACTTTACCAATTCTATTAGCGGAGCGAAAAAACTAAAAATAGCGAAATGCCACGATTGCTTAAAAAATTGCTCATACCAATTTTGTACACTTGATTCATTGTTAACATCAGTTTCAGGAGATGTGGAAAATGGACTGGTTTTTGCTGGTGCTCGTGTGGATGAAATAAAAGAAATTCTTCCTATTCAAAAAATCATTGACAGCCTCACAGCAGAATATTGTGCAGCAATGAAAGATACACAATTATAACAAATAAATAATTGGAGTAAAAAACAACTCCTTGCCAAAAATAATAATTAAATGCATTGAATGGAGGTGGAATTTTGACCAATCGTAACAATAATCGTGAACGTAAAAACAAATATCCAAACAATAAGAAACAAGACACTGAATTCTCAAAGGAAACCAGTATTCGAAGTGAGATTACAAAAAAAGATTTAGAAAAATAAAGGTTCTTTATGTAGGTTGGCTATAAGAGGGATTCTCTTTATGGTCAACCTCTTTTTTACATCCCAATCTTCGACAACTAACAACTTATATGTTATGATTAAGTTGTTAGTTGTCAGGGTAAATAGAATTAGTAATTAATTAAGGGGGAATGAACTTGATTGAGTTTAAGAACATAGTAAAGAAATACCGCACCAAGACAATCATTAATCCTTTTTCATTAGAAATAGAGGCTGGGCAATTAGTTGTTTTTATAGGCCCGAGTGGTTGTGGAAAAACAACACTGCTTAAAATGATTAATAAATTGATCCAACCAACCTCTGGAAAAATATTTGTAAATGGAACTGATATTTCCACAATGAATCCCATTGAGCTCCGTAGAAATATTGGATATGTTATTCAAAATACGGGGCTTTTTCCACATATGACTATAAAGGAAAATCTAGAATTAATTCCTAAATTAAAGGGAGAAAATCCTGCAAACATAGAAAAAAAGACTATGGAATTGCTAACGTTGGTTGGATTAGACCCAAAAGAATATCTACATCGATTCCCTAAAGAGTTGAGTGGCGGCCAACAGCAAAGGGTTGGTGTAGCAAGAGCCTTCTCAACCAACTCCGATATCATCTTAATGGATGAACCCTTCAGCGCACTAGACCCTGTTACCCGAAGTTCGTTGCAAGATGAGCTATATCAAATGCAAAAGGAACTAAATAAGACGATTATCTTTGTCACACATGATATGGATGAAGCTATTAAAATAGCAGACAAGATTTGTATTTTAAAAGATGGGAATATCCTACAGTTTGATACTCCTGGAAAATATTCTCAAAAATCCTGCTAATGATTTTGTAGAAGATTTTATTGGAAAAAGAAGAGTGTGGAACAATCCTGAATTACTAATGGCTGAGGATATAATGATTCACCAGCCAACAAAAATTCTTGGAATGCGTAACGTTTTACAAGCAATTGAGATTATGAAGGAAAATAAGGTCGACAGTTTAATGGTCACTGATAAAAACAATGTTCTTCAGGGTTTAGTTACTTTGAAAAGTATCCAGTTACTTTCTCGTAACATCCCCATCGAAAATGTCATGGAGAAAAATGTGCTTTCCGTTTCACAGGAAGCAAACTTAATTTCTGTGCTAGCGATGATGAATGAACATAAAATTGGCTATTTACCTGTTGTCAATCATACAAACCAGTTAACTGGTTTAATTACCAGAAGTAGTATTTTATCCGCATTAAGCAGCCAGCTAATTGACTTGGAGGTGGCATTTTAATGAGTAATTTTTTAAACTATGTAACATCGAACTACCACCAAATTCTTGACCTTTTGGTACAGCACCTAAATTTAAGTATTATTTCAGTACTAATAGCTATTATTATCGGTATTCCACTAGGAATTTTAATTTCAAATGAACCAAAACTTTCAAAGCCTATAATTGGAACGACTAATGTAATTCAAGCCGTTCCAAGCTTAGCTTTACTCGGCTTTCTCATTCCATTTATCGGGATTGGAAGTACTCCGGCCATTGTAATGGTTGTCCTATATTCTCTATTACCAATTGTAAAGAACACGTATACAGGATTAACAAATATCGATGGAGACATTCTGGAAGCCGCCAAAGGCATCGGTCTGACAAAGAGCCAAACGATGCGAAAGGTACAATTACCACTAGCCTTCCCGATGATTATGGCGGGTATCAGAATTTCAGCTGTAACAGCTGTTGGACTGATGACAATCGCAGCCTTTGTTGGGGCTGGTGGCCTTGGTTATCTTGTATTCTCGGGTGTACAAACAGTGGATAACAATATGATTTTAGCTGGAGCTATTCCCGCTTGTATTTTAGCACTCTTGATTGACTTTGTAGTCGGGAAGCTCGAATCTTCACTATCATACACAACTAAGCAGAGTTCTTCTAAGTATTTTGCAAAGACGGGCAAAAAAGCAAAAAGAGTCATCATTGGGTTTGCTGCCATACTTTTAGTGGCTGGAGGGGCATTTAAAGTTTATTCTACTGCCAGTGCAGAAGAAAAAATTGTTATCGGTTCAAAAAACTTTAGTGAACAATTAATTTTAGGAAACATGCTTGCCGATTTAATTGAAAATAAAACAGATATCAAAGTAGAAAGAAAGTTGAATCTTGGTGGTAGCCAGGTAGCCTTCAGTGCCCTTAAAAATGGGGATGTTGATTTATATGTTGAATATACCGGTACAGGGTTGGTAAATATTTTAAACCAGACTCCACAAAGCGATCCTGAAAAAGTGTATAATTATGTTCAAAAGGAATTTAAGAGGAAATATAATATTGAATTATTGAAACCGATTGGATTTAATAATACCTATGCCTTGGCAGTGAGACAGGACACAGCAAAACAATATAATTTAAAAACGATCTCCGACCTTGCTAAAGTGAGCAACGGACTAATTATGGGACCAACAATCGAATTTCCAAATCGTGAAGATGGTTTAATCGGACTTTCAAAGACTTATAATATGACATTCAAGGATGTAAAGGCTGTTGACGGAGGATTACGCTATACTGCTCTAAAGAATCATAAGAGTGATGTAATTGATGCTTTTTCAACAGACGGCTTACTTGAAGCTTTTCAATTAAAGGTGTTAAAAGATGATAAGAACTTCTTCCCTCCTTATTATGCAGTTCCTATGGTTAAAGAAGAAACTCTAAAAGAACACCCAGAGCTCAAAAAAGTTTTAAATTCACTGTCTGGAAAATTAACAGATGAAAAAATGCGTGAATTGAACTATAAGGTCGACAGTCTTAAAGAGTCACCAGAAAAAGTTGCCAAGGAATTTTTAGTACAAGAAGGTTTACTTGATTGAGTATAAAAAAGTTAAGGCTGGCTCATTTTGGTTGAGCCAGCCTCTTCTTTATGTTTATTCCTCTATAAAGTGAAGAACACGATCATACGTTTTATCATCCCCTATTACAAGAAGTACATCGCCTTCCATAATTAATGCATAGGGTCCGGGTGAGATAATCAATTCACCCTTTCTTTTCATGCCGATCACCGTTCCACCTGTATTCTGCCAAAATTTCACCTCTGAAATTGTTTTTCCAATATGTATACACCCTGGAAATACCTCTACTTCAATTGGAGCTAATGGATTAGTATGCCGAAGTTTTCCCGAATAATCCATAATTTTTCTTAACGTAGCCAATAACTGCTCATCCAATTTAACTCTTTCAGTTATTAGCGAATTCATTTGCTTTTCAAGGTCTTTAATACTTTCAATATTAGAAAAACGGTGGATATATTTATAAGCATTCTCCCTAGAAGAGATAACAATCCCACTGCCTTTAGTAGATTGAACGATCTCCACATCCTCAAGTATTTTTATCGCTCTGCGAACCGTTTCGGGAGATACTTTGTATTCGCTTGCTAACGTGGACCTTCCATGAATTTTTTCTCCTACTTTAAACTTTCCATCATATATTCTGTTGGCTAAATCTATTGCAATCCGTTCGTATGTTGGTATTTGTGCTTTTTGCATAGAATCCTCCACCTATTCAGTCAATACAATTGTTTCTATCATCAATTTCAATATACCTTTTAATAGATTGGGATGCGAGAATTAAATTAATGATTTCAATTTTTTTTATTGGACATAATTGTAAAGAGTGTTTTATTACGGGGTGAATACATGAAACGAAAATTAATCCTTATCTTAAGTATGGCTTTTATTATTTTTATGATTTCTCTGGTATTGAACTACTTAATTAAAGGGGATTCATCCAGATGGCAGGTAGCTACTGGGGGTATCTTTGTAAGTGCCCTTCCACTTCTATTGTTATTTAAAAAAAACATTCCTTTTAATATCCCCCTTATATTGGGATATTATCTCTTCATTTTTTGTTCCTTGTTTCTAGGATCAATATCAAGTTTTTATCTCCATTATAAATGGTGGGACTCTACCCTTCACTTCTATAAAGGAATATATATTGCTCTTGCCGGCATAACCTTGTATAAAATATGGATTCCAGTTAAAGTACGAGATGAGCTATCGAAGTGGATACTTTCTATTTTTGTTCTTTCTCTAGCAGTTTTAGCAAGTGTGATTTGGGAGGTTTATGAATTTTTAGGAGACCTGACTCCTATTACACACACCATGCAACGTGGAGGAAATACAGATACAATGCTAGACTTGCTCTGTGGGTTAGCTGGTGGTCTAATAGTGGCCATTTATTCGTATGTAAGAAAACCAAATGTATAACGTGAGGTGAATAAAATGAACAGAAAACTGGTCATTATTTTAAGTTTAATTTATGTTCTATTTATGGCTGCATTAGCTGTATATTATTTTTCCAATGGTGTGAGCTTTAAAGGGACCGTTGCTATTGGAGGAATTGTTTGTGGTGCAGTTCCTTTATTTTTAGCGTTATTTACCAAACTTCAATTCAATTTGCCAATTGTGATTTCTTATTTAATATTTTTAGTTGGATCCCAATATTTTGGATCGATATTAGGCTGGTATGGGCTTGGCTGGTGGGATACATTTATGCATTTTGTCAGTGGAGCTATCTTAGCATTTTCAGGTATTGCCTTATATGAACGTTTAATTCACAGAAGTGCAGGAAATGAAATTTCACCGTGGTTTGTGTTCTTGTTCACTTTATCATTTGCAGCACTAGGCGGAGTCTTATGGGAGGTATATGAATTTAGTTCTGATCAATTATTCGACATGACCTTACAAGGTGGGGGCAATAAAGATACCATGACTGATTTAATTGCTGATACAGTGGGTGGACTTGTAATTGCAATTATAGCTGGTATTAGAACTCGTGCTAAGGCAAGGTAAAAAAAGTATCATAACCTGTAGAGACTGACTCTAACGACTGAGTCAGCCTCGCTTACATTATTACACCGTTACAGGCACAAAAAATTCTTCATAAAGTGCTTGAACCGCTCTTTTTTCATCCATTTCCTTAACCCCAAACATCATGCTAACCTCAGATGAACCTTGGTTGATCATTTCTATATTAACACTATATCGTGCCAGTGCCTTAGAAGCTCTGGCCATCGTACCGACATTATGGCGCATACCCTCACCTACAACCATTATGAGAGCAAGGCTATGCACAATTTCTACCTCGTCAGCATGCAGTTCCGTCTTAATTCGATGTATAATTTTTTGTTCAAGGATTTCGTCTAGCTGATTTTCTCTTAGGATGACGGAAATATCATCAATGCCTGAAGGGGTATGTTCATATGAAAGCCCAAAACCCTCTAATACCCCAAGTAACTTCCGGCCAAATCCAATTTCTCTATTCATCAAATACTTACTAACATATATGCTGCAGAACCCTTTATCACTTGCAATTCCAATGACAGGTCCATTAGTATTGTTACGTTCATTTACAATTCTTGTTCCAGGTGCACTTGGATTATTGGTATTTTTAATTTGAACAGGTATCCCCGCTCTAAAGGCCGGGACCAGTGCTTCGTCATGTAATACAGTAAAGCCTGCATATGATAGCTCACGCATCTCACGGTAGGTTAATTCCTTAATTTCCTTAGGTTCCTCTACAATACTCGGGTTAACAGAATAGACAGCATCCACATCTGTAAAGTTTTCATACAAGTCTGCTTTTATAGCATTGGCAAGTATCGAGCCAGTAATGTCAGATCCACTTCGAGAAAATGTAAAAACCTCTCCTTCCTTACTGTAGCCAAAGAATCCCGGAAAAATCAAAATCCCTGACCGATTTCTTAGTAAGTATAATTGGTCATATGCCTCTGGCAATACTTGTGCATTTCCTGGTTCATTACTAACCAGTAATCCAGCTTCACGAGGGTCTACATAATACGATTCGATACCCTTTTTTCTAAAAAAGGCAGCTGTTAATTTAGCTTGGTTATCTTCTCCACTTGCTTTTATTCGGTCCATAAACCGGTCAGGCTTGCTCTTATCACCTTGAAGTCTTAGCATTAAATCCTCTTGAATTTCTTGAATAACAGTATTAGGGAGTAACAATTCTTCAGCAATAGATGCATACCTCTCAATTACAGCATCAAGTTTTTCATTGAAACTATGATTTTGTAATGCTGCAACTGCACATTCAATTAATAAATCTGTTACTTTTTCATCACTTGCAAATCTTTTCCCTGGTGCAGATACTACAACAATTTTTCTTTCCCTGTCCGAAGTAACAATTTGGAATACTTTCTCCATTTGTTTTCCGGATGCCAATGATGAACCGCCAAACTTTACTACTTTCATCGTCCATCTCCCTATCCTCAGAAAATATAATCTTAATTTTATTCCAATTCTGAAAATAATCAAGAACTTTTTTCCGTCCAATATGTACATTTGTCCACACAAGAAAGACAAACATAAAAAAAGTGAGAATTTATCCCACTTTTCTCACTGTATTGAAATCGTTTTTTTAGGCACTGTTAAACGTGCCTGTTGATTTCCGCTCCAGGCACTTCGCTTTCCGTGGGTGTTTCGGCGAGCCTCCTCGGCGCTTGCGCCTGCGGGGTCTCTCCTGAACCATACTCCCACAGGAGTCTTCGTGCCTTCCGCTCCAATCAACAGGGTGTAAAAATTAACACTGTTCTATAACACAGCATTTTTTCTAAAATCTTAGCGTACCATTTCAATAAAATGCACTAATATCTTCGCTGTCAAACCCCATATGACTTTATCATTATAATGATAGAAATATTCCTCAAGGTCTCTTGTTCTCCAATTATAGTTCTTCCCTCCAGCGATTAGATCATAAGGAAAATTTTCTTCTGGCTCAGCTTTAAAGTTTATTTTGTATATATTTGGAGGATGATTAACAAAAAAGGACAACGGGACGGTAAAAATTTCTCCCACCTCTGAAGGATTTGGCTTGACTTTATTAGGTTCAGTAATAAATCCTACAAACGGATATACAATCATCCCATAAGGTGAAATCATATAATCCAGTGGAAAAATGTTTTTTATTGCTTCCCTGCTAATACCTAATTCCTCCACCGTCTCTCGAATAGCTGCACCTTGTTCATTAATATCCTGTGAATCAATTTTTCCTCCTGGGAAACAAATTTCACCAGGCTGCCTCCTTAATTCAAGGGAACGTACTTCGAATAACACATGAATTTCGTTTTCTTTTTGTAGAAGCGGCAACATTATAGCAAATTTCGAAAATTTTTCACTACCTAAAATGGTGGGAGTATGGTTTGTTAACTTCCTTAAGATATTTTCCAGGTTCATGAATTCACCTCATTCTATTTAAATTTATTACTTCTACCATACCATGTTTATAAGTATAAACGCTTATATTCTTAACAAAAAATAGGGATGACCCCATTTAATAGAGTCATCCCCATTATTACTTTTCATACCAAGTATACATATAAGCTGGATCCTCTATTTCTTGAGCATTTTTAACCACTTTCAGAGGATGGAAGGTGTCAATCATAACTGCGAGCTCAAGCGTTTCTTTCTTACCTATGCTAGCTTCCGTTTTCCCTGGATGAGGTCCATGTGGAATACCACTTGGATGTAGAGTAATGGAACCCTCTTGGACTCCTTTACGGCTCATAAAGTTTCCATCCACATAATAAAGGAGTTCGTCACTATTTACATTACTATGGTAATATGGTGCCGGAATAGCTTCAGGATGATAATCATACAATCGAGGGACGAACGAACAAACAACAAAATTATTCCCTTCAAACGTCTGGTGTACAGGAGGCGGCTGATGAACCCTTCCTGTTATGGGTTCAAAATCCTCGATATTAAATGCCCATGGATATAAATATCCATCCCACCCAACTACATCAAGTGGATGGTGTCCTAGAATATGAGAGGAAATCATTCCTCTTGATTTGGTTAATACTTCATATTGACCCTTTTGATTAAATGATACAAGTGTTTCAGGCCCTCGAAAATCTCGTTCACAGAAAGGGCTATGTTCGAGCAGCTGACCATATTCATTCCGATAACGTCTTGGAGTAGTAATCTGACTAAAGGATTCAACAAATAACATGGTTGTCACGTCATTCTCACTTGGAATAACTCGATATATCGTCCCGATTGGAATAATTAGGTAATCTCCTGAACGATAGGTAATGGTACCGAACATGGTCTCTAATTTTCCTGAACCATGATGTATGAAAAGCATCTCATCCCCATCACCGTTGCGATAGTAACTTTGCATCGGCTTGGTTATTTGTGCTGTTCCTATTAATAAGTCAGAATTACCTAAAATATAATTTCGAGCAGTGAGAGCATCCCCCTGTTTTTTGGCCATACTAGTTAAGAAGTGTCGATGCTTTAGTGACTGCTGGTCTTCATATTCCGGCAAATATTTACCAAGCATTTCAGATTTAACAACCTCTGTCGGCATGTACTGATGGTACAAGATAGATTGAGTACCAGAAAATCCTTTCGTCCCCATCACCTGCTCACGATAAAGGCTGCCATCATCTTTTTTAAACATCGTATGTCGTTTATGCGGAATCTTCCCCATTTGTTTGTAATACATTATTTCACCTCATTTCCATCAGAAATTTTATTTCTAAGCGTGCCTAGGTGTTCAACTTCCAATTCCACTTGGTCTCCTGGTAAAAGCCATCGATGGGTCTTTTGGCCAAGTTCTAGGATACAGCCTGTTCCAACAGTTCCTGAACCAATAATTTCTCCAGGGAAAAGTGTAACGCCTGCAGATGCTCTCTCAATCATTTGACCGAAGGAATAATGAAGGTCCTTCATATTTCCATTGGATAAGTGTACGCCATTCACATGCGCTTTCATTGACAGGTCATAACCATTTCTTGTCCTATGGGGTTCCAGTTCGTCCTTTGTAACAATCCACGGACCGATAGAAGTTGAAAAATCCTTCCCCTTAGCAGGGCCAAGGCCCACCTTCATTTCTTTTCTTTGCAGGTCTCTTGCACTCCAATCATTTAATATGCAATAACCAAAAATGTATTCATCTGCTTCCTCTGCCTGAATGTTTATTCCTTGTTTTCCTATGATACATCCAACTTCCAGTTCATAGTCAAGCCATTCACATTCCTTCGGCCTAATGATCTCATCCTCTGGCCCCTTAAACACTAAATGATTAGAAAAATAAAAAACAGGGATTTCATACCACTCTGGAATCATTTCAAGTCCCCGGTTTTCCCTTGCCGTTTTAACATGCTGTTCAAATGCATAAAAATCACGAAAGCTCCTTGGGATAGGAAGAGGTGCTTTTAAACGAGTTTCACTTAATGGATATCTTCCTTTTTGATCACTGGTATTAAAAAAAAGATTTATCGCTATTTTCATATTTTCTTCACTGTTTCCTAGAAAATCTAACAGATTATCAGGTAGTTTACCATCTGATGCTTCATTCATATCAACTACAAAATCACCATCTAACCAGCCAGACTTTATTTTCCTATCATTTCTTTCAAAGGTTACAAATTTCACGGCACTCACCTATTTAACTATTTTCTGATCATTTCAAATGTATTGGCTAACGGGTTAGTAAAGGTACTTCCAGCCATTCTTCCAATCGGCTGTAATTTAGTTGTATCAATTCTTCCATTATCATATAGCTCATCGTTAACATGGACTTGTATTACTTTTCCTATCACTAGACTTCCAGCCCCAGGTTTATCTCCAAAATGTAATACCTGATATAGTTCACATTCTAAATGAACAAGTGATTCTTTGATTCGGGGTACTTTCACCTTTTCACTTGGTTCCTTTGTTAGATTTACTTCTTCTATTTCATCCACAGAAGAAGCAAATTCAATGGCACAATCGTTCATTTGCTCTGCCATTTTCTCACTGACAATATTAATCACAAATTGACCTGTATTCTCAATATTGATGAGTGTGTCCTTCTTTGCTCCATCTTTTCCCCTTCTCATTGGTGAAAAACAAATTAACATTGGATCTGCACAAATAGCTGTGAAAAAACTAAAAGGAGCTGCATTTGCTATGCCATTTTTATCTATTGTTGAAACGAACGCAATGGGACGGGGTAAAATGGAGCCAACTAACAGTTTATATGCATCCTTCCATTCCAATGCTTCAGGTGAAATTTCCAAATTGTTGTCCACCACTCTTTCAGATAACCACATGGTTTGCAAGGGAGTATCCCCCCTTGCAACTGGTTCCTATTTTCCTTACACTATTTTATGAGCTATCTATTATTATAGATTTCCACGTCTTTCTTGTTCACGCTCAATTGATTCAAAGAGTGCTTTAAAGTTTCCTTCACCAAATCCACGTGCACCTTTGCGCTGAATAATTTCGATAAATAATGTTGGACGATCTACAATAGGCTTTGTAAAGATTTGCAAAAGATAACCTTCATCATCACGGTCCACTAGGATATTTAATTCTCTAAGCTTTTCAATCTCTTCATCAATCTTTCCTATACGTTCCCCTAATGATTCATAATAAGCAGCTGGTGTTTTAAGAAACTCAACACCATTCTTTTTTAAAATGGATACAGTGGAAACAATATCTTCTGTTAAAATGGCCAAATGCTGTACACCCGGTCCGTTATAAAACTCTAAGTATTCTTGAATTTGGGATTTTCTTTTCCCCTCTGCTGGTTCATTGATAGGGAACTTAATACGACCACCATTATGCATAACTTTGGACATTAGAGCGGAATATTCTGTTGTAATATCCTTATCAGTGAAATGTTTCATTTCTTTAAAGCCCATTACTTTGGAATAATACTCAACCCATTCTTCCATGCTTTCCACATTTCCAACTACATGATCAATACCAATTAATCCTGCATCCTCAATTGGTAATGCTGCAGAGTATGGTTCAAATCCAGGTAAAAATGCACCTTGGTAATTTTTTCGTTCAATTAACGTATGGATGGTGTCCCCATATGTACCTAGAACGGCTTTCTTGATTACACCTTGATTATCCTTCATTTCAAATGGGGGAGCTACAGCAATCGCTCCTCTGTTTACAGCTTCCTCGAATGCTTTCTCAACATCGTCAACCAGCAAAGCTATGTCTTTCACACCATCACCATGTTTTTTAACAAACTGAGCGACCCTGGTTTCCTCTTTGTAAGAACCAGTTATGACAAGACGGATATTACGTTGTTTTAAACAGTAGGAAACGGTTTCACGATTTCCAGTTTCAAGTCCGGAGTAGGCAACAGGTTGAAAACCAAAGGCCGTACAAAAAAAGTGAGTAGCTTGTTTAGCATTGCCTGTATAGATTTCAATGTAATCTACATCTCTTACAGGAAAAAAATCATCTACAAGTTGGTCTGCTGTTAATCTATTTTCTTTCATTAAGAAACCCCCATTTAATAAAGTAATAATATTCAGAATTAATTCTAAATGAAGAACTGTTGTCCTCTCAAGAGTAGGTAGTAAAGCAATACCGCTTTTTGGTGTTAAAGAAAATTATATAATTTTCGTTATTTCCCAATACAAAAAAAGAAACTACCTAATTAAACAGGTAGTTTGCATCATTTGCAAATTGGAAATAATTTTAAACGAATGAGGTCCGTCAAAAAATATTTTTATTCACTATGATAAAATGGCCCGATCACTTGCCATTTGAAGTCCGCGGATTCTCTTAAACTCACTTAATAAACTTTCGATCGTCAGATTTTTCTTATTTTCCTCGTTCACTTCAAGTATAATTTGACCTTTATCCATCATGATTAAGCGGTTTCCCAAATCAATAGCTTGCTGCATATTATGTGTGACCATAAGAGTGGTGAGTCTATATCTTTCTACAATCTCCTTAGTCAGCGAAGTGATTAATTCTGCTCTTGATGGGTCCAGGGCAGCAGTATGTTCATCGAGAAGCAGAATTGACGGCTCTGTAAATGTAGCCATTAATAAGGATAAGGCCTGTCGTTCCCCACCCGACAATAAACCAACTTTAGCATTGAGACGGTTTTCTAAACCCAAATGCAATGTCTCAAGTACCTCCCGAAAATATTCACGCCTTTTTTTAGTCACACCCCATTTAAGCGTCCTCGTTTTGTTTCGTGAATAAGCCATTGCCAAATTTTCTTCAATCGTCATACTAGGTGCTGTTCCAGCCATCGGATCCTGAAAGACACGGCCTATCATTTTTGAACGATTGAACTCAGACATTTGTGTTACTTTCTGTCCATTGATATGTACTTCTCCAATATCAGGAACTAGTACACCTGAAATGATATTCATTAATGTTGATTTACCTGCCCCATTACTACCAATCACTGTAACAAAATCTCCAGGTTTAAGAGTTAGATTAATATGATCAATGGCAATTTTCTCATCAGGTGTTCCTTCATTAAAAATTTTATGAATCTGACTTAATTGCAGCATGATTCTCCCCCTTTGCCACTACGGAAGCCGTTACCATGTTCATTCTCTCAGCTTTTCTTCTGGCTTTTCTCTTTTTCTCTTTAGACCCCTCTATGATCTTCGGTGCAGTCAATGCAACAATAACAATAAGTGCAGTTATTAACTTCATATCCCCTGGATCTAAGAATTCAACCCGTAAGGCCAATGTAACAACAATACGGTAAATAATCGATCCACCAATAACTGCAAGTGTCGTTCGAGCAATTGTTTTCGTTCCGAACAAGGCCTCACCAATAATAACTGACGCCAATCCAATGACAATCATTCCTATTCCCATACCAACATCAGCAAATCCACCTTGTTGAGCAATCAGTGCACCAGAAAATGCAACTAAAGCATTAGACAAACCTAATCCTAGAACAACCAGTAGATTGGTATTAGCTGAAAGGCTCCGAATCATCCGTTTATTATCACCCGTTGCCCTAACTGCAAGGCCAATCTCTGTTTTTAAAAATAGATCGGTTAGGAACTTAATTAAGAAGGTGGCGATAATCATAAATAGCAATATCCCCCACGTTTCAGGAAGACTGTCCCCTAGTCCCATCGTTGAAAGGATACCGTTAAAAAATGAATCAATTCCCGTCTTTTCAAAAAAACTACTGATTTTTGTAAAAGCAGTATCGGTGTTCAATAAAGGTATATTGGAACGTCCCATAATTCTTAGGTTAATGGAGTAAAGAGCAATCATCATTAGGATACCTGAG
Source organism: Bacillus sp. SORGH_AS_0510 (assembly GCF_030818775.1). Classification (NCBI taxonomy): domain Bacteria; kingdom Bacillati; phylum Bacillota; class Bacilli; order Caryophanales; family Bacillaceae; genus Bacillus; species Bacillus sp. SORGH_AS_0510. Next base: position 2,315,731 of record NZ_JAUTAU010000001.1, on the reverse strand, counting down.
AGAAGATTATTAATTCTACCAAACGTGTGAAGTAGTCCTGTCATACAGCCCGCTGCAAAACCTGCAAATAAAGCCATTATGGTTGCTAGAAACGGATTGGCTCCATTTGCAATCATCACTGCTGATATCGCTGCTCCCGTTACAAAACTCCCATCCACTGTAAGATCTGGGAAATCTAAAATGCGAAAGGAAAGATAGACGCCCAGCGCCATAATCGCATAGATGATACCTGCTTCAAAAGATCCAAATATGGCTGTAAACAATAAAATCATCCTTTCTTGAAGGTATTTTCTGTTAAATCACCTTCACCAAATTTAGCATATGTACAAATCAAGGAGAGACCAACTACTGGCCTCCTCCTCGAAAATTACTACTTATTTTCCATCATAAAACTCACCGAGCTTTTTCCAATCTTCTTTAACCTTTAATCCTTGTGCTTCTGCAGCGGATTTGTTAATGACAAGTTTTAAGCTTTTTGGAAGTTGGACTGGAATTTCTGAAGCCTTTTTCTTTCCTGATAAAATATCGGCTGCCATTAATCCGGACTGATATCCAAGGTCATAGTAGCTAAAACCACTTGCAGCCACAGCACCTTTTTTCATTGAATCCAGTTCACCTACAAATAATGGAATCTTTTTACTATTTGCAACAGAAATGACGGAATCAAGAGCAGTAACAACTGTATTATCGGTTGGAATATAAATCGCATCAACACGGCCAACAAGGGATTCAGCTGCCTGTTTTACCTCAGCAGTAGTAGAAACGGATACCTCTACTAGTTTAGCCCCTTTCTCTTCTGCTAATTTCTTTACTTCCTTAACTTGGACAACAGAGTTCTGTTCCCCCGAGTTGTAAATAACCCCCACCTTTTTGGCTTTCACTTCTTCAGTAATAAAATCGATTGTTTTTTTCGTTGCATCCGGATGATTATCAGTTGTTCCGGTAATATTTTTCCCTGGTTTATCAAATGCTTCAACCAATCCAGCTCCCACTGGATCAGTTACTGAAGTGAAAATGATAGGGATTTCCTTAGTTGCATTTAATGCTGCAGTCGCACTAGGAGTGGCATTAGCAAAAATTAAATCTACTTTATCCCCGACAAAATTATTGGCAATCGTTTGAGTGTTATTCATATCAGCTTGTGCATTTTGTTCATCGAATGTAACTTTTATCCCCTTGTCCTTTAAAGCTTTTTTAAAGCCTTCTGTCGCTGCATCTAAAGAAGGATGCGGTGCGAATTGGGAAATTCCTACTTTAAATTCCTTTGATCCATCTTTTTTAGCATCGCCAGCTGATTCCTTACTTCCACACCCTGCAAGCATCAGCATCCCGGCTAGTGCAAAAGAAAGTGCTTGAATTTTTTTCATCTAAATAATCCCCCTTTATGTTGTTAAAACTAATTTTCTAAAAATTTTTTATATTAAAAATTATTCTAGTATCTTTTGAGAGTAAAAGCAATAGAAATAGGAAAAATAATTTTTCGCTTTAAAGCGGCATATCAGACTAGTATATTTGTTATCTAGTTAAAAACAAAAAAGCCTTCTATTTTAATAGAAGGCATTAATGGATATATTTAAGACTATGAGTGGATTAACAAAAATATGTGTTTTACCAATCGCGTGTATTCTCAAGTAATTGATCAATCTCAACATCATGCACTTTATAATTATTTTTCTCAGATGTTAGACCAGATGTAGCTTCTAGTAGTTTGTCGATATCGATAATAACGATTCCCATATCTAACCTCCATAGAATATTTTAAAGTAGAATTGTTTGTTCGTTTACCAAACTATTCGCACCTTCCTTCTTATTCATGGGGGTAGTTTTAAAGTGATAAATCTAAAAATATACGACCATCTTTATAGTTAACTAGTAAAGTATGATAAAATTCACTATTCTTTCACAAAAAGGGGTTTACAATGAGAAATGGAATCGGACAAGTAGTTGGGGGACTACTTGTTTGATATTCAAATTACGGGAGGGGATAGTATGTACCAATCGATCGCGTGGTACGCTACACTATTTTTCGTTTTCCTTATTGCACTCGCTTTTGCATTTGTATATGGGGAATCGAGAAAATTAAAAGAGTATGGACCAATCCAAGAAAAAGGCTACAAAATTCGTAAGTTTTACTTTCTTGGTTTACTGGCTGTAATGGGCTTTGCTTCTGCTATGTCACTAAGCAGGCTCCCTTATCATGATCAACATGTACACGCAAAAGAAAATGGAAAAATTGTTGATGTGACGGGAATGCAGTTTAGCTGGAAATTAAGTAACGAGGACTTTGTAGTTGGTGAACCAGTACAATTTCGTGTAACAAGTCAGGATGTAACACATGGTTTTGGTCTATATGATACTGACCTTAAGCTAATTGCACAAACACAGGCAATGCCTGAGTATACAAACACTGTTTCCATTACTTTTAAAAAACCAGGAACCTATAAAATCCTTTGCTTAGAGTATTGCAGCACAGGCCACCATGCGATGATGAAGGATATTGTTGTTACAGCAAAAGGAGGGAAATAATATGGAAAATATGACTCGAAGTTTTATAAAAAAAGGCGTGTCCTTATCCTTACTTATTACCTCTGTTGTACTGGTACTTATGATGTCCTTTGGTGTTATCATGTTATTAAATCAGGGAAAGGTCATTAAAATATCACCACAATTATTTTATAAAATTATGACGGTCCATGGTACGGGAATGGTCGGTATTGCTGCCTTAGGTGGTAGTGCCATCATGTGGTATTTTCTATCTAAGTACATTTATATCAATCATAAAATATATTTTGCAAACCTCATCTTGTCATTAATTGGTGTTGTCATGATTCTTACTGCCATTTTTGTCTTTAATTTTTCTGATGGATGGACATTTCTTTATCCGCTTCCATCCTTCTCTGCAAAGATTTACGGGACAACTGGAGCTTTATTGTTTCTTTTTGGCCTATTAATTTTAGGTATTGGTTATTTGATTATGTATTTTTACTTAGCAGCACGACTAATTAAGGAGTATGGCGGTTTAGGTAAATCACTCGGTTGGGAATATATATTTAGAGGAAAAAAAGGATATGGACCACCTGCCGCTGTTGTTGCTACAACTATGGTTATTATTGCTAACTCTACTGGGATACTGGCAGGCGCTACAGCTCTAGTAGAATCTATTTTAAATATTTTAAATCCCAATTTAACTTTTGATCCTATGTTAGCAAAACATTTAACATATGCATTTGGGCATATTTTTGCCAACTGTACCATTTATATGGCTGTTATTGCTGTATATGAAATCTTATCAGAATATACAGGCCGACCTTGGAAATCAAATAAAGCATTTCTGATTGCATGGAACTTTTCAACGCTATTTACATTAATGATTTATACTCATCATTTATTAATGGATTTTGCGGTGCCAAGATGGATGTTAATTATTGGACAGGTTTTTTCATATGCAAATGGGCTTCCGGTCATGGTAGTAACAGCGTACGGTGCATTAATGATCGTCTATCGTTCCGCTGTTAGATGGGACTTCACATCAAGCATGATGTTTTTAGCCATGTTCGGTTGGGTAGCTGGTGCGGTTCCGGCGATAATTGATGCGACTATCGTAGTTAACCATGTAATGCATAATACTAAATGGGTCCCTGGACATTTTCACACTTACATGGGTATGGGTGTGGTTGCCATGATTTTCGGATTTATGTTTTACTTTAATAAAACCGAAGGTGCACAAAAACAAACTAATTTAGATAAATTTGCGATATCCGTCTACTTCTTTTTCTTTACGGGTATAGCAGGTTCGTTCCTATATGCAGGAAAGATAAGTGCTCCCAGAAGGTGGGCTGAACATTTACCAGAATGGACAGGTTCAGACCAAGTGGGTGCTATTTGTGGTGTCTTCGTTATTATGTCCTCAATAATTTTCACATTAAGATTTTTCAACGGTATGAAACATGTTGGTAAGCAAAGTGATCATAAAATTGCCAAATACGCTTCATAATTGAGCATAAAAAATCCAGCCTTTCTCTAAAGGCTGGATTTTTTTCTTATGCTGAAGGCTTCATCTCTTTTACCTTAGAACGAGAATTAAAAAAGTATTTCATCATTGGAGGAGTAACAATAGTGGTTACCAGAACAACAATAACTAAGATAGCAAATAACTCCTGACTAATTAATTTCGTTTCAAGGCCAATTGTGGCAATAATTAATGCTACCTCCCCGCGTGAGACCATTGCAGCTCCAATTCCAAGTGAGCTTCTTAAAGGAAAGTTTGCCATTTTTGCTCCTACAGCCGAACCAATCAGTTTAGTTAAAATCGCTAGAACACTAAGCCCTATAATAAGCCCTATATGGTCTGTGATACCATCAAAGCTTGCCTTTACACCGATAGAAGTGAAAAACACTGGTACAAAAATCGAATACCCAATTGTTTCTACCTTTTCAAAAATTTCGTGCTTATAATTAGTTACACTTATCGCTACTCCAGCAATATATGCTCCAATAATAGCCGCAACACCTGTTATTTCTGCTACATAAGCATACAAAAAGCAAATAATCAGTGCAGCTGAAATAAGTGACTCGGTTACCTTTAGTGGGGCAAATTTCTTAAGAATCCATGGAACAACCTTCCAAGCTACTAAAATAGCACCACCAAAGAATAGAACCTTTTTGATAATGACTATGCTTAAGTTCACATCACCACCAGCCATGCTCATTAAAAACGCCAAAGCAATAATAACAAGAACATCATCAATTACTGCAGCCCCTAAAATTGTTGTTCCTTCTTTTGTCTTCATCATATTTAACTCTTTCAGCGCTTGAACTGAGATACTCACACTTGTAGCTGAGAGCAGTAACCCTAAAAACATAGCCTCAATAGTTGTCATATTCATTATAATTCCTGCAATATAACCTACGAACAATGGTACAACGATCCCACTTACACCTACTAATGTCGAAGCTTTCCCAGAGCGTTTAAATTCATCAATATCCGTCTCAAGTCCAGCGATAAACATTAATAAAATAACACCTATTTGACTTATCTCTTCCAATGTTTTTGTTTCTGAAACAAGTCCAAGTACAGCCGGTCCTAAAAGTATTCCAATCAAGAGCTTACCTAAAACCGATGGCTGGCCTAATTTGACACTTATGTCCCCTGCTAATTTAGATGCCAGTAGAATAATAGCTAATTCAAAAATTAATTCCATATTATCACCTTTCCTTTTTCTGAAAATTAAAAAGAGTCTGTTTAATTATAAACAGACTCTTTCTTTATAAACGCAAAAAGGTCTGTCAAACCAAAAGACATAGATATCCCTTGGTGACAGACTCCTCCACTTGAAACAATTATTTTATTAATTTTATTATAACAAACTTTATTGTTTTAATCAACTCACTCTAATCCCAATTCTTAATCTTATTAATTACCCTTTCCTTCAATACACTAATAAATGTGGATTGTCCTTTTTGAACTTTTTGTTTATGCCATTCATTAAAACTTGCGATTGTTATTAATATTAGCCCAGCTATTAGTAAATAGGCCCACCATGGCATATTCCCCCAATACGGTCTAGTTTGCAGAAATACATTTAAGAGTAAAATCCCTGCTCCAACAAAAAAATAAGATTTTATTTGAAGGAACATTCCAGCAATCATCGAAAATAAGGACAGGGAGCCTAATATAATGGCGTCATAGATAGTGTTACTCGCTAACCCATCCTGAATTAATAAACCTGAAACAATAATTAGTACAGCCCACTGAATGGCTTTGGTAACCTCAGAATAACGCCCTTTTAAACTTTTGCGGATGAAAATGATTAATACAATAAACGGCAGAACTCGTACCTCTCGATCCCATAAAGGATATATTTTAAGTTGATTTATTACACCGTAGTATGGCTGGAGCATATAAATCCCTGCGAGAATAGGCATAATGAAGGAAATAGCTCTTGGAACTCTGTTCCGCTGAAGCCATAGCGTTAGTGCAATAAGAATTCCTGGTAAAGCTTGGATCCATATATTTTGCTTCTCAAAAAAGTACATACATCCAAAAAATAAAACCGAGACAATGGTATACCCATCTACTTTTAATTCATGAACCTGTTTTCCATATGCAAATAATTTTTTGTAAACGGTTTGCCCAATTAAAGTTAAGGTAATTCCAAGAACACCCATTAAAAGCATTTTCATCAAGTCATCCATTTCAGATTGGAAGACAAATTCAACTGTTGCAATAAATGCTAAAAATAGTGGTAAAGCCCCTAACAGGTCCCACATGATCCTGTGTAGATAAAACATAACCAAGCAAACATATGCACATGTGATCATAAAAGGTATAAAGTTAAATGGATAGGTGGCAAGCATGCATGCGACACCGATAATCGAGAAAGGAACAAAAAAGTAACTGGCATGCTTTTTATATGAATCACTTGCAAAAATTACAAAAATAATAATCGCTCCACTGGTTATAGGAAATTCAAACATACCAGCATAATGGTCTACAAAATGATTTAATCCTGTTGAAATAACAACATAGAAAGAGAGAAAACAGCCATAAAGAAAGACTTTGATGACCCATCTGCTTGAAGCTTCCTTCGTACTTAGTGCGTATACTATACAAGCTATAATGAAACTAAGCATGGCATCGGTTTGATAAGCAACTAAAGTAAATGTCAGTGCTAGCGGTAGCATTATGTGCCCTGACCAGAAAAAAGCAAAAGCTAGGTTTTGGTCTTTCTTCCTGTAAAGGCAGGCAATTAAAAGTAAGACAACAGCACTTATTGATGGGACTACAGAATCAAGTGAAAAAGAAAAGTTGAGAACATGTTTAATGGATTGAATAATTGAAAAATAGAATAATAATGTGGTAATGCTAATTGAATAAGGAATCCAATTTGTACCCGCCTTTTGATATAAATAGTAATACAAACTAATCCCCAAAAATAATACAAGAGGTTGCACCCATAATTCATTAATGGGACTTATCAATGCTTGCATAATAGCGATGGTATATAAAGCTGACGAGGTATAGAGTGAAATTCTTACTAAATCCTTTTCGCCTGCCTTATTCCAAACAAACCTTGACACCAAAACAAGGAAAGCACCACTGGAAAAGTTAACAGCATAACCGTATTCTTGATAATAAAAAGCTGAGTGGGCACAAAGTTCCTCCCCAAAAGCCACTACCGAAAATCCAAGTGATGCTGGAACGATCCAAAAAGATAGTTCCTTCAAAAATTTTCGTTCTTCCTTTTTAAAAAGGAAATAAGCAGACACTACTAGAAGCAGCAGCATAACCCCTAATTCCCACCAATAAGAGAAAGCAACAGCCGCAAGCATAGCAATACCCATAATGGATAAACCAGCATCCCTAGATGCGGACTGAATGACTAGTAAATACTTAGAAAATTGTCCTAAGCCAAATAATATTAAAAGAATAAATCCTGTAAAAGAAAGTGATAGCACAAAGTTAATGGAATCAAAAAATTGCACGGAAAGTGAAATTGACTCAAAGATGCCCGATGCCAGAAAAACAGAACTTAAATATGGAAATATTTTATTTGTGCTGCTTTTAGATAAATAAAGAAAGTTTGCAGCAATAATAAAATAGGCAAGCATTAGTACAACAGATGGCTCACCAGATCTAAGCAAAAATCCTTCAAAACTAATGTAAATAAAGGCAAAGCCTGAAATAACTGCACTAGTGTATTGAAAAACTTTATCTAATTTAAATGCCCCATCTAAAGCCTTTGGAACGAAAACTACACCAAAACCAACCAATGCATAAATAATTTCTCCAAAATGGTTGAGGATGCTGTGTTCAATTAATTGATACACCCCATAAACAATCATCATACTAAAAATAAAATGATATTCCTTTTTCCCACTGACATACATCATCGATAAATAGATGAGAGCAGTCAACATCAGATTTAAGCTATATACTACTTCATTATCGTAAAGAAACAGCATGAAAAGTGTGCACAGGACCAGATTTACCTGTATATAAAGAATAAATTCATTAATATATAATTTTAAAGACTCTCTTGACTTTAGGCGATGAAAAATAAAGATAAGAGCAGCATTAAAGATCATCATACCTAGATAAAAAAAGTCCATTTTTAAATGTATACCTGCAAATAAAAAGGCAACTCCTGCAGAAAGTGAAACATAAGAAAACCAGACAAATAATCTTGAACCAAGGTTTTTGGCAAAAATCACATAAATAATGATCGGTAGGAAACTACCCAGCATCCCCAGAAGGTATCGACCTTCGCCATTAATTGATAAATAGGATCCCAAAAGTCCAAACCATCCTAGTGAAAGGATAAAGATTGGCAAGAATAAACTTCCTAAAACTATAAAGGCAAAGGCTGTTTTATCTATATGTAGAATTTTCTTTGCTAAATAAGCGATTCCAAAAAAGACTAAAGAAACAATTGCGATAGAACCACTCTTCATTATACTTGTCATTGAAGACCAGTTACTTGTAGCAACAAACAATCCTCCTATTAACAGAAAGATTACACCAATATTGAGTGACCAACTGATATTCCGTTCACGAACTTCTTCTTGTGTTAAGGTTTTTTTTACTTTTTGTGGTTTTGGGGATATAATCCCTTGAGCAGGTTCACTTGTATTGGATACTTCGTTTCGAATTGTCTCAGACTCTAACAAATCCAAATGATATTGATGATGTGCTTTAGCAACTGTTTCCACAATTGTCTCTGATAAATAACCTTCTTCTTTTAATGTAAATAGCTCTTGCCTAAAAATTTTCCTTCGCTCGTTTCTTATATTCGACTCCATTCCTATCCTCCATTTCAACCTACTCATTTTATCTAATCTAATAACCTTATTTTTCTTATAGTGTAATTTTACACTACCCATTGAATATTTTCCAATATTTTCTCTAAAAATAATCGCAGTAGTCTTTTCTTAAAATAATTTTACCTTTGTGTAAATAATCTGTATGATATAAGAAGTGTGATTTTAATAATGGAGGATATGTATGCTCACTTTTAATGAAAAATTAGCAATTATCGAGTCTTTTCCTGAATTAGAAAGAAAGAATGTTTCTTTAGGCCGAATAAATTTTCAATTCCCCGATAGTATCTCTGATAAAAAAAATATTGTTTATCATTTACACCCTAATGGGAATGGCTTTATATACGCAGGACATTTAGATCAGTATGAAACAAATGAAAAAGGCTTAGTTAATATCCGTGATATGACTGCTGATGAGCTTCACCAGTTATTAAGGGACGCCATTCATGGCCTTTCAGCAAATGAGAAAACTGAATTTGCTGAAGCGATTTTAGGAGATTCCAGTGATGAGCAACGTTGGGTAGATAGTGACAACAATCAGTTGATCGTAATTAACGAAAATGATGCATGGAATATTTATTTTGGACTAAATCTTGATAATAGCTTTGATACTTATGAAGAAGCTTTAGAATTCTTAACTGAAGAAGGCTTTACTCGCAAGGAATAATGAATAGAGGCTGAACTCTTAAATGAGAACAGCCTCTTTTTTATTTGTATTCCTTATCAATCATTTCATCTAAGCGGATGATACTTTGTTTAGCTCGTTCATAATTAATTGTACGGTAGTGATGAAGACCACCCTCTTCTTCATCTTTTTCATCTGCCCATTTTACAATTTGCTGTAGCGGTGTTCTTACAATATCGTTTGAAGGTAAAAAGGAGTCGGTATGGAATAAGATTGCAAGCGAAATGGCTTTTGCTTTAATAGGATTTTCGCCAAGTCTGATCAAAAGCTTATGAGCCCTCTCAGCTCCCTTGATGGCATGGATATCATTTTGTTTATATAAATCATAATCCCATTTTCCATTTTTATACCAAGTGTAATGTCCCATATCATGAAGAAGCCCAGCTTTTACGGCAATATCTACATCCTGATGATGCTCCTTTGCTAAATGAAAAGCATGGTAGGCAACAGCAATCGCATGGGCAAGTCCTGAACGATTCAAATACTTTTGTGCGATATGATGGTTAAATATATTTAATAAAGTGACGTCTCTCACATGCGATCCCTCCTTACTTTTGCAATATAGTATATTTTATTTATTATATGATACGCAAGAATTGTTAGTTAATTTAATAAAAAAAGAGAGAGAAGAATAGCTCTTCTCTCTCTACATTAATTACTTTCAGATGTTTTTTCCGATTTATTTCCCTTTGGACCTAAATATTCGTAATCATTTGGATTTATGGATGTGTAGCCCTGCGGCTTATAGAAACGTAAAAGATCTTTATAAACAATTTCATCAGACATTTGAAGTTCAGTATTCACTTTTTCACTAATGTCCTTACATGCATCGTTGTTATCTAGAAGTTCAGCAGTGTCATATGAATAACATTTTTCGTTGATTTGAATTGCATCTGATGAAACAAAGTCTCCATTTCTAAAAGTGGCCCAATTTCGGTGGTCCTTCGATAGAAGATCTGAACCAAATTCCATATAATCCTTAGTGTCTATACCCAATAAATGTAATAGGGTTGGACGTACATCAACTTCTCCACCAATTTGCTTTTGAACTCCACCCTTAACACCTGGGACATGGATGAACAATGGTACACGCTGTAATTTTGCATTAATTGCTGGAGTGATTTCGTCAACTCCAAGTACTTTTGCCATTGCATCATTATGATTCTCAGAAATACCATAGTGATCTCCATACATCACAATAACAGTGTTATCATATAAACCTGATGCTTTTAAATCATTGAAAAACTGCTCAAATGATTGGTCCATGTAGTGTGCAGATTGGAAATATTGGTTAACAACTGTATCTCCGTAATCCCCAGCAGGGAAATCTGTGTCTTCTGGGTCCATTTCAAATGGGAAATGGTTAGATAATGAAATAAACTTTGTATAAAATGGTTGTTTCAAACTTTTAAGAATCGGCATAGATTCCTTAAAGAAAGGCTTATCTTTCATGCCGTAGTTTTTTGTATTTTCTTCTGACATACTGTAATACTCTGCATCGAAAAATTGATCATACCCTAATGCTTTATACATTACATTTCGATTCCAGAATGTCTTGTAATTACCATGGAATACAGCGGAATTATACCCGTAACCTTTTAAAATAGCCGGTGCTGCTTGGAATGTGTTTTGTGCCTTATTTACAAAGACTGCTCCTTGAGCCATTGGATATAAAGAGTTTTCCATTAAGAATTCAGCATCAGAAGTTTTCCCCTGACCTGTTTGATGATAGAAATTCTCAAAATAGAAAGTATTGTTATCATGTGCTAAAGAGTTTAAGAACGGTGTTACTTCTTGACCGTCAGGCATTTTGTAATCAATCATAAAGCTTTGGAACGATTCCATTGAGATATAAATGACATTCATTCCTTTTGCTTTGCCAAAATATTCTGGATTTGGAGCTGCATAGTTTGCTTTTCGATAATTCTCCACCTCAGTAATATCACTACTATCTGCTAGCGCACGCTGAGATGATGATTTAATATTTTGAATCACGTCATAAATCGTAAAGTTGTATGCACCTAAATACTTCACTAAATAGTTACGGTCAAAAGAACGCGTAAGTAATTGTGGACGATCTTTTTCTGCTAAACCTAGGTTAAATAAGAAGGTAGTGATCGAAAATAAAAGGACAATTTTAAATGACTTACGGTTGGAAACTGTTACCTTCTTAAAAACTGTTAATGCAAGTGCAATCAATATAAACATGTCCGTGAAATAAAAAATATCAAATGGGGACATTAATGATAGCGCACTATCACCAAGCTGCCCAGCATTCGTCTTCGTTTGCATAAGTACAGGCACTGTGATGAAATCATTAAAAAAGCGATAATAGGCAATATTAGCGTATAATAAGAAGGACAAAAGGAAGTTAGTGATAATCATGACAAGCTTTGTCCTTTTCTTAAATAAAAGAGCAATCCCAAAGAAGAAAAGTGCAGAACTCAATGGATTTATCAGTAATAAAAACTTTTGAAGGCTATTATCAATTCCTAAGTTAAATTCAATTTGATAAGCTGCATATGTTTTAATCCAAAATAATACTACTGCAATAGCAAAAAAAGTAACATGGTTTTGTTTAACTTTTAAAGGCAGTCTTATTTTATTCATTTCTCTCTCTCCTCTCACTTACCAATTAAGCTCCGGTAAACGAACCTCAATTACTATATCATACTTTCTATAAAAATAAAAACATAAATTATGCCATTATATGTATTATTTAACGCAAAATTTTACATCATTATTTTTATATTTTCGACATTTTTAGGTCTCTGTCTGTCGGTTCCTTCGGTTCCACCTTTTTATCTTTATGTTAGTCTCCTGTTGGACATGACTCTTTTTCATACTCATCATTATAAGACGAATGAAAATGCTATTGGTTTCACTTTTTTTAACTTTTCCTTAAAACAGATCCTTTTTACTTCTTCTTATTAAATGTTTGTACGAGTAAGAGGAATCATTTCTACATATAATAAACCTCGAACGGTTGTGCAGGCAATATGAATTTAGACTTATCTTTTTCAAACCTTTGTTCCTTGTAGTAGCTCTAAATAAAATAATATCATTTCAAAGAATTTCTAAAGGGAGTGTTTAAATGCCCAGAATTAGACCTGAGTTTACAAAAAGTCCTTATTTTGTGGATGAGCCTGGTAATTGGCACTTTAAACCAGGGGCTCCAAAAGGATTGCAGTTGGAACTAGAAAATTACCTTGCCAGTCTAGAAGATGTAGATGAACCCGGGACAATAAATGGCATTCAAATTGACTACCCATATTACAATTAATAACTTATTATTTAGTACCCAGTTTTCACTATTTATAATAGAAGGAAGCAGTTACAAAAAATAAAAATACAATTTAGGAGCGTAATGTATGAATATTAACCGAGTGAAACAAATTTTATCCTCCTCAGCAGATATTGAAGTTAAATATAATGGTGCTTCAGTTTGGATTGATCAACTTAACGAAGATGGTAGAACTGCCACAGTTCATTTAAGAGGGCCTCTTGAGGAAAGAACGATTGTAGAAATTGGGGAATTAGTAGAAGGATAAGAATGTCTCATAAAGTATAGAAAAACCAGCCAATGGCTGGTTTTTTAATGGCTTACTATACTAAATTTTGCAAGCATCTGGATAGTTACATCATCCATAGGCGGATTGTGAATACCGGCTCTAACATCTCGATAATATCGTTGTAACGGATTATTAATGGAAAGACTTCTAGCACCCACAACCCTCATAGCTAAATCAACTACTGAAATAGCCGTATTTGTAACGGTTAGTTTAGCTGCACCTAATGCTGGGCCCATTTTTACTCTTTCCTCTTCAGATGATAGATCCCATTGTTTTGCCACTCCGTATAGAAAATACTCTGCTTGCATTAGCATAAGCTCCATCTCACCTATCTTTTGTTGAACATTTGGTAATTCTATAATTGCTCCACTAATACTATTTGGTGTGTATTCTTTTGCAAACTCAATAGCGTAACGTTTAGCCGCCTTTGCAATTCCAAGATAACATGCAGGGATATGTAGAAGCCATCCGTTCGCTTTTTTTCCTTCCATTACTACCTTTTCAACAAGATACTCTTCAGAAAGAACAACATTATTAAGTATTAAATCATGACTCGCAGTACCTCTAAGTGAAATACTGTCCCAAGTCTCTACAATTTCTACTCCATTTGTGCTCCGTGGAATTAGAAAATTCCCTATTTCTTCAGAGCCTTTAATGGAAGCAGAAACTATGAAATAATCAAGAACTGGTGACATAGTTGTAAATGTTTTTCTACCATTAACTGTCCAATTCCGGCCCTTTTTTTCTGCAATTGTTTCTGGCCTACCTCCACGGGTAGGACTTCCTGTTTTAGGTTCTGTTGCAGCACTATTTATTAATGCACCCTTTTTAACATTTTCAAAAAGGAAATCTAAGATCGATTCATTCCATGAATTTTTTTCTCTAAGATTCAAGATAATTCCCATGTGCCATCCAATAGAAAGCGCTGTAGCACCATCGCCTTCTGCTATTAATTCTTGAAGGCGGATCAGTTCATAAAGAGAAATTCCCTTCCCTTCGTACTTCGTAGGTAACGTTAATGTTGTATAGCCCGTATCTTTTAAATCCTGAATATTTTCAAATGGAAAACTACCATCAATATCCACTTGATGCGCCCTTGTTAAAAATGTTTTTGATAGCTGTCTCATGAATTCGATCCGCTGTTCGATAGTTCCACTCGTTTGAAAGTCCACTTCATTCCCTCCATCCTAAAAACTAAAATGATTTATAATAACATTACCATATAATTCTCAATTAGCCTGTTAGATTGCTATAAAAAGCAAAATAAAAAAGCAATCAAAATAGTTGAATGCTTTCAAAAATACATCTAATACTCTCATAATATGTCACTTAAATTTCATCTTTGCTTTTTCTAAATAATTTTTTGTTCCCCACTATAGTCCTCCTTCCCCATCGTTAATTCATTCATTAACTGTTTTACTTTTTTTAACGCACGATGTTGTGTGGTCTTTACTTTACTCTCAGACCACTCAAGTGCTTTAGCAGTTTCAGAAATTGACATCGAATGGATATATCTCAATATTAAAACCATTCTGTAATCAATCGGACATTTATCTACACAAGTATAAAGCATACTAATTTGCTCATTTTTAAGTGAAATTTCCTCAGGCAGAGGAGAGGAATCCTTCAATTCATTTTTATTCCAGTCAAAGGAACTAATAATTCTTTTTTTCCAACCAGAGTTTTTTCGAAAGGAATCAATGGCAACATGCCGGGCAATCGAGAATAACCATGTTTTTTCACTGCTCTTCCCTCGAAAGGTCCCATAGGATTTAAATATACGTATATAAACTTCCTGTAAAAGGTCTTCTGCTTGTTCACGGTTGTTAACCATATAATATAAAAATGAAAATAGATCCTGATGATATTTATCATAAAGTTCCTCAAATTGACCTGGCATATTATTCGCCTCCTTTCAATCCATAAGGCGAAAAAAAGCCATTAAAAGTTACAACAATAAAAAAAAATTATAAACTTGGCAATTATAACTGATAAAATACCTAATTCGAATCATCATTTCGGTTATTAAGTTTACTCTATATTTGCAAATCTCTCCAAATCACTGTTCTCTCCTATTACTACCAATACATCCCCGTGATTTATGACTTTATCTGGTGAGGGCGAAATGTTAATTTCATCTCCATGACGGATAGCTATCACACTTAAATTAAACTTTGCCCTAATATCAAGTTCTCTTAAAGTTTTTTCATTCATCCGGTCGGGGATTTTCACTTCCTCAACACTATAATTTTTCGAGATTTCTATAAAATTTAATACTTTAGGAGAAATTAACTGATGGGCAACACGGATGCCCATATCTCTCTCTGGAAACACAACCCAATCAGCTCCTACCTTGTCTAATACCTGACCGTGAAGCTTATTTAGTGCTTTAGCAATTACCTTTTTTACACCCAGTTCCTTTAATAGTAAAACACTGAGAATACTGGCTTGTATGTCATTTCCAATTGCAACTACCACTGTATCAAAATTTCTTATCCCGATGGATTTTAATGCCTCTGAATCTGTAGAATCCGCAATAACAGCATGCGTGACGAAAGAATGGGATTCCTCCACTCGTTCTTCATTTACATCAACACCTAACACTTCTTGTCCAGATTCGAATAACTTTTGGGCAATACTAAGCCCAAATCTACCTAAACCAATAACTGCGTATTGATTTGCCATTTTTCAAATTCTCCTTACATCTTCATAATTTAGATGGGTATATATACTACTTTTGCCCTTGGAGGAATAAAATATTTAGTTCCAATCCTATTTGTGTATTTACCAACATCTATTTCAACAAAAAACTTCATAAAAATTCCACCAATTGTGTCGTACCTCACAGTATTATTTGGCAGAGTGTTCTATAATACTGAAGAAAATTTCCAATTTAATCAAAACTATTTGTTAGTATTACTGGAGGTTACTGGTAATAAAAAAAATAATGAATTGGGAGTTAAGGGGGATAAAATGAATCAAGGATCAAAGCAGCTTTTTATTCAAACGGGTAGTCTAGTCGCGGGATTTATGGTTTGGGTGCTTATTTCTTCACTGATGCCTTTTATTAAGGCAGATATACCTTTATCATCCACAGAAATTGCTTGGGCAACAGCTGTACCTGTTATTCTCGGATCCCTACTAAGGGTTCCGATTGGTTATTGGACAAATCGGTATGGAGCAAGAATTCTTTTTACTATTAGCTTCTTACTTTTACTTTTACCCATTTCAATTATTAGTTATGCGAATTCGTTATTCCTGTTAATTCTAGGCGGTTTTATGCTTGGGATCGGAGGAGCTGTATTTTCAATCGGTGTTACATCTCTTCCTAAATACTATGAAAAAACAAAACATGGATTTATAAACGGTATTTATGGTGCAGGAAATATTGGGACAGCTATAACCTCGTTTTCTGCACCTGTATTAGCTAACATGTTCGGATGGAGAAGTACTATTAAAATATTTCTAATCATAGTGTTAATCTTTGCAGTGATAAACTTTTTATTTGGTGACAGGAAGGAAAAGAAAGTAAATAACTCATTATCAACCCAGGTTAAAGATGTTTATAAAAACCCTAAACTTTGGTTTTTATGTTTATTTTATTTTATTACCTTTGGATCTTTTGTAGCGTTCACCATATATTTACCTACCTTCTTAGTTAATCATTTCGAATTAGACAAAGTAGATGCAGGTTTGCGCACAGCAGGTTTCATTGCACTTGCAACCTTCTTTAGACCAGTTGGCGGCTGGCTTGGTGATAAGATCAACCCTTTTCTCATCCTTATGGCTGTATTCTTCAGCTTAACTTTTGCTGGATTTTTACTTTCATTTACACCATCATTGCCTATTTATTCTTTTGGGTGTCTACTAGTAGCTTTCTTTGCAGGCATTGGAAATGGCGCCATTTTCAAGCTTGTACCCTTATATTTTTCAAAGCAGGCAGGTATTGTTAACGGGATTGTTGCTGCTATGGGAGGATTAGGTGGTTTTTTTCCCCCAATTATTCTTACCATACTTTTTAATTGGACTGGTCACTATGCGATTGGTTTTATGTCACTTTCTGAATTTTCACTTGCTAGTTTAGTCATCGTTGTTTGGCTTTACTATCAAGATAAATTAGATATTTCAGCAAAAATAGTTAACCATGCGGTAGACGGAATTTGCGTCACTGATGTTAATGGGATTATTCAGAGTATAAATCCGGCATTTACCAGAATTACAGGATATACTGAGGACGAAGTAGTAGGAAAAACCCCGAGCGTCCTTCAATCTGGAGAACATGATAATGAATTTTATAGACAAATGTGGACTCGCTTGAAATCAGAAGGATTTTGGGAGGGTTATATATGGAATAAACGCAGGAATAATGAGATTTATAAAGAATGGTTAACCATAACAGCGATAAAAGATGATATAGGTGAAACAAAAAATTACGTTGGAATGTTTAACGAAGAAAAAGAATAGGTTTCAGGTGCTTAAAGTAGATCTTCAACTAATGAGGGTCTCTTTTTTTAGGTTTTTAAAAGATAAATATTACAACTTTTTGTCAAACAATCTGAGTTCACAGTTCCTTCACTATTTTTGTGACGTACGTCACAAAAATCATGTTACCATCTGTCTTATAGTAATTACACAAGGAACATTTATAGATTAGTAACTTTAAATACGATTCATATATAGGAGGAAATAACATGGCAAGAATTACTTATTGGAATCCAGAAGACGAAAAGTTTTGGAACGAAGAAGGAAAAAAACACGCAAAAAGGAATTTATGGATTTCTGTCCCATCTTTGATGCTTGCTTTCATTGTTTGGCAAATATGGTCAGTGGTTGCCGTTAGACTTAACGATATTGGGTTTCATTTTACAGAGGAACAACTATTTACACTTGCTGCTATTCCCGGCTTAGTTGGAGCTACACTCCGTTTCGTTTATACTTTTGCTGTTGGTTCTATGGGTGGTAAAAACTGGACAGTTATATCAACAGCGATTTTAGCTATACCTGCAATTGGAATAGGTTTTGCAGTTCAAAATCCCGATACTCCATTTTCCATTATGCTCCTTCTAGCTGCACTTTGCGGACTAGGTGGCGGAAACTTTTCTTCATCATCAGCAAACATCAGCTTTTTCTTTCCTAAAAAGGAAAAAGGAACAGCGCTTGGTATTAACGGTGGTTTAGGAAACATGGGGGTATCCGTAGTACAATTTATTACACCTCTAATTATTACATCTGGAACTTTTGCACTTGTTGGTGATAAACAGGTATTGGCTACTGGCCAGGAAGTTTGGTTACAAAACGCAGCATTCATCTGGGTTATCCCAATTGTTATAATGACACTGCTAGCCATTTTAAAAATGGATAATGTACCTGGTGCAAAGCAATCTGTAGCTGATCAATTTATGGTAGTTAAACGAAAGCATACTTGGATTATGACAGCACTTTACGTTGCAACATTTGGATCATTTATCGGTTATTCAGCTGCATTTCCATTATTATTAAAATCACAATTTCCAGAGCACATTTCATTAGCCTTTCTTGGGGCGTTAGTGGCAGCTGCTGCTAGACCTGTAGGAGGCTGGTTAGCAGATAAACTCGGCGGCGCTAAAGTAACAGCATATGTATTAGTTATTATGGGAATTGGAGCAGCAGGTGTTATTTACTTCTTAAATGGTAAACAATTTACCGGATTCCTAACTGCTTTCTTAGTTCTATTCCTTGCATCTGGGATTGGTTCAGGATCAACTTTCCAAATGATTCCTACCATCTTTATACCAAAAGAGGCAGCACCTGTAATTGGATTTTCTGCAGCGTTTGCAGCGTACGGTTCTTTCTTTATTCCGAAACTATTTGGATGGTCAGTTAAAGCAACTGGTACACCAGTTACTGCATTCTACTTCTTTATCGGGTTTTATTGTATAGCATTTGGCTTGAATTGGTTCTTCTATCAACGAACAGCAATAGCAAATAAAATAGTAACAAAACAAAAACCTGCCTAGTTTGGCAGGTTTTTTTATTAATCCAATATTTTTACCTTTATATCTTTTCTACCCCACTCAAGAGCTTTTTCCTCTGATGGGATAAACACGTCAATCCGGTTTCCTTTAATAGCTCCACCAGTATCAGATGCAATAGCTACACCATATCCTTCTACTTCGACCTTACTTCCAAGTGGAATGACAGATGGGTCAACTGCAATAACCTTAGCATTAGGGTTTGCATTTAGATCAAGTCCTGTTGCCGTAGTTCCGCTGCAGCCTTCACATGAAGCAGTGTAGGCAGTTGCCTTAACTGTAATTTCTTTTGGAGTTTCCTCCGCTTTCGATGTAGGTTGGACTTCTGTTTTGCTTTCAACATTAGTTGCTGCTTCTACTTTTGGCTCCTCGCTGTTTGGTGCAACAGTCTCTTTAGGAGAAACCTCAGATGCTTTTGAGGTTATAGTTGGTGATGTTGGTTTAACCATATTACCAGTAGAAAAATCATTTACTTCATCATAGATTACTAATTGTAACCCTGGATGGATGAGATCTGTATTTAAACTATTCCATTCTTTAATCATAGTAACTGACACTTGATTTTCTTTCGCAATATCCCAAAGCGTATCATCCTTCACCACTGTGTATTTCTTTTCAGTTGCAATAGTTAATACGTCCCCTGGATGAATTAGGTCAGTAGAAAGGTGATTCCACTTTTGAATATTTTCTACAGATGTATGATGTACACGAGAAAGATCCCATAGGGTATCACCTTTCTGTACTGTTAACTCTGCAGCTTGTACATTAGCACCTACAGTTCCTGAGAGTGCAACAACTGCAATAAAAGTTTTCATCTTTTTTATCATTTTTTTACCTCCCATGTTCTTTCGCAGCTAACTTTCATTCATCTTAACATGAATTTTTACGAAACAAAGAACAAAGGCATGTTAATTCGTTTACAAGCATGGCAGTTATATTACAATAACATTTCTGCATTGCTGTATTATAGCATTCAATGAAATTACTTCCTATTCTGGTACTTTTTATACATATTTTAATAAAAAAAATAGTGTAGGAATGATCCTGCACTATCATACAATAATATTACTTATTCAAATTCTAGAAATTGCAACAGCACACGCTTTATATTCAGCTGTTCCAGAAATTGGATCATATTCATTTAAAGTTAACACATTTGTGGGAGTTTCACTCCAGTGGAAGCTCATGAATACAAGACCCGGAACCACTTGATCTGTAATCTTCGCTTTCACCTGAAGTTCTCCTCTTCGTGAACGAACCTGGACTACTTCTCCATCACATATTCCTAGTGCATTCGCATCTTCAGGATGAATATCAACCGTTTCTTCTGTTTGTTTTATTTTCACACCGGATGCGTAATGCCGTGTTTGAGTATGTGTATTATATGACTCATATCTTCGGCCAGTCGTTAACATAAAGGGATAGTCACTATCCGGCAATTCTAATGGTGCTGTATAATCGACAGGAACAAATGGTGCCTTTTTCACTTGTGAATCATTTTGATGAAAACGTTCGTGCATAACGAATGTACCTGGATGCGACATATCAGGACAAGGATAATGAAGACTATACTCTTTTTCAAGTCTTTCGTAAGAAATTCCACCGTACATTTCCCAAGCAAGTTTCCTAACCTCATCCCAGATTTCTACACTATTATTATAGTGCATCGGATATCCCATTAATGTAGAAAGTTCACAAAGAATTACCCAGTCTTCTTTCGTGTTAGGATGTGCCTCAATAGCTTTTCTAACCCGTTGAATTCTTCTATCTGTATTTGTATAAGTTCCATCTACTTCTCCCCATGACCGGGCTGGTAAAACGACATCAGCTAATTTTGCTGTTTCTGTCATGAAAATATCTTGAACAATTAATAAATCAAGCTTCTTAAAAATTTCCTTTGTATGGTTCATATGAACATCTGCAAGGATTGGATTTTCTCCAATAATATAGAGAGCCTTTATTTCACCCATCTCCAACCTGTCAAAAGTTCGTGTCTGGGTATCACCAGCATGTGGGTTAAGGACCACTTTCCACTCCTTCTCAAATCGTGCCCTAAACTCATCATTTGCCAAACTCAATGCTCCAGTCAATTGGTTCGGTAAACACCCCATATCCCCTGCCCCTTGGACATTATTTTGACCTCTAAGCGGCATAATCCCTGCACCTTGTTTACCAATATTCCCTGTTAATAAGGCTAAATTTGCAATATCAAACACATTATTTACTCCACAATGGTGCTCTGTAATACCTAGTGTGTAGGCAATCATTGAACCTTTAGCTGTTGCGTATTCTCTGGCCGTTTCTATAATATCATCTGCTTTTAAACCTGTTATTTGTGCTACATATTCAGGTGTATAAGGTTCTACCCGTTTTTTTAATTTTTCAAAATCAATAGTAAACTGTTCGATAAACGTTGGATTATATAGATTTTCTTTGAGAATCACTCTAATCAATGCATTTATGAGAGCAATATCCGATCCAATATTTATTTGTAAGTGTCGATGAGCTACTTTAACCATATCTATTTTCCTTGGGTCAATCACAATGATCTTAAGTCCGGATTTTGCAGCTTTCTTCATTCGATTAGCAATAATAGGATGAGCTTCTGTGGTGTTTGAACCCATTAAAAGTAATACTTCTGCTTTATCAAAGTCTTCTAATGTGTTTGTAGGGAAACCGCTTCCAAAAATTGTTGCCAGACCGGCAACGCTAGGAGCATGTCACGTTCGGTTGCACCCATCAATATTATTACTATTAATAACGGTTCTCATAAATTTTTGTGTGATAAAATTAGATTCATTAGTACTTCTTGCACAAGCAAACATACTAATGGCGTTTGATCCCCAGGTTGTTTTGATTCGGTTTAAGTTACTTGAAATATATTCGTAGGCCTCTTCCCATGTCGCATCCACAAGCTTACCTGCTTTTCGAATCAGTGGAGTTGTTAACCTGTTTTTTGCATGAACATATTTGTAAGCAAACGCACCTTTAACACATGTCTGTCCTTTATTTACAGGCGCATCTTTGTCACCACGGATTTTCATTATTTGATTATCCTGTACTTCTAGAACTAAGCCACATCCGGTACCACAATAACCGCATATTGTTTTAACAAAATTTGGTTCACCCACGCGCTTTCCTCCCCTGCAAACATAATTACCTATATAATCATAATAATCCATTTATAACATTTTATAGCTTCCTTTTTTGTAAAAGTTATGTCTAATTTTCGAAATAATCCCAGGTAAAAAAAAAACGAGAGGCTTCTCTCGTTTTTAAGCAATTTTTGCTGGTAATAAAATATTAAAAGTTGTTCCTTTATTCGGTTCACTTTCAACAAATACTTTTCCATTATGGCTTTCAATAATCTTAAAACTCACCATTAGACCTAGGCCATTACCATTCTTTTTAGTAGTAAAAAATGGCTCACCTAATTTTTTTAACTTTTCTTTCGATATTCCGACACCTGAGTCTTGAATTGAAATTTGAACATTATTTTCCTGAATGACAGTCCTTACTTGTAGATCTCCACCATTTGGCATTGCTTCAATTCCATTTTTAATAAAATTTAAAAACACCTGCTTTAGTCGATTTTCATCGCATTCAATTTGAATTATTTCATGTTCACAATCAAATGATAAGCGGACATTTTTCTTTCTAGCTTCGAACTCCAGTAAAGAAACTACATTTTTTATAACTGGAATAACATTCTTTTCTTCAAGTTCAACTGCTTTTGGCTTTGCCAACACCATGAAATCCTCTACAATCGTATTCACACGTTCAATTTCATCAAGAATAATATTTAAAAATTCCATTCTATCAGGATCTTTCTCATCCAGTTGTAAAAATTCAGCATAGCCTTTCATAGAAGTAAGTGGGTTTCTAATCTCGTGCGCAACCCCTGCAGCCAATTGACCAACTGCAGCCAACTTATCCTGTCGATGAAGTACTTCTTCCGTTCTCTTTCTCTCCGTAATGTCATTTCGAATCGCAAGGTATTGATATGGTTTTCCTTGATCATTCAAGAAAGGCACAATAGTGGTATCTACCCAATAATAAGTCCCATCCTTTGCTTTATTCCTAATTTCACCTTTCCAAACTTCTCCTTCGCCAATAGTCTTCCATAGCTTTTTAAAAAATTCCTTGGAATGGTATCCGGAGTTGAGAATATTATGGTCTCGGCCAATAATCTCTTCACGATTGTATTTGGATATCTCACAAAACTTATCGTTGACACTTGTGATTTTTCCTCTCGCATCTGTAAAAGCCACAATAGAGGATTGGTCTAGCGCAAATTTGATATCATTAATTTCCTTTATCGTTTCTTTAAGATGGTCCTCCGCTTTTTTTCTATTAGAAATATCCGATCGAATGGCAATATACTGAACTGGTTTCCTCTTGGCATTTAAAAACGGCACAATCGTGGTATCCACCCAATAAAAAGAGCCATCTTTTGCCTTGTTACGAATTTCCCCCCGCCAAATCTGTCCTGATTGGATAGTTTTCCATAAGCTTTTGAAGAATTCCTTAGAATGGTACCCTGAATTTAGTATGCGGTGATTTTTCCCTAGGATTTCTTCCTTTTTGTATTTAGATATCTCTTCAAATTTATCATTAACATAAATAATCGTTCCGTATGGATCTGTAATAGCTACGATGGCTGCAGCATCAAGTGCTGCTTTAATGTCCTTTAGATTCGTATCTGATGTTGCTAATTGCTTACTAATTAATGCACTTGATACAATGAGACCTCCAATAATCAAAACAGCTACAAATAATACTAAATATATAAAAAAAGGACTATCCGCATTCGCACCTTTTACTACTTGATTAGTGATAATAGATGCGCGCTTTAAAAGGAAATGCCCCTGAGCAATAGAAATTGACATGATTATTGCACTTATTGGTTTTAACCAAACTTGATTACCTTGGGTAAAGCTTTTTGACGAGTATAGAATCCAAAATGAAAAGAAAAACAAGGCGAATATTACTATAACCGAAAACAGATATAACAAGAGATTATATTCTATACTTACATTCATTGCATACAAACTAATGATATGAACAGCAAGCACAGCAAACGTTAAAAAAGTACTACCTACAATTAAATGGGGGTATCCAACCGTTTTCCCATAAAACGAAAGAAAGGCCATCCCTGTAAAAGCAATTCCTATAATAATGGAGAGAATGGTAAGTGGAATATGATAGCTAGCAAATCTATTAGTGTCCGCAGAAATGTGACCTATAAAATTCATAATCCAAATGCCAATCCCCATGGAAAATGTTCCACCCAAAAAAAGTAACCTTTTATTTTGGCTAGATGACCTGCTTAAGATAAACATGTCTAAAGCTGTATATGATGCCATTATGGTTAATCCAATGGCGATAATAATAAAATATGGATGAAAGGTTCCAATCATTGCATTCATTAACCAGCATCCCTCCATTTTTGCATTTTATTTCTACTATGATTGTAATGTAAACAATAACGTTATGGAAGCATTAAATGTTGAACCATCAATAAATCTTGTGTGTGATAAAAGACTCATTTTTTATAAATTTTCAATTTTTTTAAAAAAAGCCTACACTTTTTTTTATTTTTTGTTTATACTGTACTATAACAAGGGAAGCAATTAATAAACTGTATTAATAAAGGAGGAGTTTTAAAATGTTAATGAGTCCGGTAGAATTTTTCCGCAACTTACCTAAGAAGGAATGTTCAGAGTGTGGTCAGCATATGGAAGAGCAAGCTGAAAGTTATTTTATGGAATGTGACCACTGCTTAGCAAAAAAAGAAGAATAGACAACAAAAAACTCTCCAATCCTTGGAGAGTTTTTTATTTGTTTCCGTTTAATAAATAATTAGGCAGGGATAATCTTTTTTTAAAGGCAAATGCTTTATGTAAGGAGATGATGGCAATGACTAAAAATGATAATTATTTTACGGCTTCAAAAAATAATGATCCTGTAATTCCCGCCAAAAAATATGTAGCTGGAGATTCGGTAGATAAACACAGCGACTTAGAAGAAGCTAACATCATCTTAACTGGTGATGAAATTCACCAGCAGAATGAAAATCTTTAAAGGAGGGTTATGTATATGAGTATGATTGATATGAATAATGCCAAACCAGGGGATGAGGTTTATGTAATTTACCGGAATCCACATGTTCCCACTGTTGCAAACATTAAATCAGCAGAAATTGTACAGCATCCTAAAGACCCTAATGCCCTTGCTTTATTTCTGAATGAAACGTTTCATGTTATTGAAGATGATGATGCCTTGTTTTCTACATCAGAAGCAGCCCAACAAGCTTATGATGAACATTTCTTGGATTCATTTGATGAATAAAAGACTGTCCTAGCACAGAGACAGTCTTTTTTCCATCAGGGTTTTTAAATTTTTGGAAGCTCTCTCATTTGCTCAATCATTTCATTGCCGCACATTGGACAAAGCAAATCATCAGCAACAAAATCTTTCCTCATCCAGCCAATGCATGAGTCATCTATACAGGAATAGATTTCAGTATCTACCAGTATTGTCTCAATCTCTTCTTCTTTTGCTCTTTTACCGTAAAAAATTGGGACCGCCTCCTTTATTTATAGTATGGACAAAAAAGTACCTTTTCATTTCATAAATATCCCTATTTTAAGGAGTGACTAAACCATGGATGCTCATAATCAGAAACAACATACAATAGTCGGCACTGATATAGAAGAGGTAAAACGTCTAAACAGCCAATCAGGGTTAAGTTATAATGAAGTGAAAAATATACTTGCTAAAAAATATTTTCAAAAAAGTAAAATGAACTGAGCTGACTCAAGTATTGAGTCAGCCAATAATTTTCTTCCTATTTTCAAATGCTACTCCTCTACCAGTATACCAGACTGTATTAACCAAGCATGAAAAAATGATGACGCTCAATAATACTAAAACAACAATGTCCACTGATCATGTATACTTTTTTCTGGTTTTTTCTCTAAATATTCTATAGGAATTCTGAACTGGTGAATTTGCGGAATAAGAAAAAGAAAATAACCCATACTTAGAAAATGAGCTATCGAAGTTCAATAATACTAGGTGATGAGGGAAGTATATGAAAGAGTTAGTCTTGAGTTTGATTGCAGGAATGTCGGTCGGCATATTGTTTCGCTTTTTAAAGCTTCCACTACCAGCTCCTCCCGTATTTTCTGCTGTATTAGGTGTATTTGGTGTTTATTTCGGAGGCGTAGTCGTTGATTGGATTATACAGAATTTTACAAAATAATTTAAAATGAGGCTGACTCGCTAGGAGTTAGCCTCATTTGCTTATTCAATGTAATCAATAGTTATGTTTTCTTGGTGTTCTTTTGAAAGTAATTTACTTTTCTTTCTGTTTTCCTTTGATTGAAAGATAATATCAAAATCATAATCCTCAGGATATAACTCACTAGCTGGAATATATAAATCAATTCTTTTATGATTGATCGACACTTTTTCACCTTTAACCTGAACAAGGTAATTGCCATATTGGTCTGGACCTTTATAAATAATTCCAAACTGATTAGATGGAGAGAGCCTTACATTATCCCCTTGTTGATAGAGTGGAATGTTAATCTCCGTTTTTGGAGCCTTTTTTACAGCACCATGTTTATTTACAATTATTTGCTTTTCTAATTCTCTCAATTTCCAGGAATCTGTGATTTCTGTTTTATACTCTTTTTCATCCTTATAGGTAATTATATGTGCTCTTTCAATAATCTTAGGATGAATGCCAAGTTTTAAGGCAATAGCAAACGCCTGGCTTTCTCCTCCCCTTCCTATAGTAAGGCGATAGGTCGGACTTAAGGTAGCTAAATCAAATTCCATCGATCCGTTCAGAAAACCTTGATGGTTCTCGGCAAAAACTTTAATTTCACTATAATGGGTGGTTGCGAAGATAGTCGCCCCTTTTTCATATAAGGTTTCTAGGATAGCCGTCGCAAGACCCATCCCTTCTCCCGGATCTGTTCCTGAACCAAGTTCATCTAAAAGGACTAATGATCGATTGTTTGTTTCCTTTAAAATATCAATGATATTTACAATTCTTGAACTAAACGTGCTTAAATTATCTGCAATACTTTGCCCATCGCCAATATCAACTAAAATACGTTCGAAAATACAAATATTGCTCTCTTGTGATGCTGGAATATGAAGACCACATTGAACCATTAACGTCAAAAGGCCGACTGTTTTTATTGCGACTGTTTTTCCTCCTGTGTTTGGACCGGTAATAACTAATGCTTGCTTTCCCTTATCCAGTTTGAACGACAACGGAACTGCCTTTTCACCCAATAGTGGATGTCTAGCATGAATCAATTCAATATTCTCCGAAACGTTAATTCCAACCTTCATTCCACCTATAGACCTACAATACTTAGCTTTTGCAAACAAAAAATCATAATGAACCATAGTCTCAATTGCAATAAGAATTTGCTGCTCCTTTTCTTCTACCAACCCTGTCAAATAACTTAGAACCTTTTGGACCTCTACTTCTTCATCTGACAATAACCACGTTAACTGGTCCTGGTAAACGGCAATTTCCTCTGGCTCAATAAAAAGCGTGGAACCTGAAGCAGACGTGTCTAATACAGTACCTTTTAGTTTATTTCTAAACTCCTTTTTAATTGGAATAACATATCTTCCACTCCTCTGGCTAACGACACTCTCTTGCAAGTAGGATTTGTACTTATTTGACCGAATTAGCTGTAAAGTTTTCTCCTTTAATCGCTCTTCATGGATGGTAATCTGCTTTCTTACCTTTAATAACTCTTTACTTGCGTAATCATCCACTCTTCCATTACGGACACAACGGATGATCTCACTGGCGAGTTCAGGAAGTTCCTCAATCCCCTCTACGTAAGCTGACACTCTCGGAGCATAGTACTCCTTATCCTTCATATACCTGCGCATCTTACCACAGCAGTCCAAAAAGTCATAAAGCTTCAATAACTGGTCGGTTCTTAATACTACTCCTTTGTTCATGTTATTGATTAGCAGTTCCATACCTTCTAAACCATGCACAGGAACACTTGCGCTCTTCTTTAATATTTCAACTGCTTCAGACACTTCATCTAGCCAGGCTTCAATTTGTTTTTGATTGGTCGAGGGTGTCAGGCACTCAATTTTTCCTTTCCCTTCTTTTGTTAACGCAAAGTCTGCTATACAACTCTTTATTTTC
This sequence comes from Bacillus sp. SORGH_AS_0510, assembly GCF_030818775.1. Lineage (NCBI taxonomy): Bacteria > Bacillati > Bacillota > Bacilli > Caryophanales > Bacillaceae > Bacillus > Bacillus sp. SORGH_AS_0510. The sequence continues at coordinate 2,287,444 of NZ_JAUTAU010000001.1, read as the reverse complement.
TCAAATTCTAATACCTGAAAAGTATGTTGGTTCAACTGAGTAACCTCCTAAAAATAAAAATAGCCGCAATGAACAATGTCATTGCGGCTAAGTAAAAAGTAAAGACTTTACTTATTTTACATACTAAAATTTAACCAAAATAAAAACTGTCTACACGAGTGTACACAGCCTACATTGGCAAAAGAATGTATGCTTATGTTTGCCCATTGTTCTTAACTTCACTCCATAACCACACTTAAATAAACCTTTAAATAATACTTAAAAAGAAAAGGTAACAATGGTTAAAATAGAATGAGTGTATCCTATTGATTGGATTAGTTAAGAACGACACCTAACATAAAACATACTCCTTTTTTAAGAAAAAAGTTAATTTCTTCTAAAAGAATATAATAAATGCAATTATTTGTCAATAAGATGAATTTTCAGATGATTAAATCAATAATATACGGAATAATTAAAGAGGTTAATACAGCTGCGATTCCCATAGCTGCACCTGATACAGCACCTTGTATCTCCCCTTCTTTCACTGCTTCTGCTGTTCCTATACCATGAGCAATTGTTCCAATTGACAGGCCACGAGCAAAAGGATGGTTGATTTTAAAAATATTTAAGACTTTAGCACCAAACATAGCTCCAATCATTCCGGTAATAATAACAAAAGCGGCAATTAGTGGCACATTCCCTTTAATAATCCTTCCTATTTCAGTTGCTACGGGTACTGTTACAGATTTTACTGTCAACGCTCTTATAAACATCTCTGATAAGTCAAGTAAACGTGCTAGTAAAATAGCAGAACAGATCGTTGATATAGTACCAACGGATATGCCTATAAAAGCGGCAATAAAATATTTAGTAAATAATTGACGATTTCTATATATTGGAAGTGCAAGAGCAACTGTTGCTGGTCCAAGTAAATATGTTAAGATGTTTTTTGCTGGAAGATAATCATTATAAGATTGCTTAGAAGCAACTAATAACCCAATAATAATAACAGTACTTAGAAAAACAGGATTAGTCAGGGGCATCGGGCATTTTTTCGCAAGTATTCTAGCTAAATAATAGACAGAAATGGTTATAAGAATATTATTAAGCGTGATCATGATGGCTCACTTGATCCTTCTCATTTTTTAATATGACCACTTGCGTAGCTTTTCCAGCTGATATTAGCCCAACAAAAGCACTTACACTAAGTACAAGGAGTAATGGTAATCCATTCTTTACTAGAGTGCTCCCCAATGTCATTAATCCAATTGAAATGGGAATAAAAAAGAAACCAAGATGTTTTAACAGCCAGCCGGCTGCTGTTTCTATTTGTTCAACCTTAATAATACCTAACCAAAGTAGGAAGAAAAGTATAACAATCCCTACCACATTACCAGGGATAGGCAGATGAAATAATCTGACTATAAGATTTCCGAGCTGATAAATTACAATCAAAATCCCCATTTGTATGACAAAATTTAATACTTGTTTCATCACGACTAACACCTATCCTCTACTATTTAACCCATACTCTTAGTTGTCAATAATATACGATGTTAAAGTCCCTAATCATATTAAAGTATAAATGATTATTCGTTTAAGGGCATAAGCTTTTGTTCACAAATTATCCATATCTTTTTTCAACAATCTTCTTTATCTTATTGTTAGGAGGGATAGTTATGAAAAAAATCTATCTCATTTGTGGTCTTGCAATATTTTTAGGGATTGCGGCAGGAATTTCCTATTTTCTAATTCGAGACGCAAATGCGACAATACCAGCAGAAGTTAGTTTGATTAATCAAAATGGCAAAACCTATACCTTTGGGAAGGATCCAACCAAACTTAAACTAATTGAATTTATCTATACTCATTGTCCAGACATTTGTCCTACCACTACACAAAAGATGGTGGCCTTGAAGAAGGATTTAGAAAAAAGCGGAATTTACGGAAAAGAGATTGAATTTGTCACCATTACCATTGATCCATACCGTGACACACCACAAATTTTACAAGAATATATGAAAGGCTTTGGGATTGACAATGATAACCAATGGATATTTTTAACTGGTGAGAAACAAAGAATAAAAGAGGACCAGAAAGAAATTCAAAAGGTGACGGATGCATTACAATTTCAATATAAAGACCCAGGGAATGGTCAATTTGTCCATTCAACCTTTACTTACTTAGTCAATCAAGATAATAAATTCATCGCAAAGTTTCCTATGGGAAATGACTTTAATAAAAAAGATGTATATGAAACAATTATGGATAAGCTTTATTAAAATTTTTTCTTTGTTTTAATCAATAAAAAAAAGCGGTTAGTCCCTAGGATTAATCGCTTTTTAGTTCTAATTTTTCCTATTTAATTCACAGATGAAGGATATTTTTTAATTTGCTGTAAAGATAAAAGGTAATTGGACTTCGGTTTTGTTAAACTCGCTTTGATTCCAGCCTTTTTTAATTTATTTACGAGTTCAGTAAGCTGTTTTTTTGCCATACTTCTCACCTTCTTTAATACTTCTTAATCCAATTCTACAACAAAATTATGAATAAAGTGTGAAAAAGAAAAATTTTTTTAGAAAATTTTTCATTCTAACCGGTGAATGAAAGAATTCGCTCTTCACCTTTTTTAATGGTATAATTAATAGATATTTTGTTTTGGAGGATTTAATTCATGATTACAGTTAGTAATGTAAGTTTAAGATATGGTGACCGAAAATTATTTGAAGATGTAAATATTAAATTCACACCTGGTAATTGCTATGGTTTAATCGGTGCAAACGGTGCTGGGAAGTCCACGTTTTTAAAGATTCTTTCTGGCGAAATTGAATCACAAACAGGAACAGTTCAACTTGGTCCAAATGAAAGAATGGCGGTTTTAAAACAAAACCATTTTGAGTATGAAGAATATGAAGTTCTAAAAACAGTTATCATGGGTCATTCCAGACTTTATGAGGTTATGCAAGAAAAAGACGCAATTTATATGAAGGAAAACTTCACAGACGAAGATGGCATGAAGGCTGCTGAACTTGAAGGTGAATTTGCTGAATTAAACGGATGGGAAGCAGAGCCTGAAGCGGCCATTCTTTTAAAAGGCCTTGGAATTGGGGAAGATCTTCACTATAAGACGATGTCAGAATTAACAGGTTCTGAAAAAGTGAAGGTCCTTCTTGCACAAGCATTGTTTGGCAGACCGGATGTTTTACTACTGGACGAGCCTACTAACCACTTAGATATTAAAGCAATCCAATGGCTAGAAGAGTTCTTAATTAATTTTGAAAATACAGTTATTGTTGTATCCCATGACCGTCACTTCCTAAACAAAGTTTGTACCCATATTGCAGACTTGGACTATGGTAAAATTCAAATTTATGTGGGTAACTACGATTTTTGGTATGAATCAAGCCAGTTAGCATCAAGATTAACCTCTGATGCTAATAAGAAGAAAGAAGAGAAAATAAAGGAATTACAAGCCTTTATTGCCCGATTTAGTGCAAATGCATCAAAATCGAAACAGGCTACCTCTCGTAAGAAGCTACTGGATAAAATAACACTTGATGACATTAAGCCTTCCTCTCGCCGTTATCCATTTGTTGGATTTACACCGGACCGGGAAATCGGGAACGATTTACTAAGAGTTGAAGGATTAACAAAAACGATTGATGGTGTAAAAATCCTGGATAATGTTAGTTTCTTTATGAATAAGAACGATAAAATTGCGCTTGTAGGTACAAATGAGATTGCGAAAACAACTCTATTTAAAATATTGATGGGTGAAATGGAGGCTGACAGTGGTACTTTTAAATGGGGAATTACCACTTCACAAGCTTATTTTCCTAAAGATAACTCCGAGTACTTTGAAAACTCAGACCTTAATTTAGTTGAGTGGTTACGCCAGTTCTCTCCAAAAGATGAAAGCGAAAGCTTCTTAAGAGGCTTCTTGGGTAGAATGCTATTTTCGGGAGAAGAAGTGTTGAAGAAGGCTAGCGTTCTTTCCGGGGGAGAAAAAGTTCGTTGCATGCTATCCAAAATGATGTTAAACGGATCGAACGTACTTCTTTTAGATGAGCCAACGAACCATTTAGACTTAGAATCAATTACTGCTCTAAATAATGGTCTAATTAATTTTAAAGGCTCACTGATCTTCTCTTCACATGACCATCAGTTCATTCAAACTATTGCGAATAGGATTTTTGAATTAACACCAAAAGGTTTAGTTGATAAGCAAATGTCTTATGATGAATATTTGGAGAATGAGGAAGTTCAAAAGCAAGTAGCAGAAATGTATAAATAATTGTTAAGAGGCTGAACCCACAAGGTCAGCCTCTTTCATTTTTTACATTTGTTTTTGTTTTCTTCTTGAAGAAGACTCAGCTCTTGATCCTGTTTCTGTTACCGTTGTTCCTTGTCCCTCAACTTGGGGTGAATTGAGTCCAATTGTGGATGGATCTGCTTTCTTTTTACTACGTTTTCCCATCATTACACCTCCCTTAATAGTTTTTGGAAGGTTAATGCTACTTATACGGAATATTTCCGTTAAACTTTGGCATGATAATCTACAGGAGGAGGTGTTTTGTATGGCAAAAGTTGGTGTAGAGCAATCTCTTACAAATATTCAACAAGTACTACGTGAAAAAGGCTATGACGTAGTTGAATTAAAACAGGAATCCGATGCACAAAACTGTGATTGCTGTGTTGTAACTGGTCTTGATTCAAACGTGATGGGAATGCAGGATACCCTTACAAAAGGCTCTGTAATTGATGCAAACGGGATGTCCGCGGACGAAGTATGTCAACAGGTTGAAAGCAGGCTTCAATAATGATTTCTCAAAAGACTAAAGGTTGTAACCTTAGTCTTTTTTTTAATCTTCTTTTGAATAAAAATTCACTTTAGGACCATTTTGTGGTGATGTAGCTGGTTTTATCCTTTCTTTTTGTCCGGTATTCCTTTCCTCTTCCTCCTCATTTTTATCGAAGTTAGGTTGAAATTCAGTACCATAGGTTGCTCCAATATTTAATTTCCCTTTCAGTTCTTTAATTCCAAGCTGCCCAAAGTTATTGTTTAATTCGTATTTATCTAAAATGATTTTTTCAATATTAATCTTCTCTATAATAATTGGAGGTTCATTATGTTTGCTAGCTTCTTCCGGGGGAGATGATTGTTGGAGGGTTTGCAGCTGCTTTTGTAATTTTTCAATATTCAATTCTAAGGAAGTCAACTTTTTCTTTAATTCCTTTTCGTAATCATTTTTGCTAAAGATTAGGAATAAATCTTTTAATGACATGCTCACAAACGCTCCCTTTTCTTCACTTACTTTCATATATATGGGGATTTCAGTTTAACATGTCCACAATTAAAAAGGACGGTCTAAAATCTTAAACGCGCCTATTCAATTGGAATAATCTCTCCTTTTTCAACGATTCTTTGGTAACTTACGATTAATAATCCATTCCAGAATTTAGCATTTAATTGATTAGGACTTACGGTATCAGGTAACCGTATTTGCCTCTGAAAATCTCCATAAAACCTTTCCGAATAGGTAAGCTTTAATTCAGAATGGTTAAATAAGGCATTCCCTTTTATGGTTAAGGAATTTCCGTTCAGCCCTAATTCAAGGTTCTCTTTTTTCATCCCTGGTACCTCAATTACTACTAAAACTTCACTTTCCCCTTCTAATATGTCAATAGCGGGAAATGGCGGTGTATTTTTTTCTTCTCTTCCAGATTGTTTTGCAGATTGAGGAGCTGCATTGGGTTGTTCATTCATAAATTGCTTAGCGAAATCTTGATCAAAAATATTATTCCAAAAATCTCCTCCATTCATATTTTTGGCCACATCCATCCATTGTTTTAATTTATCCATATCCATTTAATCCCACCTCCCACATTCTAATTCCACAAATTTGTTACTATCATCTTACTAACGATATTTGTTTTTTAATCCTGATATTACACATCTTTCATAAATGTCTCAGACATACATATACTTAAAAACAAGAAAAAGGAGGCGATCTAATGCCGGCCCCAGCCCCTTATATAAACATTAATATATTTATGATTAAAATTAATTCCTTTGAAAATGCTTCAGCCGTAAATATTGGTCAAAACCTTTTAGCAGAATGGCATAATTCTGATAAGAAAAATCAAGGTTTTGGACAAAATTTTGGTGATAAGAGTGACTTTATCGGAACAAGAAGCCTTGTTGATGATAAGGATCAAATTGATTCCCCCTCCTCCTTTAATGCAAAACCATTAAACTATACAAAGGAGTAATTCTATTTTATAATTATTTAGAAATAATCATTTCGGAAATTCAAGTATTGGATTGAGGAATTTGTTACAAAATGAATTTTTGTCACCAATTGTATTATCTTTAAAAGTTGCATCAATTTCAGTAACTATTGTTTTTATTCTTGGAATTATGATAGGTAAGATCTTTGCAAGAAAACAATTCAAAGGCAAGACACTTATAGAAACGATTCTGCTCCTTCCAATTGTTTTACCTCCTACCGTCATAGGTTTTTTATTAATATTCATATTTGGGACAAATAGCCCTTTAGGTCTCTTTATAGAACGACTAATAGCACAACCCATTATTTTTACTTTTACTGCTGCAGTGATTGCATCGACCATTGTTGCATTTCCACTTATGTACCAAACGGTCAAAATCGGCTTTCAAGCAGTCGATATAGGTATTGAGGAAGCCGCCCGTATAGATGGGGCTGGTGAATTGAAAGTATTCCTACATATCACTCTCCCATTATCTATTAAATCAATCATCGCAGGGTTGGTTCTAAGTTTTGCACGATCACTTGGAGAGTTCGGAGCTACATTTATGTTCGCTGGTAATATTCCAGGAAAAACCCAAACTGCACCAACAGCCATTTATATTGCAATGGAATCCGGCAATATGAATTTAGCATGGCTCTTGGTTGCTACTATGGTTATAATCTCGTTCTTTTTCATACTCATCACAACTGTTACACAAAAATAAGCCATGGAGGCAAACATGATCTGCCCCGTAAATGTTAGACACTAACTAACATTTACGGGGCAGATCAACATTACTCTCCACGGCTTTTTTTAACTAGGCTAATAATATCTTGATACTTTCCGTCGTCTTTGTCTCTGTATAAGAGTTCCTGCACCTGTAATTAGGAGTAATCCAATTAAGGTATTTAAAAGAATTAGCGGAGACTCCTTCTTATTCGCTTTCTTACTCTTTATCTCCGCAGATTTTGACTTCGGAGGGTCTTTATATTTCAATTGCACCTTTTGTAGCACTTGGCCATTATTATTTTCAATTGAAAGTAAACCTTCGTCATTAACCGTCTTGATATTACCACTAACGTCCTCAGTGATAACAATATCACTTTCAGGGTAAAATTCTTTGTTGCCCGATTTAAATATTACTCCCTGATTAATTGTTTCATGCTGATAACCCTTAAATCCATAATCGAACAAAACTGCGGTATCTTTGTACTTATCATTTTTTAAATCAGATTTCAATACAACAGCTGTTAATTTTAAATTTCCATTACCAGCAGTCGTGGCTAAAGTTTGTTTCGCTTCAGTGGTGTATCCCGTCTTACCTCCTGAAATTCCCGGATAGGGCAGTTCCCCCTTGAGCATCCGATGATGGGTTAAGATTCTAGTACTCCAGGATTGCCCTTGCCAATCAAGCACCTTTGTCCCGAAAATTTCAGCAAAAGTAGGATTCTTCAATGCATAATTAGTTATTAACGCTAAGTCCATTGCGGTCGTATAATGGTTTTCATCATGCAATCCATTTGGATTGGTAAAATGAGTATTTGTCACACCTATCTTATTTTTTAGATAACTGTTCAAACTTTCAGCAAATGTTTTCACATCTCCATCCAAATACTCAGCAATCGCTACTGCTGCATCGTTTCCTGAGTTTATTAGCATCCCTTGAATAAGCTTCTTTAATGGGACTTGCTCCCCTTCATTTAAATACACCCTTGTTCCGTCCTGTCTAACTGCATTAGCACTCACCGTCACTATTGAATCTAAATTTCCTTTTTCAATCGCATAGATGGCTGTGGCAATTTTGGTTAGGCTGGCTGGATACATTTTTTCATCGGCATTTTTTGCATAGAGAATGGCATTTGTCTCAGAATCTAATAAAACAGCACCCTCGCTTTTCAAATCCAACTGCCGTGCTTCCTCCGCGAACACATTATATTGAAAAGAAAATAGAACAAAAACAGTTACTATGAGGTACAAAAAAATATTCTTCATTACTACACCCTTACTTTTACATTTAATCCCTATTTGATTTTAACAGATTATTTGAATAAATAAATAGTTTTCAAATAAATTGTTATCAATTGGAAGTATTCCTAATATATAATTAAAAACCGGTTGCTTTTTAGCAACCGGAAAAAATTATGCCCTTTTCTTTGAGATCAATAATGTGATTTGAGCCATTATAAATGGTAAAGAAGATTTTCTTCTGTAAGCTAAGTATTTAGGCTCCCAGATATTTGTATACTTTTGTTTAAATTGCCTTAATCCCTGAAAGTGATAAATAAAGTGCCCATGCAAAAATAATTGTGCAGCTATTTTTTCGCTTAAAAAGGCAAATCGAGATAATCCCACATTCGCTAATGGTGCCATACCCATATTAAATCGTCCATACCCTTCCTCTTTCGACCAATCAATTAAGGACAGGAATAGAAAATCAATTATTCCAGCTGGTGCGTCAGGTCTAAACCTCATCAAGTCAACGGAAATTGTTTGTTTGTTATCATATACATACATTATGCTCATAAAACCGAGAATTTTCTTCTCTTCATCTCTTACAATCGCAATGGGTGCCTTATTTAAATATTCCTCATCAAAAAAACCTAACGAGAAACCCTTTTCTTTTCTTCCTTGGAGCCATTCATTGGAAACCTCTCTTAACTCCTCTATAAAACAAGCTGAGAATGGTGGTTTTATTAATTCAAACTCATAACTTTCTCGGTTCAATTTATTTTTTAATGTCCGAAGCGCCTTTTGTTTGTTGCCAGATAAAGAGAATGTTTTTAAATCTACAAACGCCTCTTCACCTAACTTAAAAAAAGCAAAACCATGTCCATGTAAATAAGGAAGCATGTCATCACTTACCTGATAAAACACTGGTGTAAAACCATGTATATCAGCAATTTCTTGAAATTCCTCTATCGCGTTGGAGATTTCAATTTGTTCACCAATGGGATCTCCTAAAATAACTAGTTTGTCCGCATATTTCTGAAAAGGAATTAAAATATTCTTTTTACTGTTCCAGAAAATATACTTATCATGCAAAAAAATTAAATGGGATAATACCTTTCCTTGATACTTTCTTAAATGGTTATATATTTCATTTTCATAATCAATCGATTTCTCTAGTTTCCATTTTTTCGGCAGGCTAATTAAATAGCCAGTTAGTAATATCATCATAGCTATTACTAATCCAATAATTGCACTTGTAAACAAATCACGGTAATCCACAATTACATAAGGCAATAATTTATCTGGAATGGTTAATTTTGAAATAGGCAAATTTAAATATCCAATCAAAATGTACATGGAAGTTATGATTAGTATGACTGTAATATCAAATATAGTTTTACCCCACGTTAAAACATAACTTTCCCGATAGAATTGTCCCTTAGAGATTCTAAGTAAAAGTGCCACAATGATAAGAAAGGTAGCTTCTTCATAATCAATTCCTTTAAAGATTGAAAAAAGTGCTGCAAGTATTAAAGCAAGCATGGTCAACTCATATGTTCTTTTCACCCTGTATTCGATACCGCGTGATAAGCCTAACAGTAAGAACCCAGCGGCGACAGATAATTGATGGGACACATTTATGATTGGAAATGATAGTAACTCCTGAGCGATTCTAAGTCTCGACATAATACCTGGGACACTCGCAGACAAAAGAAGAATTAAGCCTGATATAAACACAAGAATAGTTAGCACCACGTGACTTAACCCTTGGATAATCGCTTTAGGAAGTTGATTCCATGATTGGTTCCATCTCTCCCAGTACAACTTTACGAAAAACACTAAACTAATTAAAAATGGAACAAAGTAATAACCAATACGGTAAAACAGAAGTAAAACAAGTACCTTCTCATCGGGAACGAGCAGCTCTTGCATTCCCCATAAAAAGATTAAATCAAAAGAACCCAGGCCACCTGGAATCATACTTATAATACCTGCACAGGCTGCTACAACATAAACAGGAAATAAGTCTATGCTTGACACAGGTATACCTAGTAGTCTGCTCAATAATAAAATAGCCACGAACACAGCCAACCATTCTATTACTGAAACAATGACTAACTCTATACCCACCTTTGGGGTAATAACCGATTCTTTTTTCGATTTCATCAAATGTACACCTAAAAAGATAGGCAAGTACAATCCAACCCCTAAGACAGCGAAATAAAGCCATTTTGTATCAACAAACAGCGGAAAATGACGAAAACCAATCGTTACAATCCATGAAAGCAGTGAAATTCCTGTTAAATAAAAAAGGGAAACAGATGCAATTACACCAAGAAGCTTCCTTTTATCTTTTTCATGTTTATGAAAAAAGTAGGTTCTTAACATAGCACCTACCAGTCCGCCAAATCCGATTAAATTTGAAAACGAATTAGCAATAAACGATTGTTCTAGGAGCTCATTATTAGGGACTTTTAACTTTAGGATCCGAACAAGGATAACATCATATAGTAACATTGGTAAAACAGCAATAAACGTAATTGCTAAAACCAGCAATAATACCCAGATATTTAACTGATTAATTTCATTCTTTAGTAGCTGTACATTCAAATCCCCAGTAAACCTTTTCATTTCTATAATGGCAAAAATTAATAATAATAGCGGAAAAATAAATTTTACTACTTTTACTATTTTTTCTTTCTTTATCCCCAAAAGTATGACCACCTATTATTTTTTTCCTGACTTAAATATAAACTTTTCAACTGTAAAAACAAAGAAATATATTTAATTTATAGATGTTTATTATCATTTTAGACATTTTATTTTATGTTCAACCGCAATTTTTGTAATTCATTCAATCACTTACTTTTCTCCTACGACCTATTTTAGATAAAACGAAAAGTTAAAAAAGTAGACAAGTTTTTTAACCTGTTACGCATAAGTATGAAATAGGACAATTTTAGGAGGAGGTTTTACGGTGAAATTTTTTGTATTCAAAAAAGAAACCTTGTTATTCTTCTTAGCATTAGCGGCTGTACTTGCCAGTATTTCTGCGTGGTTAATGTTAAAAGCAGGTGACACTACAGTTTTCAATCAACAATCTGATAAGAATATCCGTGAGATTCATATGGTTACAGGAGAATTTAAAACAAAAATGAAGGATGGTAAAGAAATAGAGGCGTATCGTTGGGACCCCGGAACTATCTTAATAGAAAAAGGCGAAAAAGTTAGATTAATAATTAGCGGGATAAACGGTGAGGAACATCCATTTTATATTGAAGGAACAACAATAAAGGGTACAGTAAAAAAAGGGAAAGAAACGGTCATTCCCTTAGACTTTAAAAAAGAAGGAACGTATCGCCTCGTATGTGAAATTCATCCAGATAGAGCACACAATGGCCCTATGATTGCTTATATAGTAGTAGATTAAGAGCAGGAGACTTTTCCCCTGCTCTTCTTCTCTACATGTGACATCTCTTGTATAACAGTTTTTAATATTATTCATTTTTTTATAGTACAGTTTTTACTTTTATGTCTATCTTGTTCATATAAAGTTCATAAACACCCCAAAAAAACCCCTTAAAAACAAGACTTCACAATATCTTAACAATTACCTCTTTTTCAGGTGACTTTTATCACTTTTAAACTGTTATACTGAATGTAAGATAAAAATAGTAAAACAGTTTAGTTTTTTTATTAATCAAAGAGGTGAATAATGATGGAACAATGGCAAGGTTTTACTAAAGGTACTTGGAACAAAGAGGTGAATGTTCGTGATTTTATTCTTAGAAATTATAATCCGTATGAAGGCGATGATTCTTTTTTAGCTAACGCAACTGAAGCTACTAAAATACTATGGGAACAGGTAATGGAGTTAACAAAACAGGAACGTGAAAAAGGTGGAGTCCTAGATATGGACACAGAAACCGTTTCCACTATTACTTCACATGGCCCTGGCTACCTCAACGAAGACCTTGAAAAAGTAGTAGGTGTTCAAACTGATAAACCATTTAATCGTTCTTTACAACCATTCGGCGGAATTAGGATGGCAAAAGGAGCATGTGAGGCTTATGGTTATCAATTAAACCCTGAAATTGAAAGAATCTTTACTGAATTCCGCAAAACACATAACCAAGGTGTCTTTGATGCATACACAGACGAGATGATGTTAGCTCGTAAAGCTGCCATTATTACAGGGCTTCCAGATGCTTATGGACGTGGACGAATCATTGGTGATTATCGCCGTGTAGCATTATATGGTGTTGATTTCCTTATAAAAGAGAAGGAAATAGACAAAAAGAATACTAGTAAAGTAATGACTGAAGATAATATGCGTCTTCGTGAAGAGATTGCTGAACAAATCCGAGCTTTATATGAACTAAAAGAATTAGGTACCAGCTACGGGTTTGACCTATCTCGCCCAGCTAAAAATGCACAAGAAGCTTTTCAATGGCTATATCTTGGATACCTTGCAGCCATAAAAGAACAAAATGGGGCTGCGATGAGTCTTGGACGCGTCTCAACTTTCTTAGATATTTACATTGAAAGAGATTTACAGGCAGGAACATTAACAGAAGAATCAGCTCAAGAAATCGTCGATCACTTTATCATGAAGCTCCGATTAGTAAAATTCGCCCGTACACCTGATTATAATGAATTATTCAGTGGTGACCCTACATGGGTAACGGAATCTATCGGTGGAATGGGACAGGATGGACGATCTCTTGTAACGAAGAACTCATTCCGATTCCTACATTCACTTGATAACCTAGGGCCAGCACCAGAGCCAAATTTAACCGTTCTTTGGTCACCACAGCTTCCTGAAAGATTTAAACAGTACTGTGCTAAGATGTCAATTAAAACAAGCTCCATTCAATATGAAAACGATGATATCATGCGCCCTGAATATGGAGATGATTACGGAATAGCTTGTTGTGTCTCTGCTATGGAAATTGGCAAGCAAATGCAGTTCTTCGGTGCTCGCGCAAATTTAGCAAAAGCCCTTCTTTACTCTATTAACGGAGGCGTTGATGAAAAACTAAAAATCCAAGTTGGCCCACAATATAGACCAATAACTTCAGATGTATTGGATTTTAATGAAGTAATGCAACGTTTTGATCAAATGATGGAATGGCTGGCAGGTTTATATATTAATACATTAAATGTCATTCATTATATGCATGATAAATACAGCTATGAAAGAATCGAAATGGCTTTACATGACACAAATATCCTTCGTACCATGGCAACAGGAATTGCTGGTTTAAGCGTAGTAGCTGACTCATTAAGTGCTATTAAATATGGTACAGTAAAAGTAATTCGTGATGAAAATGGTTTAGCAGTGGACTTCGAAATAAAAGGAGATTTCCCAAAATACGGTAACAACGATGACCGTGTGGATCGTATTGCCGTTGATGTTGTTGAGACATTTATGAAGAAATTACGTAAACACGTAACCTATCGTGATTCCCTTCATACACTTTCCGTTCTAACCATTACATCAAATGTTGTTTACGGAAAGAAAACAGGTAATACACCAGATGGGCGTCGTGCAGGAGAACCTTTTGCTCCTGGTGCAAATCCAATGCACGGCCGGGATACTAAGGGTACTTTAGCCTCACTATCCTCTGTTGCAAAAATTCCATATAGCTATGCAATGGATGGAATCTCAAATACTTTCTCTATCGTGCCAAAAGCATTAGGGAAAGAAGAAGAAAGTCAGATTAGGAACCTTGTTTCAATCTTGGATGGCTACGCAATAAAATCTGGTCACCATCTAAACGTTAACGTTTTTAATAAGGAAACATTATTAGATGCAATGGAACACCCAGAGCTGTATCCACAACTAACGATTCGTGTTTCTGGTTATGCCGTAAACTTTATTAAACTAACCAAAGAACAACAGCTGGACGTTATTAACCGGACTTTCCATGAGTCTTTATAAATAGCTTACTTTGGCTTACTCGAATACAAAGAGAGAGCCTCCTTAATAATGAAAGGGGATATCATCATGATCGGAAATATTCACTCCATTGAAACTTTAGGAACAGTAGACGGGCCTGGAATACGCTATGTGGTTTTTACACAGGGGTGCTTATTACGCTGCCAATTTTGTCATAATGCCGATACATGGGAAATCGGTTCTGGCAGAGAGATAACTGTTTCGGAAATAATGGAAGATTTGATGAGCTATCTCCCCTTCATTCAGGCATCAGGTGGTGGTATTACTGTTAGTGGTGGCGAGCCGCTACTTCAAATTCCTTTCCTCACTGAATTATTTAGGGTTTGTAAAAAGATGGGGATTCACACAACTATAGATTCTTCAGGAGGTTGCTTCTCTCAATCCAAACTTTTTATTGAACAACTCGAAGAACTATTACAATACACTGATCTTGTACTTCTCGACTTGAAGCATATTAACCGGAAAAAACATATTCAGTTAACTGGAATGGCTAACAATCACATTCTTGAATTTGCCAAGTATTTATCTAATAGGAAGATACCTGTATGGATTCGCCATGTTCTTGTTCCAACAGTAACAGATGATTCCTTGGATCTTCAAGAACTTGGAGAGTTTATCGGTACCCTTGAAAATGTTCAAAAGGTTGAAATTCTTCCCTATCATAAAATGGGAGTATATAAGTGGGAAGCACTTGGACATGAATATCCACTAAAGAATATAGAGCCCCCAACAGAGGAAAGTGTCGTGTTTGCCTATCGAATGCTTACAGCCAATTGGAGAAATGGTGAAGGGATCCATTTATAAATAGTATTTTCAACCAGGCTGACACTGAAGTTGTGTCAGCCTAGTTTTTTATATTTATTCTTCATCTAGATTTACAAGTAAATCCATGATTTCTGTTTGTTGGTGATCTGCTATTTCATTTGAAATAACCTCATCTTTATTTAAATGACTAATGGCTTCGTGTTCGGCATAAAGTGCCTGTTTTAAGAGTAGCTTTTTTTGTTTTTCTTTTAATTCCATATGATTCTGATATAATTCCTGTACCTGCTTTTCTACACTTAGCTTCTTTTCTTCATATTCTTTAATAAGTTCATTGGATAGTGGTTCTGTGATAAAAAGTTTCTTCCTTACCCTATGTATTTCTTGTATAGCTGCATCATACTGATAAATCTTAGCTAGTAAATATTCATATTCGCTCGAACCTTCATCTTTAGGGTTTACTCCAAGAAATTTAATTAATGGCTTAACAGATAACCCCTGTACTACCAACGAAAAGAGAACCACGAAAAAAGTTAATACCAATAATTCATCTCTTCCTTCGAAGTCATAAGGCAGGCTTAATGCTAGTGCTATAGATAAAGAACCTTTTAACCCCCCCCAATTAATAATATGCTTCCAGGATTGTGGAAATTTTTTTATGAAGAACAAACTAGCATAGACCGCGGCGCTCCTTGCTATCAAAACGATTAGTATGGCTGCAAAAATCATTCCCCATTTATTAAAAATCCCTATTCTTGTAATTTCTAGCCCAACCATTAAAAAGACAATAGAATTCGCCAAAAGAGCAGCAACATCCCAAAAGTTTCCTATATTTAATTTAGTAGTGGGTGTCATGCCGATTTTCGCACCATAGTTTCCATAAATCATGGCAGCAACAACAACTGCAATGACACCAGAAGCATGGATACTTTCTGCTAATAAATATGATCCATAAAACAATACAATACTAAAAATGATCTCAAGCGGATAATCATCATAGAACTTTGTTAAAATTGAAAAACCGTATCCAAGTGCACCTCCGACGATTAGTCCTAGGAATATGACCTTTACAAAAGTCCATACACCTAAACCCAATCCTGCCCAACCTAAATCAATATAGGATAGTAAATAAAATGCAGAAAGCTGAAAAAGCACCACCGCCATACCGTCATTAAATAAACTTTCCCCTTCAACCACAATTGCAAGTCTTTTATTTACTCCAATACTTTTAAAGATACTTAAAACACTGACTGGGTCTGTTGCACTCATTAATGAACCGAATACAAAAGCTGCGGTGACAGATAACCCCAGAAGGTAATACCCTGAAAATCCAACCAGGAGAAACGACAATAATGTACCACCAAATGCTAGAGCAATAATAGGTATTTTATTGGTCCGCATCTCACGAAAAGGCAGTTTTAATGATGCTTCCCCTAAAAGCGCAGGTAAAAACAAGGTAACAATAACAAAATGGAATACTTCCCCTTGCGTAATAAAATTTTTTAATGGTTCTAATACTGGAAATTTTATCAAACCAATTATCGCACCAATTATTACTAATGCTATTGGGTATGGCTGTTTAAATTTCTTGGCAATAGCTGTAATCCCCGCGGCTAACATCATTAAAAATAGAGCCATGACAAAGATATTATGTAAATCTAATGTTTCCAAATTGCACCACCCTAAGTTAATAAATAATAGACATTATTCATCTTAATATTCACATTACAGCGAAACTTAAACAGCTACTTTCGTTCTTGTTTTAATGCATATACATAATTGTTTAGTAATCTCTTCAAATTCTGGTATTTTGCCATACAATAAATTGATTCTTTAGCCATTCTCCTTTATACTCATATCATTGGCATTTTAAAGAGGTGATTATTTTTGTTTCAATTGCTCATCGACCATTCAGATATACATGCCTTAAACGCACTTTACGTTAGTATATACTTAGGAATTACATTAAAGTTCCTATGGGCATGGGGCGTTGAATATTCATTTATTGGTTCTCAAACTAATCCTGCGGACACAAAAATAATCCAGCCCTTGTTTTTTTACCGAAAAAAAAGCAGTTTAAATGGCAGTTTTATTTTAAATAGAATTATTAAATATATTCGTAGAAAAGAATGTACTAAGGATGATTCTGAAGAACCCATTTCCTTCCTTTTAATACCAGTATAAAAAATCAACCTACACATTTTTAGGAGGAAATATGAAAACGAAACGTTCTTCACTTATCATTATTGCTTTACTTACTTTTACAACATTTCTGTTATCCGCTTGTTCTGCTCAATCTCAAGGCGGAAAAAACGATGGATTTTTCCACACTTATTTTGTGAATCCATTTTCATCTTCAATACATGCAGTTGCCGATTTTTTTGGTGGGAATTATGGCTTAGCGATCATTCTTATTACACTAGTGATTAGACTTGTCTTAATGCCTCTCATGTTAAAGCAATATAAAAATCAAATGGCTATGAAGGAAAAAATGGATGTTTTAAAACCAGAAATGGAAGTTATTCAAAAGAAAATGAAAACTGAAAAAGACCCAAAGAAAAAACAAGAATTACAAGCAGAAATGATGGGGCTTTATCAAAAGCATGGAGTCAATCCGTTAAATATGGGTTGTTTACCTATTCTTATCCAAATGCCGATCTTAACGGGCTTCTATTATGCAATTAGAGGATCTGAAGAGATAAAAACTCATGAGTTTTTATGGTTTAGTCTTGGACATCCTGATATTGTCATTACAATCATTGCAGGTGTTATCTATTACTTACAATTCAAGGTATCGCAATCTAATATGCCGACTCAACAGCAGGAGCAAATGAAATATATGGGCTTGCTCTCCCCATTAATGATCGTTATGTTTTCATTTAATGCACCAGCAGCCCTTCCACTTTATTGGGTTGTAGGTGGAACATTTTTAATTATCCAGACGCTTATTAGTCGAAAGCTTTATCAAACCAATAAGCCTAAAGAAGTACAAGTGAATCAAAAATAAGTAAATAAAAAATGCCTGGTTTTAATACCAGGCATTTTTTTATACATCTTGAAAGTAGTCCTTGTAAAATCCCCCGACTTTACCAGTGTTATCAATGATATAATAAAATTCTTCTGTTTCATTTTTTACATCATAAATTCCACCAGCGGTCAGAGCGTTATTTACTAGGTATTTCTCAGCATCAGTATGAACGCATTTCACTTTTTTAAGTGTTTCACGCTCGCGCCATGTTAAATGAATCATTGTTGCCATCGTTCCTTTCAGTCTTTGTCCAATTATAAGTATAATCAATAAAAGCAATGATACGCAACAATAGACCCTCCTCTGCCAGCGTAAAATTTATTATTACTTCCCAACGACTTGTAGTGAATTTTCCCTCAAACGATATTTCTGTATTTTTCCTGATGCAGTCATTGGAAATGAATCAGTAAACTCAATATATTTTGGAATTTTATGTTTTGAGATCTTTCCAATACAGTATTCTTTAATCTCTTCAGATGTTGCTTTCTCTCCTTCTTTCAATATAATCCAAGCCATAATTTCTTCACCATATACTTCGTCCGGTACACCTATCACTTGAATATCTAGGATTTTGGGATAAGAATAGAGGAACTCTTCAATTTCACGGGGATATATATTTTCTCCACCTCTAATAATCATATCCTTTAAACGCCCTGTGACTTTGCAATATCCATTCTCATCCATGATAGCTAAGTCCCCAGTATGTAGCCAACCATCTTGATCAATGGCCTCATTGGTTGCTGCCATATTTTTATAATATCCCTTCATCACATGGTAACCTCTGGTACAAAGTTCTCCTTGTACACCCATTGCCACTTCTCTGTTTGTTCCTGGTTCTACAATCTTCACCTCAACATTAGGAAGTGCTTTTCCAACTGATTCTACACGTAATTCAATTGGATCATCCGTTCTGGTTTGTGTGATAACTGGTGAAGACTCTGTTTGTCCATATGCAATCGTTATTTCTTTAGCCCCCATTTTTTCAATGACCGCCTTCATGACCTCAATCGGGCAGTTTGATCCTGCCATTATACCGGTTCGCAACGATGAAAGATCATAACTTTCAAAATCTGGTTCATTTAATTCAGCGATAAACATCGTTGGCACACCATGGAGAGCCGTACATTTTTCATCCTGAACCGTTTGCAATACTTTTTTCGGATTAAAATCCTGAACAGGCACCATTGTTGCTCCTACAGAAACACAAGCCATTGTACCCAGCACACATCCAAAGCAATGAAAAAACGGAACAGGGATACAAAGCCTGTCCTCTACAGTTAACTTCATACAGTTGGCTATATTAAATCCATTATTGACAATGTTGTTATGTGTTAACATAACACCTTTTGGAAACCCTGTTGTACCTGAAGTGTATTGCATGTTAATTACATCGTCAGGCTCTAGAGTATTCATTCTTTTATTTAACTCTTCGTCCGTTACCTCTTCACCAAGTTTAATAATATCTTCCCAGGAATAGGTACCAGGATACTTTTTATCCCCAAGGACAATAACATTCTTCAAACATGGAAGCCTGCTGCTTTTTAATTTCCCAGGTTCAGATGTCTTTAACTCAGGAACAATTTCATTAATCATGTCAATATAAGAGGCATCTTTCCAGTTATCCATTATAATAAAAGTGGTAGAATCAGATTGTTTTAATAAATACTCGAGTTCAGCAGTGCGATAATTTGTATTTACAGTAACCAATACAGCTCCCATTTTACCTGTCGCAAATTGAGTAATTAGCCATTCCGGGGTATTACTCGACCAGACTGCAACCTGTTCCCCTTTATCAATACCAAGCTTCATAAAACCTTTTGCAGCATTTCTGCAAATATCATCAAATTTACGATAACTCCAACTTAAATTTCGATCACTATAAATCACAGCTGTATGGTCTGGATGTAATTCTGCTTTTTCTTCTAATAGTTTCCCAATAGTAATACTTAGCAAAGCCGACATATTCTCATCCTCCTCAATACAATTAAACCAACAACAAAGTAAAACGCTTTCAACAGTATGTTACCATATTTATAAGAATATTCAATATTTTTAAAATATAACTTCCAACTTTTTCATGTAAGTAAACATCAAAAAAATGAGAAATAAAGGTTCTCAAAATCCATGAAAACCATTACAATAGTAAAAACTGAATATTCAATCCACTTTCCAAGGAGGCATTCGAAACTTGAAAATTATGAGTAACGAACAATTGGTTGTATCGTATCGGGATGCACTAAAGTCTGGTAAGGAAAAGGAATGGATTAAGATACTAAAAGAGGAAATACAACGCAGGGGACTCAGGCCCTTTAAAAAACGGTAGCAACAAAAGACCGCTGAAAGAACTTTCAGCGGTCTTTTGTATCTACTGGAATTGAAATGCTTACTTTTGTTCCTCTGCCTTCTTTACTCTCCATTAAGATTGAACCATTATACTTCTGCACTAGTTGCTTGGCAATTGAAAGTCCCAAACCCGTACCACCATTTTCACGCACTCGAGCCTTATCAACTCGATAAAATCGGTTAAACACTTCTTGGATATTTTCTTTAGGAATACCAATTCCAATATCAGTAACAGAAACGATAATATTGCTCCCCTTTCGGATTGCAGATATCCAAATTGTTTTATCTTCTCTAGAGTATTTAACTGAATTATCTAATAAGATAATTAATATCCGTTCGAAATGGTGCTCAGCAATAGAACCCATAGGTAAGTTCTTTTCAATTTCTATATTAAATTTAAAATCTGAATGTATAATTTCAAATTTCTTTATTAATTTTTGGACAAGTTGGGAAATGTCTACTTTTTCAGAAGTTAAAATTCTTTGATTTTCCACTCGAGTTAATTCTAGCAGGTCAGTAATCAGTTTTTTCAGCCTCGAAAGCTCCTGTAATGAAGCATCTAAAGATTCTTCTAAAATAATAGGATCCTTTTTTCCCCACCGATTTAATAAAGATAGATGTCCTTCGAGAATAGAAACAGGTGTCCTTAACTCATGTGATGCATCCTCAACAAATTGTTTCTGTGCCAGAAAAGATTTCTCAATTTCGTCCATCATTTCATTAAAAACGTTAGTCAGATCAGTTAAATCATCCTTTTGATCATAGACCTCTACTCTTCCCTGAAAACCATTTTCTTTTATTTTTTTCATTGCTTTTGTTAAGGCTCTAACAGGCTTTAGTAGTTGTTTTGCAAGAATATATCCACTTATAGCACTAAAAAGAATAGCAGCTATTCCAAATATAGACATCACCCAAAAGAGGTTACTCATCATTTTGTGATAGTTATTTAAATGCCGGACAATCTCTAGTGTGCCTCTAAATTCCCCCGAATTAATTGGAAATCTCGCTATAAAGGCTTCCTTTCCTTGAATAGAAATCAAATCCGTAGTACTAGTTGTTACTGGAATTGGTTCAAGAACTGGAAAATCACCGTTTTTATCTGAAACTAGAATATTCCCTTTACTGTCATAAATTCGAATCAATTGATCTTTGTCATTCATATTACGTAAAAAATCTTCGCTATTAATAATATCTATACGGGTTAATGTATTAGCTTTTGCTTTATAAAACGCTGCGATGTCAGTAATAGTCCTATTAATGGCCATTTCCTCACGATTCATCATCCATTTGGAAACTGTATGATACTCTAAGAAACTAAATAAAAAAAACGTAAGAAATATAGCTGCTGATCCACTTAGCACTAATTTTGTTTGCCAGGAGAGTTTATTAACTATAAGCATGATCTTTCTACTCATCTCATTACATATCCTGTACCACGTACTGTGTGAATGTAGCTTCCCTCATTTTGATCGTCTATTTTATTTCTTAAATAACGAACATATACATCCACAACGTTCGTTTCCACACCCGTACTATAACCCCAAACTTTATTCAAGAGAACTTCTCTTGTTAATACAATGTTTATATTGCTCATAAAAATAACCAATAAGTCAAATTCTCTTTTGGTTAACCCAATTACCTCATCAGCTTTTTTAACAATACATGATTCAAGTTCAATGACTAAATCCTTGAAGGTTAAAGTGGTTAAATCATTTGAAGTTAGTGCCTCTACCCTCCGGAACATTGACCTTAATCTGGCCAATAATTCTTCTATAGCAAACGGTTTAACGATATAATCATCTGCACCGCTATCCAGTCCTGAAACACGATCCAATACACTGTCTCTTGCAGTAATCATAATAATTGGAATCGATTTATTCGCCTGTCTAATTCTTCGACATACTTCCATTCCATTTAACTCTGGGAGCATTAAATCGAGTAAAATGGCATCCCAATTTTCTGAAAGGGCCAAATCTAATCCGCGTCTCCCATCGGTCGATACTGTTGTTTGATAGCCTTCATGATTTAATTCAAGCTCAATAAACCTGGCTAAATTCTTTTCATCTTCAATAATTAGTATTTTTTGCATATATCCACGCTCACAATTTGTATTTGCTATTATTTTAACTGATGTTTATCTTTAATAAAATCAATGATTGCATGAAAAATTTCAATGGATTGATACGACATTAACGAAAGTGCACTTATTGAAAAGAATCCAACAATTATTAATCTAACCCATAACATGTTACATTCCTCCTTACTGAGTATTTTTATTTCAAGAATACTGATCATTTGTATGGAAGAAGTAGGTTAATGAAAGGATTTATATAAATATCATATATTGTGGAAAGGAGACCCTGATGAGAAGAAGATTAAAATTTTCTTAAAAAAATAATAAGAAAAGTACACGATATGAAAATGCGTGTACTTCTTCAGATGAATATAAGATTAATCCAATTTATTTGTTTCCAATAGTGAAGAAAAAGAAAGTTCCTTTAGCTTTTCTTCAATTTTTTTAGCTGCTTCAGCTGGATTATTGGCAAAAATATCGTAAAACTCACCTTCGTAATCTTGTCTTGCATGATCATACCGAGGATCATAGTAATATTCTAAAAGAATTTGAATCAAGTCATGATAATTTTTTTCATCAACTAATTCCAATAGCTTTCTTCTTATCTCCATATCCTTCACTCGTTTAAGAACCTTCTCCACATTACTTAAAATCTTATTCTGATACCATGGTTCATCCTGATATGGATGTACATATTCAGAAATAAGGTGGGTGACCCTTTGTTCTAGAGGAGTATGAATATAGATATTTGTTCCTTTAAATTTTATATCCATTAGTTCCTCAGGCTGAACAGCTTTACCGATTCGTTTACTCTCAGCTTCAACAAGAAAATAATCCGCCTTTTGTAATTCCTGAAGACCTTTAAATAAAAGAGAATCAAAGGTTTTTTGATTATGACCATCATTAAGACCAATCGTACCAAAGATCGACCCTCGATGACCCGCCATTTCTTCAAGGTCTAGAATCGGATACATTTTCTGTTTCAATATCTTGAGTACCTCAGTTTTCCCCACGCCGGTCATTCCATGGATTACCACCGCTTGTTGAGGGATCATATTTGGTATTTTTTCAAGTATATGGTGTCGATATGCTTTATAGCCCCCAATTAATCGCCAAGCGTAAATTCCGGCAAACTCTAAAAAGGTGACTACCGCTTTACTCCTCATCCCGCCTCGCCAACAATGAACAACCAATTCTCCATTAGATTGCAGGTCTTTTATTGTGTGAAGCAATTTAGGAATTTTAGGTGATACAAGTTCCATCGCTCTCCACTTGGCAGCTGGTTGACCATCATGCTTATAAATAATACCAATCTCGTGACGTTCTTCATCTGAAAATAACGGAACATTTATAGCTCCCGGAATTGCACCGTCTTTAAACTCAATCGGTGAGCGAATATCAATAATAATTGGATTCTTTATTGTCAAAAACTCTTCTACAGTCATTTCTTTCATTCAAATTGCACTCCCACAAAATAGGTTCATTCATATCATATAGTAGAAACTCTACACTAGCAAGAAAGGTCTACTCTAAAGAAAAGAGTAGACCAATATATTATACCCTCTTTGGTTCTTGTTTAAAGCTGGACATCAGCTCCTCAAGGAGTAGACCAATATATTATACCCTCTTTGGTTCTTGTTTAAAGCTGGACATCAGCTCCTCAAGGGCATCCAAGTTATTTGTTTCAAATAAATCGACAATTTTACTGCCAACAATAACACCATCACAGTATTTGGTTAATTGATAGATTTGGGTTTCATTTGAAATACCAAAACCAGCCAATACTGGAACATGACTTATTTGCTGCACAGTGTTTAGAAAATGATATAATTCTTCATCATAGTCATTTCTTTCACCCGTTATACCCTTTACCGTTACTGCATATAAAAATCCTCTCCCTTTTTGGGATATTACTTTAATTCGTTCCATTGGAGTAGTAGGAGTAACTAAACGAATTAATTCCACTTCAACATTCTCAAGTTCCGGTGCAATGATACCTTCCTCTTCAATAGGAAGATCAGGGATAATACAACCGTCTACACCAGCAGCATGTATATCTTGAACAAATTCATTTATTCCATAAGAATAAATCGGATTTAGGTAGGTCATAAGAATGATAGGTATTGATAATACCAAACGCGCCTTTGCTACCTCTGAAATGATCCCTTTTAAAGTGGTCCCATTTTGAAGAGCCCTAATACCAGCACGCTGTATCGTCGGTCCATCTGCAACTGGATCAGAAAACGGAACACCCAGCTCAATGGCAGTCGCACCAAATTTCTCTAGTAAAACCATTCGCTCGATTAAATTTTCTAAACCCCCATCCCCTGCCATTATGTAGGGCACAAAAGCCTTCTGTTTCGTTCTTTTTAGTGAAGAAAATACAAGTTCTAAACGATTCATTCTATTTCTCTCCCTTGATCCTAGATTTCACAGTATCTACATCCTTATCTCCACGTCCTGATAAACAAACGACCATATTTTGTGTTTCGTCCATGTCAGCTGCGAGTTTTACAGCAAAAGCTACTGCATGAGAGCTCTCAAGCGCGGGAATAATTCCTTCTAACTTCGATAATAATCGGAATGCATCAAGGGCCTCACAATCAGTAATAGACTGATAGTTTGCACGGCCGATGTCCTTTAAATAGCTATGTTCTGGTCCGACACCTGGATAATCGAGTCCAGCAGAAATAGAATGTGCTTCTTGAATCTGACCGTCATTATCTTGTAGTAAATACATTAATGCGCCATGTAAGATACCTGGTTTTCCTTTCGTTAAAGAAGCAGCATGAAAGTCTGTATTAACTCCCTGTCCAGCCGCTTCTACTCCATAAAGGCTGACATTTTCATCCTCGATAAAAGGATAGAACATTCCGGCAGCATTACTTCCACCACCAATACATGCTACCACTGCATCAGGAAGGACTCCTTCAGCATGTAAAAACTGTTCCCGTGTTTCCTTGCCAATAACACTTTGGAAGTCCCTTACCATTTGAGGAAACGGATGAGGTCCCATCACAGAACCTAATAAATAGTGGGTATCATCAACATTTGCCACCCAATATCGAAGTGCTTCATTAACAGCATCCTTAAGTGTTGCACTTCCAGAAGTTACACTAACAACCTTTGCACCAAGTAATTCCATCCGGAAAACATTTAGTGCTTGCCTTTTGATATCTTCCTCACCCATAAAAATAATACAATCTAGATTCAATAGCGCACACACTGTAGCTGTCGCCACACCATGTTGGCCAGCTCCCGTTTCCGCAACAATTTTCCTTTTCCCCATTCGAACAGCTAAAAGTGCCTGACCAATGGCATTGTTAATTTTGTGCGCCCCCGTATGGTTTAAATCTTCTCTTTTCAAGTAAATTTTTGCCCCACCTGCATGTTTAGTAAGGTTCTCAGCAAAGTATAGCGGTGTTTCCCTGCCAACATAGTTTTTCAATAATCTATTAAAATCTGATTTAAACCCAGGATCATCTTTTATACTTTTATATGCCTCGTCGAGTTCGATTACTGCTTTCATAAGTGTTTCTGGTACAAATCTTCCTCCAAATTTCCCAAAATGGCCGTTTTCATTCGGTAATGTATATGTGTTCAACTTAATTTCCTCCTTTTTTACTACCCTTCACTATTTCAATAAATGATTTAATTTTAGTTAAATCTTTGATTCCATTCGTTTCAACGCCTGAGCTTACATCTACCATGTACGGTTTGATTATTTTGATTGCCTGCTCTACATTCTCATTATTTAGCCCACCGGCAAGTATTACTTTTTTATGGCCTAATAGGTTTAGATCTACATCTAACCAATTAAATACTGTTCCATTCCCACCTCTGTATTTACCTTTTGGACTGTCAAGTAATATAAATTCACTAGCTAAATTTGTACATATTTTTAAAGAGTCATTGCCTTGGAAACTGATTGCTTTAATGACGGGCAAGGAAAGTGACCGGCAAAAATCAGCAGTTTCATCCCCATGTAATTGAATATGCGTAAGTCCCACTAATGAAGCAATTCTTTCAATTTCTTCCTTTGTTTCATTCACAAACACGCCCACTTTATAGACTGCTTTAGGTAATCTCTGGATAATCTCTTTTGCTTTTTCTACTGATACTCTTCTTTTACTTTCAGCAAATACCAATCCTATTGCATCTGCTCCATATTGGACCGCTGCGATTCCTGTAATTACATCTGTTATCCCACAAATCTTTACTTTCATCTTTTTACCCCATTGGATAAAGGTAAACGAAAATTCAAAAAAGGTTGAGTCACATCTTGACTTTTCATTAACGCTTCTCCTACTAGGATGCCATTTGCCCCTACGTTTCTTACTCTCTCTACATCCTCTTGCTGAAAGATACCACTTTCACTGATTAAATATGCGCCTGCATTCCGAACATGAACTGCTAAACTCTCAGTGATCTCTAGGGATACATGAAATGTCTTAAGGTCCCGATTATTTATCCCAATAAGTTTTGCACCAGTCTTTAGTGCTTTTTCTAATTCCAATTGGTTATGAACCTCTACCAAGACCTCTAATCCTAATCCTTTAGCATATTGATAAAGCTCTACGAGTCTTACCTCACTTAAAGCAGCAACAATTAATAAAATTAGATCCGCACCATTTGCAAAAGCATAATCAATTTGCAAAGGATCAATGATAAAGTCCTTACATAGAATTGGGAGGTCCACTGTTTGACGGACTATTTTTAAATCGGAAAAAGAACCTTTGAAAAACGTTTGATCTGTTAATACCGAAATGGCAGAAGCACCATATTTCTCATATAATCGCGCCTGGTCTGATGGATTAATAGTGTTATTGATAATTCCTTTAGATGGCGACGCACGTTTAAATTCAGCAATAACTAATATTTCATCCGCTTTTTGCAATTTTTTTATGAGGGATCTTTTCTTTTTTTCTGGATCCCGAATTGGAAGATTTTTTTCACGGAGAACAAGTATTTCTTTCTTTTTTTGTTCAATAATCTTATCTAAAATTGTTTCCATTTAAATCGCCTCTTTCTGTCCTGCAGCTTGGGTCTTTGCAATTAAATTTGTTAATTTTTCAAATGCCGCACCAGAATCAAGCAACTCTTTGGCTATCTCAATTCCCTTATTGATGGTACTTGCCTTCCCTGCTGTAAAGATTCCAATGCCTGAATTAAGGACAACCGTATCACGATGTGCACCCTGTTCTCCTTTTAACACTTTCATTAGCAGTTCTGCATTCTCCTTTGAATCTCCACCCTTAATACAACTATTATCATATTGTGGAAGGTTAACATCTTCAGGAGTGAAGGTTTGATTAGTGATGGTTCCATCCTCTAAAATTGTGATGTAATTCTCACCTTGAAGGGACGCTTCATCCATAAATCCTGCACCATTTATAACGGATGCACGCTTACGCCCCAATTTATTAAGAACTTCCGCGAACACTGGCAGTAAATCCCTTCGATAGACGCCTAATAATTGATAGTCTAATTCCATTGGGTTTGTGAGAGGTCCAATAAAATTAAAAACCGTTGGGATTTTTAATTGCTTTCTAACAGTCATAACTTTTTTCAATTTTGGATGTACATTTGGTGCAAATAAAAACGATACTCCAATTTCCTGAAGGATTTCTTCGGTTCTTTCTGGTGACAAATTTAAGTTCACTCCAAGATACTCAAGGACATCCGCACTACCGGTCTTACTGGAAACACTTCTATTCCCATGCTTAGCCACCGGAATCCCTGCACTTGCAATGACAAAAGCAGAAGTTGTACTGATATTGAAGCTTGAGGATCCATCGCCCCCTGTTCCACAATTATCTAGTACACCTGTGAATTTTTTTTTAAACATCAAGGTATTGGCCTTCATAGCTTTTACTATGCCGGTAATTTCTTCGACTGTTTCACCTTTAGATTTTAAACCCATTAAGAAGGCTGCAATTTCTGATTCGGAAACTTCTTCACCTAAGATGAAGTCTACAGCCTCTTGCATTTGATTTTCTGAGAATGACTCCCTTTCAGCTAATTGGAGTAAGTAGTTTTTCATTTTCATTCACCCTTTCAATTTCATGTAAGAAGTTTCTTAATATTTGTTTTCCTGATGGTGTTCCAATCGATTCCGGATGAAATTGTAATCCGTAAACCGGAAATTGTTTATGCTTTATCGCCATAACTTGCATATCGTCGTTTGATTGTGCAATAGATTGAAGCGGTTCAGGAAGACTGTCCTGATCTATGATTAATGAATGATACCTCATGACTTCTATAGAATTCGGAAGATTGTGAAACAGTTCCCCACCATTATGTGTAACAATGGATGATTTCCCGTGTTTAATAACATCGGCTCTCTGAATAGTTCCACCGAAAGCGACTCCGATGGCTTGGTGCCCAAGACAAATACCTAAGATTGGAATCTTTTTGAAAAAGTTTTGTATAATCTCGACACAAATTCCTGCATCCTCTGGCTTTCCCGGTCCAGGGGATATAATGATCGCTTTTGGGTTTAATTCAATGATTTGTTCAATGCTCAGCTGATTATTTCTGTATACTTCAATCTCCTCACCTAACTCACCTAGGTACTGATAAAGATTAAAAGTGAATGAATCGAAGTTATCTATCAATAAAATCATTTTTCACCCTCCAAAAAGGAATTTAGTTTATTTAATGTTTCTTGATACTCAGATTCTGGAATGGAGTCGAAAACAATTCCTGCACCTGCTTGGATATAGGCCGTTCCTTCTTTTAGAATCATGGTTCTAATGGCAAGGGCAAAATCCATATTTCCATTTGCCGAAATATAACCAACAGCTCCTGAGTAAAGGCCACGTTTTGATTTTTCTAAGTTATTAATTATTTCCATTGCTCTGACTTTAGGTGCACCTGATACAGTACCTGCCGGAATACATGCAGCTAGTGCATCAATAGCCGTTTTATTAGGAAGCAGTTTACCACTCACTTCAGAGACCAAATGCATGACATGACGATATTTTTCAACTGCCATATATTTATCCACTAGAATTGAACCAAATTCACAGATTTTCCCTAAATCATTTCTACCTAAATCAACAAGCATCTTATGCTCCGCAAGTTCTTTTTCATCTTTCCGTAATTCTTTTTCAATTAATTGATCTTCTTGACTATTACTTCCCCGTTTTTTTGTACCTGCGATGGGATTAGAAATAACCTTATTGCCATTTGTTTTTATCAGGCTTTCTGGTGAAGAACCAATTACTGTATATCCTTCAAAGTCAATATAGAACATATAGGGTGTTGGATTATTTGCACGATGCTTACGATAAAGTGTCAATGGGTTTCCGCTAAAGCTAGACTTCATTCGTCTTGATAATACGACTTGAAAAATGTCACCATTAAGGATATGTTCTTTTGCAATTTCAACATTCTTGATGTAGCTCTCTTTTGATGTTTCCGAAATAAATTCAGACAAATGATATGGCTCGTGTTCTTGATAAAAGGTAGGTTGCTTTATTTCTTCCATTCTTTTCTCTATCCTTTTTAGTAATAGCGATTCAGTAGTATCGGAGGATAGTGGGAAGCCGCAAATTAATACCTTGTCTTCAAGATGATCAAACACGATAATCTCTTCATAAAACATTAAATGGACATCTGGCATTTCCATTCCGTTTGAATACTCCTCACCAATTATTTCAAACTGTCTGATGATGTCGTACCCGATATACCCCACACCTCCTCCAATAAATGGAAATGGGAATTCTTCCTTAGAAGCTTTTGCCGGTATTAAATCCTTTAAAACTTGTAGAGGGTTTCCACTTATAACCTCTTTTTTCCCATTTCTTCGGGTTATTTCGTTATGCTGTCCACTTGAAACAAGTTCATATGCTGGATCTACACCAATAAAGGAGTATCGCCCCTCGTCATTGTACTTATGTGAACTCTCTAATAAGAATTTCTTATTACCGCTTAATTTTTGTAAGATGGATATTGGTGTAAGGGTGTCCCCCTTGATTTCTTTTATGATAAGATTGCTTATGGTTTTCATACTAAACTCCTTTCAAATAATAAAAAAAATCGTCCTCTATATGCATAATGAATTACGCATATAGAGGACGATCCTTTGACCGCGGTGCCACCTCCATTGAAGTAGATATACTTATCCACTTCCTCTTTTCAGGTACAGAATTACTATTCGATACCCTATCCTTTTAACGGTGGAACTCCGTTCATCCCTACTTATGTTCAAGATGTCTCTTACAAGTCCATTCCACAAATCCATTCTTATCGGGCTCACACCTACCCCCGACTCTCTGAAAAGAATAAAACATGTGTACTACTCTTGCTCAACGATTTACATTATTTATTTTTGTTCTGTTAAATCTTCTGTTGATTTCCGCTCCAATCAACAGGGTATAATTATCAAGAATCTTCTTTTACAAAGCTTATTTTTATATACAAAAAGAGCCCTCCATCCAAAAAGGACGGAAGACCCGTGGTGCCACCTTCATTAGCTAAAATTAGCTCACTTTACCGATATCGAAGCATAGTGCTTGAATATCTGTCTCTTGTAACGATGAGATTTTCGCCAAAGCCTACTACCTCAGGGAGTTCGGTTTGGAAGCTCAGAAGTCCATTCACTAATACGTCAACACTGATTTGCACCAACCATCAGCTCTCTTAAGAATCCGTAAAAGTTACTACTCTTCGTCAATGCCTTTACTTCATTTTATTGTTTATTATCTTATTACAGCTATACATCTTTGTCAACAACATTTATAAAAAATTTTCGAAATAAATAATATATTTTCCCTCGTATCACTTCCATTAAAAGGATTTTTGAAAAGAGTGTTTTTAATTTGAAAGTGAGAATATTAACTGTAGAAAATAATTTAAGGCGGGATAGATGATTAATGGAACATATAGAACATTTATGCCAAAATCCAAAGGCTGATAAAAACAAAAAGGCAGCTGCTGGAAAAAAGGGATCCAGTGAGATTTCTAACCAAAAGTGGGCTATCATCTCATTGTCGTCTATTCCTTTGGTTATGACCTTAGGAAATTCAATGTTGATTCCTGTTTTACCTTCTATGGAAGAAAAATTATCCATTTCTTCCTTCCAAACCAGTATGATCATTACTGTCTATTCTATTGTGGCAATTTTTTTAATTCCAGTTGCAGGCTATTTATCGGATCATATCGGAAGAAAAAAAGTAATCATTCCAAGTCTAATTATTGCAGGAATTGGAGGAATTATTTCTGGGTGGGCCGCATGGAAACTAGATTCGGCATATTGGTTAATTTTACTTGGCAGAGCACTCCAAGGAGTGGGGGCTGCTGGAGCTGCACCAATTGTTCTCCCTCTTGTTGGAGATATGTTTAAAAACGATGACGACGTAAGCTGTTGTTTAGGCTTGATTGAAACCGCAAATACTTTTGGTAAAGTATTAAGTCCTATTTTAGGAGCGTTTCTTGCAGGTTTTATTTGGTTTTTACCATTCTTCTCCTTCCCTGTTTTTTGTGCTATTTCTGTCATTATGATGTTGTTACTTGTTAAATGTCCAAAAACGACTGAAAAGCCTATACCTTTCAACCAATTTTTTATAAATGTTAAAAATACCTTTACCGAAAAAGGGCGTTGGCTTTATGCCATCTTTTTTATTGGAGGCATTCTTATGCTCGTTCTTTTCGGAATCTTGTTTTATCTCTCTGAAATTTTTGAAAAGGAACATAATATTAAAGATCTTAAAAAAGGCTTCTTCCTGGCGTTGCCGCTTGGGGCATTGTGTCTGTCTTCATTCATCAGCGGTAAAGTAATTAAAAAGAACAAAGTTTTAATGAAGTGGCTCACATTTGCGGGAATTATTTCTGCTGCGCTATCTATTGGAGCATTATGGTTTTCCATTAAGCTTTGGTATATGCTTTCTATGTTCTTAATTAGCGGCATAGGAATCGGCCTTAGTCTTCCATGCCTGGATGCACTAATTACAGAAGGAGTCGAAAAAGAAGAAAGAGGTACGATTACTTCAATTTACAGTTCCATGAGATTTATTGGCGTTGCAGCAGGACCTCCAATTATTGCTCTATTGTTAAAACAATCCAGCC
Source organism: Bacillus sp. SORGH_AS_0510 (assembly GCF_030818775.1). Classification (NCBI taxonomy): domain Bacteria; kingdom Bacillati; phylum Bacillota; class Bacilli; order Caryophanales; family Bacillaceae; genus Bacillus; species Bacillus sp. SORGH_AS_0510. The sequence goes on along the minus strand of NZ_JAUTAU010000001.1, from coordinate 2,255,002 downwards.
ATTGGATTTTTATTTTATTGAGCAGTTTAAGTATTATAGCTGCCATTGTGGCAATGATCTTTATTAAGCCTCAATCAGAATCAACTAATTAATCTTAAAGAGGCAGACTCTAAATGAGTTTGCCTCTTTAATCATTATTTAACGGGTTTTTTTAGGAAGCCTATTAATAGTGCAGATACGATAGAACCAATTAATATGGCAAGTGCATAAAACCATGCGCCACCTTCAACCAACGGTACAACGAATATTCCTCCGTGTGGTGCACGTAGACCTATACCAAAAGCCATAGAAAGGGCACCGGAAATGGCGGAACCAACCATAACTGATGGGATGACTCGAATAGGGTCTGCAGCTGCAAATGGAATTGCACCTTCTGTGATAAAAGATAATCCCATAACATAGCATGCTTTTCCTGCATCTCTGTCTTGCTCATTGAATTTATTTTTAAACAATGTTGTTGCAATTGCTATTGCTAATGGTGGTACCATACCTGCCGCCATAATAGCAGCCATTGGCTCATAAACACCACTTGCCAATAATCCAGTCCCAAATACGTATGCTGCTTTATTTACCGGGCCACCCATATCAAAGGACATCATAAGCCCGAGTACAATCCCTAATAATACAGCATTTCCCGTTCCCAAACCTGTTAGCCAATCAGCAATCGTTCCATTTAACCATGCAACCGGTTTGTTAACGACATATAACATGATAAATCCTGTAATCGCAATACCGAAAAGCGGGTAAAGCAGAATACTCTTTATTCCTTCTAGTGAACGTGGCAAACCAGTTAATAATTTCTTCAGAAGGAGAACCACATAACCTGCTAGAAAACCAGCCACTAATCCACCCAAGAAGCCTGCCCCGCCACTTGCGGCCATCATACCGCCAACCATACCTGGTGCAAATCCAGGACGATCCGCAATACTCAGTGCTATAAACCCTGCAAGAACTGGAACAATTAGTCCAAATGCGTTTCCTCCACCTATCGTCATTAATGCTTCAGAGATTGGGTTATAAGTTGGATCACCAGGCTTAAAGGAGTTATATCCAAACATAAAACAAATGGCGATTAAAATACCTCCACCTACTACACAACGGAAGCATATTTGAAACACCGTTCATTAAATGCTTGTAAAAGCCTGTGCGTGACCCCTTCTTCTCAGTCTCTTGAACACCTTTGTTTCCATTTCCATTATAGATGGGAGCATCCTGTTTTAACGCCTGTTCAATTAATTGCTGTGGACGACGAATTCCCTCAGCAACAGCTGCTTGGATAACATGCTTTCCCTTAAAGCGTTCCATTTCTACGTTGATATCTGCTGCAATAATAACCGCAGTAGCTTTATCGATTTCTTCCTTAGTTAGAACGTTTTTTGCTCCACCTGAACCATTGGTTTCAACTTTTATATCGACGCCCATTTCTACTGCTTTTGCTTTTAAAGAGTCTGCAGCCATGTAAGTATGGGCAATACCCGTTGGACAACCAGTAACTGCAACGATGAAATCTTTTTTCTTAGTACTAACAGGTTCTTGTTTTTCCTCTTTATCATAACGATTAATTATCTCAATAATTTCTTCAGGTGTGATTGCCTTTAAAAGTTCATAACGTACTTCTGCTTTCATTAACAGGCCAGAAAGCCTTGCTAATGCTTCTAAGTGAGTATTATTTGCACCTTCTGGGGCAGCTATCATAAAAAACAAATGTGCTGGTTTCCCATCTAACGATTCGTAATTCACCCCAGTTGCAGACTTACCAAATACAATGGCTGCTTCCTTTACAGCCTTGGTTTTAGCATGTGGGATTGCGATTCCGTCTCCAATCCCTGTAGTACTCTGCTCTTCACGCTTTAAAATAGCTGCCTTAAATTCAGACCGGTCAGATATCTTATCAGCATGATGTAAAATATCAACAAGTTGGTTAATTGCTTCTTCTTTTTGATTCCCCTGAATATTTAATAGAATCGTATTTTTTGATAGCAATTCTGTAATTTTCATGATTGCTCCCCCTTACTTGATCTCCCTAATACGAACTTGTGGTAATAGTTCCTCTATTTTTTCTCTTGTGCATAGTCCTAATGAAAAAGCAGTAGCACTCCCAGAAGCAACACTATATTGAAATGCCTCAGCAATAGTAGATGTCGTTTGATAAGCGGCTACAAATCCCGCCACCATGGAATCACCGGCACCAACAGAGTTCTTTACTACACCTTTTGGAACTTCAGCAAATAAAACAATTTCCTTATTAATTAAAACTGCTCCGTCTCCTGCAAGAGATACAATGACATTCTTTGCACCCATCTCCACAAGTTTTTGAGCATAGGGTATGACTTCCTCTACACAGGTAATAGTCGTATCAAATAACTCCCCTAGCTCGTGATGATTCGGTTTAATAAGAAAGGGTTCATAGGATAGGACCTTTTTCAAAAGCTCTCCTTCCGCATCAACAACAAATGGAGTTCCATTTTCTTTACAGATTTTAACAAGTTCTTCATATGTGGTTTTGGGTAATGAGGAAGGGATGCTTCCAGCCAATACCAATAAATCCTTCGCATCTAATTTTCCAATCTGAGACTTTAGTCGCTTGAAATCATCTTCAGAAATTTTTGGTCCTTTCGCATTTATTTCTGATTCTGTTCCTGTTTTAAGCTTGATATTTATACGGGTATCTTCTGACACAGCTACAAAATTTGTCTCAATATTCTCATTTTGAAGAAATTGTTCAATGTATGAGCCAGTAAAACCGCCAATAAACCCAAGAGCTTTACTCTTTGCTCCGAATTGCTTTAAAACCCTTGATACATTGATGCCCTTACCTCCAGGAAACTTTGTTTCACTGACTGTACGATTTAATTCACCTAATTGAAAGCTATCGAGTTGAACAATATAATCAACTGATGGATTTAAAGTTAATGTGTAGATCATGATGTCACTACCTTTATTGATGTTTTAGTGCGATATTGCTCCGCGATTTCTTTCTCTAATTCATTCGTTAATATGGTTGCTTCATGAAGGTCGGCAATTCTTGCAAATGATATTTCAGCGAACTTTGAGTTATCTGCTAAAACATAAGCCTCTCTAGAAAGAGATATCGCTTTTTGTTTTACCATTGCCTCTTCTTGATCAGGTGTAGTAAAGCCAAGTTGTGAATGTATACCATTGACCCCCATAAAACACTTATCAAACCGATATAAATCAAGACTCTCTAAAGCACCTCTACCAATGAAAGCATTGGTGTTTGGCTTTATTAATCCACCAATCAAGTAGGTGGTGATTCTTTTATTTAATAAAGGTTCTACATGCATCAAACCATTGGTAACCACAACAATATCTTTATTTGGCAAGAATTCGATCATTTCTAGTAATGTTGAACCTGCATCTAAATAAATTGTATCTCCCTCATCAACTAATTCAGCAGCATATTTTGCTATTAACCTTTTTTCTTGAAGGTTTTTGGTAGATTTCTCAATCATACTTGGCTCTTGAAGTTTGCCTTGTAATCTGGAGGCTCCCCCGTGAATCCTCTTTAAAAACCTTTGCTCCTCTAGCTGGGAAAAATCTCTCCGAATCGTTGATTCTGAGGAATTCGTAAGCTCCATTACCTCATGAATCTTTACTATACTTTTTTCTTTCAATAATTGAAGAATAATTCGATGCCTTTCTGGTGTTAACACATAATCACCTTCAACTTCTATATTTGTTTCTATCATACTGAAAACGATTCCAAAAATCAATCATTTTCTTTCAAAAACATTTAAATTTTGACTGTTTTTGAACGTTTTTTCAAATATAAGTACCGATATTAGCTTCTAATCAGACTCTATTTTCCCCAAAGCAATCTATTTCCATAAAAAAACAACGCCAGAAATACTGACGTTGTTTCAAATACCTTTGAGTAGATAGAATTTTAAATTACCAGTATTTTTTCTGTTATGACGAAAAATGTGTATAATATAAAGGTCTAATAAAAAGAAAAGGATGATCACCTTGAATATTACTGGTCATGAAGTAGAAAAGCTAGAAGATCCGTTCGGTTTACTTTCGGGTGAACGATATGAATTTTTCCTAGAGCTTGAAATTGATGAAGAGGACGAACTTTATTCCGAGAATGGCATCGGATTAAAAGTTATTTACGTTACGGATGAAAACGAAGATAAGATTACAAACTACTATTTTTATGAACGCGGCAGTGAAAAAGTTCTTGATTTTGCTTTAGAAGTTGACGAAGAAGCTTTGGTTTTATCCTACTGTAAAGAAAACGCTGTTGATTAGAAAGCAGGGAATATTTCTCCCTGCTTTTTACACTTTTACGCTCATATAATACTGTATTAATTTATCTAATACCTCCTTTAATTCACTAAATTGATAGCCTAAATGGTTCACTTTATCTGTATTAATAGACCAAGAACCATCCATACCATATGGTGAAGCATTTTCTTTTGATAATTCTTTCGTGATGATGGAGGAGCGTCCTATTTTTTCTTCGATTCTTCCAAGCAAATCCCTTAAAGAGATATCCTCTTTACACCCAGGGTTTATGGTCCCTATAAAAGCATCACTGCCCATACTCAGTAAAAATTCCGCGGCTTCATCAGAGGTAATAAAACTATATCTTGCATCCGGAAATTTAATGCCTATAGGATTATTGCTTAAGATTCTGTCTACATGAAACTTTAATCTATTTGTATAATCATCTTTGCCAATTACAAGTGGAAAACGTACGGCCACTACATCGAAATCTGTTTCTTGAAATAAATAAGCTTCAGCTGCCCTCTTTGCCTCTTGGTATCCTAAATAACCAGGATACTCCCCTCTAGTTTTAAATTGAAAACTAAAGTTGAATGGGTCAAAGTTGTCTTCTTTATGCTTTTCACCATAATCATAAACAGCCATAGTTGAAGTAAATATATACCTCTTAACCTTTCCCTTTAATGATACTGCCGCATCTTTTGCTTCTTGTGGTGAAAGGCAAGATTGATCATAAACAACATCCCAACTTTTCCCTTCAAAGGCACGTTGCAGTGAAGTTCGGTCCTCACGGTCAATAATTAATCTTTCTACTTTATCACCAAAAGGATCCTTTGAGTTTCCTCGAGTAGCTATAGTTACAGCAATGTTTGCGTTAATTAATTTTCCAACAAGCGACTTACCAAAAAATTGTGTTCCTCCTAATACTAGTACCTGTTTCATTGTCTTTTCCTCCCCTTTCCATACCTAGTAATAATTCACCATTTCATATTTAAATCCTTTTTTATTTTAGTCATTGCTTTGATAAAATTGTCTGTTGATTTCCTCTCCAGGCGCTTCAATCAACAGGGTATAAAATTCAACAATGTTCTTAAACATAGCCTAAATCAAAAAAAATAAACCCCAAAAGGAGTTTCATTGTTTATTAAAATCACCACGTAAAAAGGTATCTTTAAAATCCTGGGTGAATTTTTGAATATCCGCTTCCATACCAATATAATCTAAGCTTTCAAGAGGCTCTTTGTCAGGTCTTGGTCGAAAATCTGCAATACTTTTTCCCTTTGCGTCTCCAAATTGCTCTACTCTAACACGCCTAGGGATATATTTTACTAATTCTGGGTCAGTCAACGCCATTAATGGGACAACATCGTGAAGAGGGGCTCCTTTAATACCAGGAACATTCGTTTGATAAGCTCTATAATAATAATCAAAAGCAGGTTTAATTAATGGTTTAAAAGGCGTGGGACTTCTTTCTGCAAGCTGACTGATCAATTCGGGTGTAACAATTGCTTTATTTGTAATATTTAATGGATGTAAATAAATATTATGTGCTTTCTCCATAACAGTGTATGCTGCTATTGGGTCAACATAAAAATTCGCTTCCGCTTCTGCGCTAATATTTCCAGGAACTAAGAATGCTCCGCCCATAATATAAAAAGCCGTTACATCTTTCAATGCATGATCTCCATATATTATAAACATTAAAGATAACTCTGTTAATCGACCAACTGAAACAATCACGATATTTCCTTTATACTGATTGACAATTTCAAGAATCTTGTTAAAATCAAACACCTTTACGTTTTGTAACGTATCAGGCGGTTTAATTGGACCTAAACCTTCCTTTCCATGAATTTCTGGATAATATTGGACGAGTTCTCCTGATAATGGTCCTGCTGCCCCCGCAATAATTGGGATATCCTCTCTCCCAGCCAAACTTAATAGATATGCGGTATTTCTTATGGACTGTTCTTTTGGCGTATTCCCATATCCGCTTACAATTCCTACTAAATTGATTTTCGGATTCAGTAAAGCATACATGATTGCAAATGAATCATCTATACCTGGATCTGCAAACAAAAGTACATTGTAAGCCATAACCTCTCCTCCAGTAAGCTGTCGATTTATTTAACACTATGCACAAAACAGGGCTGAAAGAACTGGGATACATATATAAAAAACCGACTCTAACAAAGAGTCAGCTTTTTATGTATTCCTTAGGTTATGCTTCTTTCTTCACTTTTGTAACTTTTGTTGCTTTTGTAGCTGTTTTTTTCTTTGGTGTCACAACTTTTGAAGGTTTCGTGCGATCAATTGATGCTTGCAACGCTGCCATTAAGTCAGTCACATTTGATGGAACATCCTTGGATGCAGCAGTGACTGTCTCTTTACCTGTTCGTTTTGATTCAATTAATTCAAGGAGAGCAGTACGATAATCATCTGTATATTTTTCTGGTTCAAATTCACTTGTTAACTGATCGATTAACAAAATAGCTGTGTCTAATTCTTTTTGACTAACTTTGTCCTCTGAGGGAACATTCGGAACGTCACCTGCTTTACGGACCTCATCAGGGTAATGAATGGTCTCCATCACCAATGTATTCTCATACACTCGGATAACAGCAAGTTGTTCTTTAGAACGGATAATAATTTTTGCCAGGCCTACTTTTTGGGATTCCTGTAATGCTTTTCGTAACAATGAGTAAGCCTTTCCACCACCTTCATTAGGAGACATATAATAGCTTCTATCAAAGTAAATGGGGTCAATCTCTTGGATTTTAACAAAATCAATTATCTCTACTGCCTTTTCTTCATTCTCTTTTCTTAATTTTTCAAGCTCATCTTGATCAAGAACAACAAACTTTCCCTTCGTATATTCATATGCCTTAACGATATCTTCCGGCTTCACTTCTTCTTCACAAACCGAGCAAATCTTTTCATATTTAATTGGCGCATGACATTTATTATGCAAGGTACGAAGCTTAATATCCTTATCTTCTGTTGCAGTATGAAGCTTGATGGGAATATTCACTAGTCCAAAACTGATACTTCCCTTCCACATCGTATGCATAAACAATTCTCCAATCTTTTTTATTTTTATTTTGCGTTCCTTGTTGGTTCACATTCGTAAAAACAATTGGAAAAGGATGAACACAGTAAAAATGTAACAAAATAATAAAAAAGAAGGGACAAATTGATATGAAGCCGATGCTGCCTAGTTTAACTTTCGAACTTCCCGTTCGTCACGATTGGCTTTACGAAGTTAAATATGATGGATTTCGTGCCATTTTAGATTGGAACTCTAATGGGATAGAACTCACAAGTAGAAATGGGAAAACTCTTTTACCGCAATTTCCAGAGATCGAAACTTTTTTAATGAATTATGAAGAGGAATTTAAACCCTATCTTCCTCTTAGATTAGATGGCGAACTAGTTTTACTTGAAAATACTCACAAAGCAAATTTCTCCGCAATTCAGGTTCGTGGGCGTTTAAGATCAGAGAAAAAAATATTTGACCAATCTTTCCACCACCCTTGTCGACTTATGGTATTCGATTTACTAGTCCTTGGCGGGAAACCTCTCAACAACCAGCCTTTTCTTAAACGAAAAGAAGAACTACGAAAATTGTTTAATAAAGTCAGTTTTGACTTAAATACAGACCCTAACAATGACCAATTAATACAATATGTTTTAGAACATGAAAACTTCCATGACTTATGGGAAAAAGTAGTCCTCTATGATGGTGAAGGAATTATTGCGAAGTTTAAACAAAGCCTTTGGGAGGAAGGTAAACGTTCATTACATTGGCTAAAATATAAAAATTGGAAATACGTCAGCTGTTTTATTATTTCCTTCGATAAAACAAACGGCTATTTTTTTGTTGGGGTATATAAGGAGGATTCGATTTATTGTATTGGTCAAGTACTCTTTGGGTTTAAACCGGAAGAAAAACAGGCACTTCAACAAACAATAAAGCAAAACATGATTCGAGAAGATACACAATATATTTATGTTGAGCCCGCAATCTGTCTTGAAGTAAAATATTTGGAGTTATACGAAAATCAGCTTCGAGAACCACATTTTGACCGATTCCGCTTTGATTTGAATCCGTCTGTTTGCACATATGAACGATTTATTTATGCACAAAAAAACTTACCTGCCGACTTGGAAATAACCCATCCAGAAAAACCGCTTTGGGAGAAACTTTCGATCAAAAAAGCCGACTATATCTTATATTTAAGGGAAATTTCCCCATACATGCTACCTTTTTTAAAGGATCGACTACTAACAGTAATACGATATCCCCATGGTATGTTTGGTGAAGCCTTTTATCAAAAGAATTGTCCTGACTATGCACCAGAGTTTGTACACACCTATACCTCAGAAGGGATTGATTTTGTCCTTTGCAACAATTTAAAAACCCTGGTTTGGCTCGGAAACCAACTTGCTATAGAATTCCATATTCCTTTTCAAACCATCCACAGCAAGGGGCCAAGTGAAATCGTTTTTGATTTAGATCCGCCTTCTAGAGAGTATTTCCATTTAGCCATTAAAGCTGCACTATATATAAAAGAAGTACTAGACCAATTAAATTTAATTGGGTTTATTAAGACTTCCGGGAATAAGGGGTTGCAAATATACATTCCATTACAGGACAACCTTTATTCTTATGAGGATACACGGCTCTTTACCAGCTTTATTGCAGAATATTTAATATCAAAAGACTCGGATTCATTTACTATTGAAAGAATGAAAAAAAATCGTGGAAATCGGCTCTATGTTGACTATGTACAACATAGTGAAGGAAAGACCATTATTGCTCCTTATTCTATGAGAGGCAACGAATATGCTGGAGTGGCCACTCCTCTTTACTGGGAGGAAGTGGAAGAAAATTTAAATCTTGCAATTTTCACTATAGAAAATGCCATAAAACGGATTCAGAAACAGGGTGATCCTTTTGCTGGTTATTTTCAAGCCAAACAGCTACAACCTTTTGAACCTGTTCTCGATTTTTTAAAGCAGCGCACAGTAAAAAAAGGATAAGGTCTGTCCTTATCCTTTCATTGCTTGCTCTAGCAATTGTTGTGCCTGTGCTTGGAGTTTCTCATAAGTTTGTTGTTCGGAGAAAACACTCTTTTTATTGGACGTAAATGTACGTTCGTCAGCATCAATTGAAACATCTGTTTTGAATAAATAGGTGGCGTTTCCAATGAGGTCAATAGTGTATTTCCCTTCCTGTTCATGAACGACACATTGTACTTTTCCTCCATTATTATAAACTTGAATCACTTCTTCAAGTTTATTTATGCCTAATAGACAAGTAACTAGAGAAGAAGCAGACATAGCTGTACCACAAGCATTAGTAAAACCGACACCGCGTTCGAAGGTTCTGACATAAATGGAACCGGGTTGTAATGATTTTACAAAACTCACATTTACTCCATCTGGAAACAATTCATTCGGGCTATTTACATACTCACTTAGCCTTTTTTGTGTATCCCCTAGAATTTGTTCAGCTTCAACAATTGAAATTAAATGCGGATTAGGAACAGCCAGTGCAGTAAATCTTAGGTCCTCCGATAATTCTTCCACTCGTTCATTAAATAATGTAGGCTTATTAAGGTTTAATGGTAAAGCAGATAGATTAAATAATACCGGTGAAATTTCTACTTGGTAGGTATGGATGTTTGGGTATAGGTCTTTTTGTTTACTGATCTTTAAATTCGCCTTCATTGTTTCAATTACTGCTTCATTAACCCCAAGCATTTCACAAATATATCTCGCTACTAACCTTAATCCGTTTCCACACATGGAGGCTTCAGAACCATCCGCGTTAAATACACGCATTCTTCCATCTGAATGTTCACTTTTCATTACGAAAAGAATGCCATCTGCACCTAAATCGCTATTTCGATTGCATAACAATTGTGCCAATTTGGTTCTGTCACTTTCGGAAAATGAATAATCATTCGTTATTTCATCGATAATCAAGAAATCATTTCCAGAACCATGTCCTTTTATTACTTCGATTTGCACTGTAAATCCCCCACTTGAAGTTGTAAATTGTTTTATATATCATATCAAACATTGGTTAGGAGGGAAACTATCCATTCTCTTTATCTTTCAATAAAATATTCATTAATTAATAAAGACATATTTAGCAGCTTTTCCTTTTCGGATGGATTCTGTACCATAAATGATAGAACAGGGGTGTTGGGCTCTGGGAAAAATGTGCTCCACTCTACTGGCATCCAGCCCTTTCGAAGCCTCCCTAGTTGATGATGAGTATCGCTTAGGACTACTTCGTCCATAAAAGCTTTCGATCCACGGATAAATCCAATAGAATTTCCATCTTCGTCAATTAATTCTTTTCTATACTTCTTAAAACCTTTACTTTCGCGAACAAAGCAGCCTAGGTAATTCATTAAATTATTATACACTTCGATTTTCAACACTCTCCTACCCTTAACCTTAAAATAGGCAATAGGTTCCTCCTCAGAATTGTATAGAATATACATCTTTCTTAGCCTTAGTCGGTCCAACCACTTTACTTTATGTCTTTTAAGAATAGCAGCCAAGTGTCCATCCGGAAAATATAGATGCAAATGCGCAACAGGGGTACACATGTATAATACTAAAAGATTACTTGCAGACTCAATAGAATAAGAACTATTCTTGGAAACTCCCATATTTTTGCGAATTGATATTGATTGCCTTAACCTATACAAATAAAATTGAAAAGTAATTAAACTATAAATCAAAAACGGGAGGGTCAAAAGCATGATTTCCTTACTCTTTACAATAGAAAGATTCCCTGCCATAAGCATAATTGCCGGTATTAAAGCTGCAATACTACCATTTAAGTTTATATTTGCTGCATCTCGGTAATATTCATGTATTTTCATCAAAGATAACTCCTTATCATTTCTCTTATACTAGTTTATTTACTAGACTGAAAAAAATGATAGAAGTTTTTTGTATAACTAAAAAGAGAAGAGACAATAATGCCTCTCCTCTTACATATTAATATATTCACGGATAGATGACATTGATGCTTTTGCATCTTCATACCCTTGGTTATATAACTCTTCTAACCTCTTAGGATTTCTTTCCATTCTACCTACTTTTAGTGGCTGTACAGGACGAATAATAAATACGTTTCCCGCTTTTTCTTCCTCTTCTAAGTAGGTTAAAGTATCATTATATGTTTGATAACGATTCCTTAATGCCTGTTGCAACCCTTTGTATTCCGGATACTTTCGATCAACAAGAAAATGAAATTTTGAAGGTTTCTTGATATATCCTTCATTCCTTGTTAGAACGACAATATTTTTTTGGAACCCATCCTGTTGTGCTTTTTTAATTGGAATAGGATCACTTATTCCTCCATCAAGCAAGATTCTTTCCTGAAATTGTACTTCTGGAGCAATAAAGGGTAATGAGCTAGATGCTCTTAGAACAGAAAGTAAATCATTCCCATATTCCTTCTTGTTAAAATAAACCGGCTCACCAGTATGGCAGTCAGTTGTTCCCACTACAAATTCAGTAGGGTTGTTATAAAATTCATCATAATGATATGGAACATGTTTATTTGGAATCTCATCAAATATAAAGTCCATTCCAAAAAACTGGCGGTTCTTAAAATAATTTTTCCAAGATATATACCTTGGGTCAGAAGCATACTTTACTGTAACGGTCTTATTTCTTCCTTTTTGTTTTGACAAATAAGAGGCTGCATTACAAGCACCTGCTGAAACACCAATAACATACGGGAAAAATAAATCCTGATCTAAAAAATATTCAAGGATTCCAGCGGTATAAACTCCACGCATCCCGCCCCCCTCTAAAACCAAGCCAACTTGATTTAACATGGTTGCTTCGTCCCTTCTTTCTACCAATGCAAATTCCAATAATAGTCATTATAGACCATGAAAGAAATTTTGCCTAACGAAAAGACTTTTATTAAAAGCGTTCTATTCCTACCACTTTCCACCTTTAGACAGCGAGCTCTTTTTTCCTAAACGCATACACACTTAGGAATAAAAGAATAATTATGCAAACAACAGCGGTTAGACTTGCAGGCAAAATATAGTCTGAAATCCCTTGTTTAATCAGTAGTTCATTAGCGTAGCCGGTTAGTTGTGCAGGGCTCCATTGGAGGCGATTAGATAGAGTGCTACTCACCAAACTAAAAACAATAACAACTGCCAATGAACTAAATGCAGCAATCCCCGGTGTTAAAAGTAATGCACTGAAGAAAATAGTTATGGTTAAGACAACCGTTAGCCATAGAGCATATAGTAAAAACGATTGGATGAACTCATTAAATGAAATCCAATCAAACAGAATACCAGTGTAATACCATGTAGCTAAGTAACCCACAAAAAAAGAGAACCATACTAACATGATAGCACCCATCCATTTGGCAGTTACAAAAGAAAGATAGGAAACAGGTTTTACTAGAATCATAGCTGCTACACCACTTTTCCTTTCTGCAGCAATAATTCCCATTGTCGATAGAACTATGATTAAAATTCCTAGAGAAGTATATTCTGATAGACTTTGAACTAAGACCTCCGCAGCAGATGGTTTAGGGATGACAATTTTAGCCCCTTCAGGAAGATTGCCAAACGAGTCTAAAATATCCTCCATATAATATGAGGTTAATGGCTTCTGAACACCTAATAAAATAAAGGTAATTGGCACCCAAATCCATTTAAAGTTTCTCCACATTTCCAAGAGTTCTTTGCGAAGCAAGATCATCCATTGATTCATTTCCCCACCACCTTCATAAACACATCTTCAAGGCTCATACTGCTAATTTCAAATTTCTCAAGCGGCAGGTTTTGTTCAGAAATTAACTTCAGAAAAGTCGACCTGGCAAGATCTATATCTGTTACATATAGGCTCATCTTATTTCCTTCATTCATTATAGAAAGTGTTAACTCCTGGTTTGAAAAGATGGAAGAATATTCATCCGCCTTACCCCTAAAATATAAATCTATTTTAGCTTGCTGATAACGATCACGTAATTCTGCCATAGTACCTGCTTCGACAATTTCCCCTTTATGTAAAAACAGAATTTCGTCACACACCTCTTCAGCATCGCTTAAAATATGTGTTGAGAATAGAATGGTTGTATCCTTCCTTATTGCCTCAAGAAGATCCAATACTTCTCTTCTTCCAATTGGATCTAATGCAGAAACTGGTTCATCCAGCATGATGAGCTGTGGACGGTGGATCAAAGCCTGAGCAATGCCTAATCTTTGCTTCATTCCGCCGGAGTATTTTCCAATCCTTCTATTTTTTGCATCAATAATTCCAACAAGCTCTAGTAGTTCTATTGATCGTTCCTTTGCTCTTTTGGCAGTTAATCCAGCCAATCTACCAGTATAAGATAAAAACTCATATCCGGTCATCCAATCGTAAAACACTGGAAATTGCGGAAGATAGCCAATTAAGTGCCGTATGTCTTTCCCTTTTCTAGCTTCACTAAAGATAATGGTTCCCTCTGTAGGTCCCATTAACCCAGATAGCATTCTTAGTGTAGTAGTTTTACCTGCACCATTTGGACCTAAAAGGGCGATACATTTCCCTTTTTCTAATGTAAAGTTCAGGCCTTTTATCACTTCCGTCCCTTGGAAATTCTTTTTTAATCCACGTATTTGAACAAGAGACATTAGTTATTTCTCCTTCCAATCACAAAGTATAAAATTGGTCCAATTATATTTATGAATAGGATGATAATGACCCATAACCATTTCGGCCCATTGGTTTTCTCAATCCTAACTAAATCGATAATGGCAACAACAATTAAAATAAGCTGGATAATAAGGATTGGTGCAATAATGGGAAGATTACTTACGATAGAATCCATTCTTATTCCTCCTTCCATTGTTTTTTTATTCCTGTGACTATTGTACTATAAAAAGAAGTTACCCCGACAAAAATCTTGTCGGGTAATACATAATTATTTGATTATCCTGAATATTAAAGGGAATCGATAATCATTACCTTCATACGCTTTTACTGCGGCAATTATTGTAAATACAAGCAGCATGACCCCTAGGATAGGTGTAGTAATGAATCCAATTAGAACAATCATTAATAATCCGCTAATAATGAAATACACTGTATACGAAATGAAAAAGTTAAAATATTCTTTACCGTGATAATCAATAAATGATGATTGCTCTCTCTTCAGCAACCAAATGATTAATGGAGCCAATACTGGAAAAAATAAGCTTAGTACATAAATCCCAGCTGCATACAGTCTTTCATCACTTTTTGCCATTTTCATTTCCCCCAATTAAATATTAATTTGAACCTTGTTATTTATTTACGCTCTACCCTACAAAATGTTTCAAAAATCTAAAGAAATCAAAAAAATATAATTATACAAACAATTTCATGCTTTTCCTTAGGCACATCTGTTGCTAAAATAGATAAAATACATTATCAACGATAAGAAAGGTTTTATTATGACAAAAATATTATTAACAAATGCCACCATTTATCCGATTACCTCTAATCCTATTCAATCTGGTGATGTTCTGATTGAAAATGGAATAATTAAAGATGTGGGTACAAGTCTTGATGTCGATTCCAATATTAAAGTGATTGACTGTCAACAGCAGTATCTTTTCCCTGGATTTATTGATGTACACACCCATTTAGGTCTTTATGATGAAGGAACTGGTTGGGCAGGAAATGATGCAAATGAAACAGCAGAAGCTTTAACCCCTCATATTCGGGCTATGGATGGAGTATATCCATTAGATCAAGGATTTAATGATGCTATAAGAAGCGGTATCACCACAGTACACATTATGCCAGGAAGTGCGAACGTCATTGGCGGGACGACCTCTGTCATCAAAACCACAGGAAAAAATATCAAGAAGATGATTGTCCAGGAGATCGCAGGACTAAAGATCGCTTTAGGGGAAAATCCTAAACGGATACACAGTCATGGGAATAGCGATTCAATTACAAGAATGGGGATTATGGGAATGCTGAGAGAAGCTTTTTATAAAGCAATTCATACAGATACTCCTGAAGATCTTCGTATAGCCCCAATTGTTATGGCACTTAATCGGGAAATCCCTGTTAGAATACATGCCCACAGGGCTGATGATATTATTTCTGCTCTGCGCTTTGCAGAGGAATTTGATTTGGACTTACGAATAGAACACTGTACAGAGGGTCACTTAATTGCTAATGAACTTTCCGGATTAAATTTAAAGGTATCTGTAGGACCGACTTTAACACGTAGATCTAAGGTCGAGTTAAAGAATAAGACTTGGAAAACGTATCAAGAGCTTACTAATCATGGTGTAGAAGTATCCATTACGACAGACCATCCCTATACACCTATTCAATATTTAAATATCTGTGCCGGTATTGCTGTACGGGAAGGATTATCTGAGCAAAAAGCCTTAGAAGGGATTACTATTCTCCCCGCTAAAAATTTGAAAATCGACAAAAATGTTGGCAGTATTGAAACAGGCAAAAATGCTGATTTAGTACTTTGGAGTCATCACCCCTTCCATTACTTAGCGAAGACACGATGGACGATGATTGGTGGAGAAATGGTGTATATGGAAACGTAGAATTTTGTTGAAAATTGGTAAAAAATATTATCGAAATTCCACCAAAAAAACTATTTCTTTTTTTCATTTTTTCTTGTATCATACTCTAAGTGAGACCGTTTAGGAATCAACTAATTTGGGGGTTTACACATAAATCCATTAACAAAAAAATGATATAGGGAAGGCAAATGGTGCGCCACCAGTTTCACTGGTTCTAGTGGGTTCGATTCCCACCCCGAAATTTTTTAAGTAACTATATAAAAAATTTCGAGGGTGGGCCGCTTCTTTTGACATGGGATCGGTATGCCCTAATGGAGGGATATTCATGCTTAAGAAACGTGATCTTCATGACAGCCACACTTTATACGAACTAATGACGCATCCAGATGTCTTCCCTTTCGTACGTCATAAAGCGGATTCTTATGAAGAATTCATATTTATTACAAAACAAACCATTGAAGCCGAAGAGCGCGGTGAATTAATTTCTAGAACCATTCTTGATGAATGGGGATCTCCTATTGGAACGATTAATTTATTCGACATTGAAGATAATGCGGGATTTTTAGGGACATGGCTTGGTAAGCCATACCATGGCAAAGGTTACAATAGCCCAGCTAAAGACGCCTTTTTTAAAGAGCTTTTTTATGAAATGGGAATTGAAACTGTCTTTATGCGTATTCGAAAAGTAAACATACGTTCAATTAAAGCAGCAGAAAAACTTCCCTATGTAGTGAAAGCCAATGATACGAGAAAAAATATTTATGACCAGTTAAATATGAATGATGAAATATATGATATATATGAAATTCCAAAAGACTTATACACTCTCTATCTGTTACGAAATGGAATATCACAAACAGACGACCAGCAGCTCCTGGAAGCATAAAAATAAAGCAATCGGTTCATACCGATTGCTTTTTCTATTAGTAGTCATATTAGTCCGTTACATTTTGTTCTAAACTTTCATTGACATCAGTGATTCCCATTTGGAGCAAAAAATCATCTAATTCCTCATTTGTTAACGTTTCAAAACGACCATCATGAAAAAAAACTTGTGTTTGATTAGGATTAATTCTGTTGATATTAAAACTCATATTCTTTGCTCCTTTCATGGATGATTACTTTCTATTATCCACAAAAGGAGTTGTTTTCATTCGGGAAAATCAAATTGTTCAAAAAATTGGGCCATAAACTAAGATTTTTTTATCTTTCCCAAAACATCTACCCCACCGGTAACAGGTATTATACTTCCTGTCATATAGTCGGATTTTTCATCTGTTAAAAAGGCAATTACTCTCGCAATGTCCTCTCCTGTTCCTTGCCTTCCTATCGAGCCATGCATAGCACCAATGGCCTCTTCAATATTTTTTTCCTTCCATTCACTTGTTATATCTCCTGGACAGACCATATTAACCGTGATTCCGAATTCTGCTTCCTCCATTGCCATTGTTCTTGTTAATGAAGCTAATCCAGCTTTTGCTGCTGCAAAAGCAGACCGATAAACCCACCCAGGTGCAGTTTCCACCCGATCATAACCTAGTGTAATAATTCTTCCCCAATTCTGTTTACGCATTGTTGGAATAATTAATTTAGATAAATAAAAAACTGCTGTTAAGTTCCCATTTAATAGATAATTCCATTCCTCAAACGAATATTCAGTCAGCTTTTTTCTTTCATGTATGTAGGGTCCAGCATTATGTATTAAAACATCAATGGTTGAAAAGGCTGAGAATGCATCCCTTACAATTCGATCACAATCCTCCTCTATAGCTATATCTCCCTGAACCGCTATACTTTTTGTCCCATAGTATTCTTTCAATTGTTTTACTAAGGAAAGTGCCTCTGATTCACTATTTCGGTAGTTGATCACAAGTTGATATCCTTTTTCTGCTAGATGGATTGCTGTTTTTTTACCAATGCCAGAAGCTCCACCTGTAATCAAAGCCGTTTTTTTATTCACAAACATTACCTCTCTATGATTAGAATCCTTCTCTATACTATATGTTAAAAAGAATCAAATATATATGCAAATATTAAACTTTAATCAATTGTGCCCAGTAGTGAAAATGGGATTATCTTAATAAGTAATAACGGATGGGCAATGAACTGCATAGTATGAGGTAACACCATCGGAGCCTTATGCCCAGGGGCTTCGATGGAATATTAATAAAGGATGTGACAGGATGCAGACTGTAATAAATATTTTTAGCCTAAAAATAAACAGTGTTTCTAACAACGGGTCTGTCAACATCGGAGAAGCCCTTCATAATGCACATACTGCCAATCAAAAATCACAAGGACAAAATGCGTCCTTTGGAGACTTTGCTCCACCAACTGCTGCTATGGAGAATGTGTTTATTGATCCAGATGTAAATGACATGGGAGATATTGCTAATCCAGCAAACGTTGTTTCCAATCAAATGTAAAAGGACTGAAAATCCATGCCTTTTCAAATAAATATTTTTAATATCAAAACTAATTCCATAGCCAATAATGCCAATATTTCTTTAGGCCCTGCGGTCCACAATAGCCATACTGCAAACACAAAATGGGTAGGCACAAATATGGCTCTTGGAGATTTATCCCCAAGTTCTTCCTTCTCGACTAATGGTGTCGCCGATACGGATATAAGTGATCAGGACCAAATTGCAAATCCATCTGCCCCAATTGTTAATCAATTTTAATGCATTGAAAGGATGAATAGTCATGTTTCCCTGGAATATTTTCCCTTTTAATAAGGATATGAAAGATAAGATGCAAAAAATGAAACCTGAGGAAATTGATAAATATGTTCAGGATTTATTGGGGAAAATCATGCCTTCAAATATGTCTGGTATGAATCCTCAAGATTTTTTCAATGGCTTCCAGTCACAAGTAACTCAACAAAAAACAGGAACAGGTGGGTTGAACTCTTCTGCATTTGAAACACATGATTTTGTCTTTGTTCGCATACCGGTTAAACATGAAGATTGGATTAAAAATCTTCGTATTTATCATACAACCAATCAGCTCATTGTTGAACATGTCCCCAATCATGATGATAAACATATTATTACCCTACCAGCTATTGTAAAAAAGAAAGGTGCAACTGCAAACTATAAGGACAATATGCTTGAAGTAAGAATTCCTAAAAATATTGATATGCAATATTCACAAATTGACGTGACAGAAATTTTGTAAACGTCTTTTTTTTTGCATGTTTCAGATAATGTTAAATATGATGAAAGTAGGTATCCTTCATAAACTCTTCATTATGCCAATTCTGAATAGAGGGTTTTTTATGCGATTACTCTTTCGCTTTTTTAACATCAATAAACTGTTGTCGAATAAAATAGTGGAATTGGAGAAAAAAATTAGTATCCTAGAAGCCAAGATAAATATTGTTCAGAATAGTGCCGAAAAAGAAAACTGTCTTCATACAAACTCAAAAGAGAAGGAAAGCACTCCAACCATCCTAATTGAACAATTAAAGGTCGAGCAAATAGTCATACATCATGTAGATTATGCCAATAATTTTGGTCAATTAGGAATTAAAGAATTAACTGGAAAGTTAAATATCGGTACAAACTATGAGGGGGAATTTTCTGATATAATCAACGCAAAAGTCAATGCAAAACTAACTGAAAAACTAGGAAAAGCAAAGGTCAATTTCAGACCAAAAGACGATGAATAAAAAATAACAGCCTTTTCGGCTGTCACTTTTATTCACCTTCGCTTTTTGGGTCCATGTTCATTCCGTCCATTGAGTTTTTTGTATTGGCATCCTCTGGTTCACTTGGTGTACCAATAACAAATTCCTTTTTGGGCATATTATGCATGTCCCTAGCAGTCACATGAGAAATGATGTAATATGTACCTTCTTGTTGAAATGTCTTTTCTAGGCTATAAACTCCATCTTTTGATTTTTTAATCTCCACTTTTTCATGTTTACCATCTTGTGAACGCCAAATTTCAAAAATCACCTCATCTGCATCATTTACCTTTTCTTTTCCTTGGGTTACTTTTGCTTTAAATGTGATTGGTTCATTTATCTGCCCTTTTTCAGGGGTAATAGATAAGTCAACGTCAAGCATTTGAGGCTGATCCTCATGAACCTTATGTTGATTCCCACATGCTGCCGTCAGGCTTAAAAATAATACGGTAATAAAGATAAACATTATTTTTTTCATATTCCCACTCCTAATCGATCGTTTCCATAACTTCCATATGAATTTTTATCAAAGATAATTTTGTGTTTTCCGGGATTGAAGAAGTAATAATCCTTTTTATTGCTAGAAAATATTTTTCATACTTAGTTTTCCTGATTCGCGGGTGAGAATTTTCATCAAGTAATTCTCGTTTTATCGCATCCGTTAATACTTCTTTGCTGTTAGACTCTCCTTTTACTAATAATCGGTTATTCCAAATGGAACGATATTGTTCTAATAATTGTTCAAATTCCTCTGCCGCTTGCATCTTTACCATTCCTCCTTTATCCATCAATTGCATTGTTACATATTTACTAACATTATTGCAAAAAATAGATTTTAACAATTTATTGAAAGGAGATAACCCATGTCAACACCTTATAAATGCCCTAATTGCAAAACAAATCGAAGCAGATTTAATATTATTCAGCAAGTGCCTCATTCTGTTAAGCTTGATCCTCAGTCCGGAGAAGTCGTTCGTGAGTATATTGAAGGTAATCTAGAACCTTTTCATATCCCATACAACGGACCCGAATATCGAGTGCAGTGTGGTGCCTGCGGATTAATAGAAGATGAACGGACCTTTATTAAGTTTGGAGAACAGCAAATGTAATATCTCTAAGTAAAAACACCTTTATTTGAGGGTATCCTCATATAAAGGTGTTTTTTTATATACATCCTGTTGATTGGAGCGGAAGGCACGAAGACTCCTCGAAAATGCTATCGCATTTCCTTCGTGCGTGGGCGAATTCAAGATGTAATTCAATGTCCTGTGGGAGTATGGTTCAGGGGAGACCCCACAGTCGCTTGCGTCGAGGAGGCTCGCCGAAACACCCACGAACCGCTCGTGCCTGGAGCGGAAATCAAAAGGTAAGTTTAAAAGAGCCTTGTTTTTAGGGAAGAGTATTTTTCTTTAAAAAGTGCTTTGAATCCACTTTCCAAACACCAACAGGTGAAAAACGAACTAAATGAATAGTTTCATGATAGGTTTGTCTTCCCCTGTTTTTAATATACCAATCAATATCTACAGGTACATCTAAACTAATTTCACTAGTTAAATCCTCTGCCGGTAGTCGTTCCATTCGTGTTAAACGAATATTTTCCACTACTTTAAATACAGGCTTCCAATTATTTTTTTGCAAAGAAACCAAAGAAGTAATTTTGGAATCCTGTTGTTTAATACCTGCTATATAAGCGTCTATTACTTCGTAAGGATTTGCCTTGCTTAAGTATTCATTAAGTTTTCCAGATGCCTTTAAAACCATCAGCATATGTGATAAGTCCATAGAATTTGTTCGATGTGTTGTACTTCCATAAAAGTGAATACAAAAATGACCTGGAAAGTTATTCTTAAGTGCACCTGCACCATGGGGCATCCCATGCATGGAAGCTGCAATCCATTGATTCTTATGGACGACAATAATGGCCCGTCGTTTCCAGCTCCAATTTCCCCCGTATATTTTTTTCATAATTTTTGTATCCTTTGGGGTTAATGGCTGAACATCTGCATGGTGACTACCAGCCCGTCTTTGCACGTTAAATCGTTTTCCAGTTTCTACATCCAGGACAATAAATTTTGAGTACTTTGGTAAGATATGATTGACTTCATTCCAATTCAACATTTCGATTTTATAGTCAATGTCAGATCCAGCAAGAACACATTGTCCATTAAAGAGGATATAGGTTAACACTAATATGCATGCGGCCTTCTTCAAATTAATCCCCCTTTTAATGGTTTTTTACTACATTAAAAGAGTTACCTGAAGAGACATTAATCATTCACTTTCATTTCATTATTCAATGTTTTTTTCAAGATGCACTAATTGTTGCTGAATCTCATTCCAATCGATGTTTTCTCCAATGAATACAAGGTTTAAGGGTAAATTCATATTTTCTTTCATATATAAAGGCATCCCATAGGAAAACTGAAACAAATATGGAAGATCCGAGGAAGAAAATTTAACATACCCTTTAATTCGGTAAATAGTATCAGGTAGTTTCTTTAAGAATGTTTCAAATTCTACATGGTTAATCGCGTTTTGAAACTGATGAACAAATGTTGTTAGGTTTAATTTAATTTGCTGCGAATTTTTTCTTAACGCCTCATCAAACGATACTGAAAGCTTTCTAAGGTCCCCTATTGAGACTTGTGAGTAATTTGTAAGTAAGCATCTTGCATTGGAATTTATGGACTGAATTTCAAAGGTAATACTTGCTTGCTCTTTCTCTTCCAATTCGCTAATTTTATTTACGATAATAAAATCTGCGTGCCTAACCTGCTCTAAAATTAACTGTTGAAGTTGTGGACTCATTGCTTTTCTATTCTTCCACCTTGTTCCATCTATTGTAGTGATAATTCCTTTAATATGGAGCTTCTCTGCAAATAATGGAGAGAGTATCGCATCTAATACTTCTACTGGATGTGCGGCTCCAGTTGTCTCTATGTAAATGACATCAGGTTTTTCTACTACTAGCAACCCTTGGAGCTGTGCCTCAAGCTTATCTTGAATTGAGCAGCAAATACATCCACCAAGCAGTTCTTTCAATTCGACATCATCATCAACTACGTTAGAATCAATAGACACTTGACCCAGTTCATTCATCATTACTGCAACTTTTCTGCCTAACCTGCGTTCATCCTCTAATAATCTTTTTAATAAGGTAGTTTTTCCACTCCCTAAGAAACCGGATAAAATATAAATATCTGCTTTTTTCATCTTACTGTCCCTTCTTTTTCATGTTCACTTTATTATATATGAATGTATATACGGTTTACATCAATTGAAAGTAAAAAAGCGAATGTTTCCATCCGCTTAATTTACCATTGGTTTTTGCTTGTTATCTTCCATATCTAAGTTAACTGTTTGTGAAGGGTTACCGTTGATTTGAATTGGTTCAAATTTAGTTATAGGGTTAATCATAGCGGAAAGCCCCAACTGAAATAACTCTCCGGAATCTAAGTCTGTCTTTATACTATGCCGTACCTCATTTAGGAGTGAAGGAAGCATGGATAACCATTGATTTGAAGCATTATTCTCTTCTAATCCATTGATCATTTGTTGTATTTTAGCAATACCAGATGAACCAATGATAAAACAATGGTCAATTGGTATCTGATAATTTTTTTCAACCGTTTTTTTTAACTGATCAAAATCCACATCATTATTTACAACTGGTAGAGGTACCGTTCCATAAGTAACCTTATTGTTAGCTGTATCACGAGTAATAATCATCCCTATGTTCATTTCTTGACTATTGTTGTTTCCCTTGTTTTCAGTTATCAAAAAGGATTCCAACTTCGGCCCATCTGCACTAAGCGGATTTGAATCCGCTGTCCCCTTCAGTTTTTGGAAGACCGTGTTTCCGTTCTCTTGGTTCCCATCTGTTTTAACATTCTTGTGAAAATATGATTCAAGGGGACCAAAGCCTAAAAATGAAAACAAAATAACTGCAATACAAAGCTTTCTCATCTTAAAAACCACCCTTACACTTCGTTTACTGTCCATTGTTGGAAATAAGGATGATAAATATACAATTGACATTATACTTTTTACAAAATCTCTATTAAAATTGACTGTTGGTTTCCGCTCCATTCAACAGGAGATAATTATACAGCAATGTTCCTTAACATAGCCTCTGCAAAAAAAATCAACCCAGCCTAAGCTGAGTTGATTTTTTATTTCATTCTACCTTTTAACACTTCAATTGCTTTTTGCAATTGGGTGTCACTTGTTTTAATTTTATCTCTTAAAAGTTCCATCAATTTTAAGGTTGAATCACCTTTTAACACACCATCAGCAGAAAGCTTTTGTGCCTTTTGGAAAGCAATTACAGCCTGTTTTGTTTTCTCATCGAAAAATCCATCTTCACGTCCTGGGTCGTATCCAATAGCTTTTAACATTTTCTGAGCTGTTTGAATTTCTGTGGATGAGTTTGAAATCGACAGTTCTTTCTCAGGATCAATGATCGGTAGTGTCGCATAATCCGGAAGTGCTACCGCTACATCTGGCTCAATTCCTTTTTTATGAATCCAGTTACCATTCGGAGTTAACCATTTAGCAATCGTATATTTTAGGTTAGAACCATCTTTAAAATCTTCAGCAGTTTGAACGGTTCCTTTTCCGAACGATTTCTCTCCAACAAGCGGAATTCCTGCTGATTCTTTAACAGCAGCAGCAAAGATTTCAGATGCACTTGCACTTCCCTTATCAATTAAAACTACTAACGGTAAGTCAGGGTTTCCTTGATTTTGAGAAGCAATTTCTTTAATCTTTCCGTTTCGATCTTCCTCTTTAACAATAATTTTTCCTTTAGGGACAAACATGCTAGTAATACTAACTGCTTGATCTAATAATCCACCCGGATTCTGCCTTAAATCTAATACTAAACCTTTCATACCCTTCTTTTGTAAATCATTTAGGGTAGTAACAAGTTCTTTTGAAGTATTACTTGAGAAGCTTGTAATTTGAACTTTTGCTATAGTATCGTCAACCATTTCACCATAAACTGTCTCAATTGGAATCGTATCCCGAATAATTGGAACAGTCATTGGAGCTTCTGTTCCAGGTCTTTGTATGGTTAATTCAACCTTTGTGCCTTTCTTTCCTCTGATTAAAGTGACAGCTTGAGTAGAGTTCATTCCCTGTAAACTTTTGCCATCGACTGAAATAATCATATCATTTGGTTTTAAGCCTGCTTTTTCAGCTGGAGACCCTTTAATTGGAGAAACAATGACAATATGTCCATCCTTTTCTTGAATTTCAGCACCAATTCCTTCAAAAGAAGAGGAAATACTGCTATGAAAACTTTTTGCTTCTTCGTTACTCATATAATCTGAATATGGGTCATCAAGGGATTCTACCATTCCATTGATCGCACCGTTAATTAACTTCTTTTGATCTACATCCTTATAATAACCATTTTTCAAGGTATCAAATGCTTCATATAGTTTATTGAATTCCGGTCTATCTGCTCCAACTGTTACTACTTTTTCCTTACCAAACGCAAAGGCAATTGTTGTTATCCCAGCAGATAAGAAAACCAATAAGAATAAAAGCATGATAAACTGAAACTTCTTTAGCCGAATATATCCTGATTTGTTCTCAGATAATAGATCCTGTTCAACTTTTTCTCCCTCAATTTTTTCTTGATCATTATTCTTTTCTTCCAAAGCTTTCACCACTTTCATTACCATAAAAATAAGTATGTACTAGTTAGTTTAAACTAATGTCACTTTAAAAAGTAAACCCTTAGTGATTAGAATAACATCTTTTTATTAAAATTAACAAAGAAAAGTTAATGAATTTAATTATTTATATCTTTACTCGCTTTAATCGGAGTGAATTGGTTACAACTGAAACTGAACTAAAGGCCATAGCTGCTCCAGCCACCCATGGTGCTAATAATCCTAAGGCAGCAATCGGAATTCCTCCCGAATTGTAGATTAGAGCCCAAAATAGGTTTTGACGGATATTTTGCATTGTTCTTTTACTAAGTGCAATTGCCTTTGGAATTAATGTCAGTTCCCCAGCAAGTATGGTGATATCTGCTGCTTCAATAGCAACGTCTGTTCCTGAACCAATTGCTATTCCAATATCTGCAACAGCAAGTGCCGGTGCATCATTAATACCATCCCCTACCATCGCAACTTTCCTTCCTTGATGCTGTAATTCTTTTATGTGATTTGCTTTTTCATCAGGAAGTACTTCAGCGATTACATTTGTAATACCTACCTGTGAAGCAATCGCCTTAGCTGTCCGTTCATTATCACCCGTGAGCATATATACTTCAATTCCTAATTCACTTAGCTGAGTAACCGCAAGCCTTGCGGTCTCTTTTACTATGTCAGCAACTGCAACCAGCCCCATTATGCTTGAATTAATCGAAATATACATAGCCGTTTTACCTTCATTTTCAAAGAGGAGTAAATCTTTTTCTATTTCTGAGTAAGAAATATTTTTTAAATCCATAAGTTTTCGCGTGCCTACATAGATTTCATCTTCGCCAATTTTGGCTTCAATTCCATAACCAGGAATCGCTTTAAAACGTTTTACCGGAAGTGTGCAGGTTCTTCTTTCTACACCATACTTAACAATCGCTTCGGCAAGAGGATGTTCTGAAGATTTTTCTACAGAAACTAAATATTGAAGAACTTTTTTCTCTTCTTTATATGCAATGAAATCAGTAACAACCGGTTGACCTTTTGTAAGAGTTCCCGTTTTATCTAGGACAATGGCATTTATTCTGTGTGCTGTTTCTAAATGCTCCCCACCTTTAAAAAGTATGCCCATTTCTGCACCTTTTCCAGTTCCCACCATTATGGATGTAGGCGTTGCTAGCCCAAGTGCACAAGGACAGGCAATCACAAGAACAGCAATTGCAGTTTCTAAAGCCGTTGGAAAATCACCGGGGTTCACAAATAAATACCTAATTAAGAAAGTAATTATTGAAATAATAACAACCACAGGAACAAAGTAGCCAGAAATGGTATCCGCAATACGTTGAATCGGTGCTTTTGATCCTTGTGCTTCCTCAACAATTTTTATGATTCCAGCTAGAGCGGTATCTTTTCCAACTTTTGTTGCTTTGATTGTCAGATTTCCGTTTTTATTGATCGTTGAACCAATTACTAGATCTCCTACTGATTTCTCTGCCGGCATTGATTCACCGGTTATCATCGACTCATCAACAGAAGATTGACCTAATAGAACTTGTCCATCTACCGGAATTTTTTCACCTGGCTTCACGACCAACCGGTCCGATACCCTCACTTCTTCTATAGGTAATTGGAGTTCTCTTCCATCTCTAATAACCGTCGCTACCCTTGCTTGAAGACTTAGCAATTTAGAAATAGCGATTTTCGTTCTTCCTTTTGCTAGAGTTTCAAATAATTTTCCCAGCAAAATTAAAGTAATAAGTACGGCACTTGTTTCGAAATAAAGATGCGGCATATAAGAAGGATGGCCAATTGTTTTGATTCCTTCTAAAAGACTGTAGAAATAGGCAGCTGAGGTTCCTAAAGCAACTAGTACGTCCATATTTGCACTATTATTTTTTAGTGCTTTATAAGCGGCAATATAAAATGGCCCTCCAATATAAAATTGGACAGGTGTTGCTAATAATAATTGAAACCATGGATTCATCATAACCTTTGGCATAGGCAATCCCACATCAAATGGAAAATGGGCAAGCATAGTGTACAACAGTGGTAATGACAATACAACAGAAAGTGAGAACATGCGTTTTTTTTGCTTAATTTCCTCTTCCTTATTTTGTTGTTTTATGGCTCTTTGTTGATCTGCTATTTGTGCACTATAACCGAGATTCTCAATTTTTGTAATAATATCATCGCTTGAAACTAATTCCTTATCATAGAATACGGAAGCGTTTTCCATTGCCAAATTAACATTCGCTTCAACACCATTCAATTTGTTTAATACTTTTTCAATTCTCGTGGAACAAGCTGCACATGTCATACCTGAAATATCAAGTTTGAGTTTTTCTTTCATTTTCGTTCACCTCATTTCGCACTATACCCCTGCCCCCTATGTATTTCAATACAAAAGGTCCTTTAGTCACATAGTTGCTTTATTTATATTTACATTCTATTTCTCCATTCTGTTACAAAGTTCCTTTGTGATAAAAAAGAAAACCTCTTCCAAGAGGAAGAGGCAATAAATTCATTATTCCTTGATAGCAGCTTCTAATGCTACCTCAATCATATCATTAAAAGTTAGTTGTCTTTCTTCTGCAGTTGTCTCTTCACCTGTTAAGATATGGTCACTTACAGTTAAAACAGAAAGCGCCTTACGGTTAAATTTAGCCGCTAAGGTATATAGAGCTGTTGTTTCCATTTCAATCGCCAGGATTTGATATTTAGCCCACTTTTCAAGCTCTGCATTATCATTATAGAAAGAATCAGCTGTAAAAATGTTTCCTACTTTTAAGTTTAATCCTTTTGTTACTCCAGCATCATATGCCTTTTTTAGTAAGTTAAAATCAGCACAAGGAGCAAAATCGACATGTCCAAATGTGAGACGGTTCATATTTGAATCTGTAGAGCTTGTCATTGCCCAAAATTACATCACGTACTTTTACATCTTTTTGAATGGCTCCGCACGTACCTACTCTTATCAAATTTTGAACATTATAGCTTTGAATTAACTCATTTACATAAATCGAAATAGACGGAACACCCATTCCAGTTCCTTGAACCGAAATTCTTTTTCCTTTATACGTTCCTGTGTAACCAAACATGTTTCTTACTTCATTATAGCATTTAGCATCTTCTAAAAAAGTTTCTGCAATATATTTTGCCCTAAGCGGATCTCCTGGAAGTAGGACCGTTTCAGCAATCTCATTTTCTTTTGCACCGATATGTACACTCATAAATTACCCTCCAATCAAGATAAGTACAGTTAGACTCCGTACCATAGTCAATATATCATAAACCGTTTTTATTGAAAAACCCTGTTGAGAAATAGTCATGATTTTTTTTATTTGTGGAAAGCTATTCTTAGATGGTAAAGGAGGAATTGATAATGGGTAAAAAGCATAGAAACCGCATAAATGGGCAAAAGAAAAACAATCACATACCAGCCGAGGCGATTGTAGCAGAACACGAGGCGCACGCGAAAGAAAATAGAGCTGACGGCGGAAGAAAACGATAACAACATACAAAAATAAAGTAAACCTAAGGAAATTATCCTTAGGTTTTTTAGCGTATCAGGATTCTATTTACAGGAGCCCATCCACCGGTCTTTAACTGATAATAGTGTTGGCCACCACGACCCTCATCTATTAATACAATATCACCTGTAGAAAGGAATCTCCCTTTATAACTAGAGGGTATTCTGTCAGTGACATTAAAACGGCTAAATGTTTCTTGTAAGCATTGTTCACGATTAGCAGCAGGAATGATTGTTCTATATACCTGCTTATAGCCTTTATATTCCCGGTACTTTGGAGTCTGAAAGATCGTCACATCATATTGAATACATAGCTTTTTCGTTAACACTCTGATCATCATATACCCCCAATTATTAGAATTTATTTTCTATTCTAATAATTAGATAGAGACTATGTCGAATCCTCTGTAGAATACTAACTTTTTTTGTCGATATTACACTTTTTTGCTAATTACGAATATCTTTGTATCACATTTTGAATTTTTTGTTGTAAATTTGGAAGATCAGCATTTGAAACTGTTAACCTTACGTTTGTCTCATCCATACCCATCGCTTCTGAGAATATCCCTGACAGCCCCCTTGCGCGTCGGTCTACCTGGAACATCATATCCAGAGTACCATTTTCAGAGGACAGGAAAACTACTTCTAATTCATCTAATTTACCGCGAAAAGGCCCAGACGTTGGTACAAATTCAAATTCCTGTACAAACGGTAAGCGGCCTCTTATACGGCGTGGTGCTTCTTCACAGTCCGCTTCTCTAATTCTAAAACCTAAGTTATCAACGGCATTAAAAACCGCTGTCATCAATTGGTTGGGAATTACCTTTAAATAATCCTTATCACTTGGGTCAACCCCACCTTTAATATCCAGGCCAGTTGTTACCCATACTTTTGATCTCCCAATGGATAACGGTGTGTCATACGGAAGCTGGAAGGTAAATGGAATTTCTTTTTTTTCATTTGTCATAATTGTAAACGGAGTAGTTAACCGAAACCGTTCGATAGTTGCGGTTACATTGTATTTGCGATCATCTGACTCTTTTAAATATGTAGTATTTAGGGACAGATAAATATCTTCAATCTGCTGATCTACTTTTCCACCTTTAATTTCTACAACACCTTGAACAGTTTCTCCAGGCATGTATGTGTCCTTTTCGAGCTTTGTATCTACTGATGCTGCCCCAATTCCTACGCTTGCAAATACTTTGTTAAAGAAAGACATGTTTTCTCCTCCTAATTGAAGTGTAATTTTTTTATATCAGCTCTTATTTCAGCGCAATGATTATATGCAGGTTCAATCTGTAAGAGCCTTTTAATGATTTTCTTTGCTTCCGTTGATATTTCCAGTTCTTCTTCCCAGCTTTTTTCTTCCATGTAATCATCGAATGAAAAGTTTGAATAGAGGAGAAACAAAAGAAAATGTCCCAGTCCGTAAAAATCGGCTTGATAGGTAATTTCCTTTCTTAAGTCTGGACCTCTTATTTCATCTATATTTTTCTTATTGAGATATCTCCCCAATCCTAAATCAATGAGACGAATATTAGTCCCATCATAAATAACATTAGGTATACGTATATCCCTATGAATAATATTTTGACAGTGTAAAAATTCAATAGAATGTAATAATTCTTCTGCTATTTTAAAAACTTCTTTTTCAGAAATTTTTTTACCCTCTTGAAATATAATTTGTTCAAAATTTTGTCCATTGATATATTCCATTGTATAATAGGGAATTTTATTAAATGACCCTTCCTCATAATATTTAGGAAACCCTGGATGATTAATTGAAAGTAATAATTTTTGTTCTAATGCAAATCCAATCCGTCCAGATTTGGTGATTCTTTTATGAAAACGAAGGGATTTTAACACTTTCCTTTGCTTACTTAAAAGATCAAAAACTAAATAACTGTGTCCGTAACTTCCTCTACCAAGATACTCCATTACCTTATACCGTTCAGCAATAACCTTATCAGTTGGTATAGGCTTCTCAATTAGATTGGAGATAAGTAATGTAATTTTCTTAAGCATATTTGCATACCTTGTTAGCTGCTAAAGAAACTAGAAAAAGAACTTCTGCTTTTATATTTCTTTTTATAGTGATGATGTCCTAAGTGACTGTGCTTATGATGCTTATGCTTCTTCCACGCGTCACTTGAAGAACCATATTTATGAGTCATTTGACTTTTTAAGATTGACTTAAGGATTTTCTTTAACATGAAATCCTCCTCCTTTTCTTCGTACTCATTAATACGAAGAAGCAATTGTAAGGTTTCATCCTTACAGAAATTTTCCCAAAGAACCTGAAAAAACAAAAAGCGAGCACCAAATGCTCGGCTTTCGTCTTTATTTATTTTAAAGGGAGAAGCATGTCTCTTCTTCCTCAACTGTTTTACTAGTCATCCTGTACTTCCTCATCGATAATACTTTTTTCAATTAAATATTCGAAAGTAATATCGGCTAATTCCTCTAATTCCTCTTCACTAGGAACGTATCCCCTTTTAACAAGCTCATGAAAGAAAAATTCGGCAATTTCTTCAGTATCAATAAACACTTCAATTTCTCTCATAGCATCGCCCCCTTTTTACAGAATGTATGATGTACATGGCCTTTTCATGCTATTTACTTTAGAGTGACATATCTTTGATTCATTTTTTCATATAAAAATCTGTTTAATAATTTCATATAAAAAAACAAGTCTTTTTTCAATTGGACAAGCATAGGATGAGTAAAAAGAACGCGATGAGGTGAGACAATGCCTAAATTACAAGTGAAATTAGAGGCATGGGTTGAAGATGTTAATCAGGAGGATGGTTTTACCCTCCAGTTATTCGAGAAAATAGTAGAAACGATGTTTAATCTGATTAAATGGACTGGGATCCCTTTTGTTTTGTATTTATTATTTGAAATGGCAAGATTGTAGTTTTTAAACAGGACTTTTTCCATCGTTATTAACAAGACTCTCTAATTTTCTAAGAATAACCCTCATGACTTGGTAGTATTCTTGGTCATGAAATAATTCGTATAATATTCTGTAATCATTAAAGATATCCAAGAGATTATCAATGAGTTCTTTCTTTTCTTTTTTTCGTTCGATTTCCTCAAACTCTGCTTTTCTTATTATTTTCTGTACGTTTGGATTTTTCACAGTTTGATCCTGTTTATTAACTAAGTATAAGAGTCCTAGCTTTTGTATAAATGTGTCCGCACTTTCAGCGTCTGCCACAAGTGTAAGTTCCTCTTCGCCTGCCTCCAGCCATTCCCCATCACTTACTCTCGATAGCTCGTAAATGACATCTTCCCAAGCATCTTCTTTATAACGCCAAATTTCTGTCCTAAAACCCACTATTTTAAATAAATCGGAACCATAACCACTTACTTGAACCAAATCACCGAAAAAAAACTTATATTCAATATCAATTTGCTCTTGTTCAACGACAGTTCCATCGTATTCTGAGAGCATTTGTAAGGCAGATTCCAGAAATAAACCATCACTCTTATTCACTTCATAAACATATTTCCCATCTAGCCATTTAACATCTATTATTCTTCTAAATTTACTGGATACATAATCCTTTGTTGTTAGATAGAAAAAGCACATATACCTTTATAGGTACATGTGCTTAGATAACGTTATCAATTTCTTTTTTTTTGATCATCTTGTTTTTTAACTTTATTTGTCAATTGAATAAGCCCTCTAGCCGCTTTTTCCGCGTCAAAAGTTCCTCTTTCTGCATATTTCACCTTCATGATGAAATCACCTCATAGTAAAATATGCTTTTAGTGAATATTTGGTATCTTGTCTGTTATAAATTTTTGATTAGTGGTTATTGACAATATTCCATTTAATAAAAGAGATAATTATTCCAAAACGCTTCCAATAATCGGTTAATTTTAAATTAAAAAGTAAATAATACAATCAATGTAATCTGAATCTTACTAAAAAAGATCATCAGAGGATGTA
The DNA here is from genome assembly GCF_030818775.1 of Bacillus sp. SORGH_AS_0510. Lineage (NCBI taxonomy): Bacteria > Bacillati > Bacillota > Bacilli > Caryophanales > Bacillaceae > Bacillus > Bacillus sp. SORGH_AS_0510. Next base: position 2,222,331 of record NZ_JAUTAU010000001.1, on the reverse strand, counting down.
TAGGAGAGGTCTAATGTTCAAGAATATTCTTTCTCTAATACCTGAATATAGCGTTTTCGTACAAGCATTTATTACATTTTTAGTTCCGGTTGGATTTTTAAAATTTTTTAAATGGATAAATTCATTAGAGAAAGAGTGATGAATAGTGAGACATAAGCAGCTAGACAAAACTCAAATGAATATTGAAGAATCTGAAAAAAAAGGCAAAGAAAATAAACAACCAATAAATGAACTTAAAATGGAAATGACCGGTAATCTTACGACAAATTTGATTCTAATTCGCAAAGAGATTGGGCATAATTCAGATGTGAAATTTCGTGAGTTTCAAATGAGTAATTCAGGAATTCGCATCGCCATTATTTTTATAGATGGGTTTGCAGATACGGATGTAATAAATAATCATATTTTGGTTGATTTCATGTCAGCTTCACCAAAAGAAACGGAGCATTCACTAAAAGAAAACACCTTAAAAGAGTATATAAAAAATCATGCTCTTTCTGTATGCGACTTAAATGAAGTTCGTACTCTTAAAGACATTACCTCTGGAGTAATGTTTGGGTCAATTGCGATTTTGGTCGATGGTCTAGAAGACGTTTTCCTGGTTGGGGCTGCTAAAGCTAAAACAAGAAATATTGAAGAGCCTCCTACTGAGCCTTTGGTACGTGGACCTAGGGTAGGTTTTATAGAAAATTTAAAGGATAATACAGCTCTTTTAAGGCGATATGGCAAAGATCAAAACTTATCTATATTAAGCTTTCAGGTAGGTGAGAGATCAAAAAAAGAACTTGTCATTACCTATATGAAAGATATTGTGGATCCTCAATTATTACAAGAGGTTACGCAACGGATTAATAAAATAAAAATTGATGATGTACATGACTCAAGTTATATTGAACAACTAATCGAAGATAATTTTTTAAGTCCATTCCCACAAGTACAAAGTACAGAACGACTTGATCGTGTTATGAGTGCTTTGATGGAAGGAAGGATTGCTTTACTTTTAGACGGCTCACCATTTGCGTTAATTGTTCCTGTTACCTTCCATATGTTGTTGCAGTCGCCTGAAGACTATTACGAAAGATGGATGGCTGCGACATTAATTCGTATATTACGTTATTTTGCAGCATTTATTGCTTTATTTGTTCCTTCTTTATATATTGCTTTTATTTCCTTTCATCCGGGATTAATTCCAACCAAGTTGGTTTTTTCAATTTCAGGTAGCAGAGAGGGAGTTCCTTTCCCCCCTCTAATTGAGGCTCTCATAATGGAAGTTTCCATAGAAGTATTAAGAGAAGCCGGACTTCGTTTACCAAAACCAATTGGACAATCACTAGGGATCGTGGGGGGGTTAATCATTGGAGAAGCAGCAGTCCAAGCAGGAATAGTTAGTCCTATCATGGTCATCGTAGTTGCAGTCACGGCCATTTCCTCATTCACGCTTCCTCAATATAATGTAGGGATAGCCCTAAGAATGCTTCGTTTTGCCTCAATGCTATTTGCTAGTGTTTTTGGATTATACGGAGTCGTTCTGTTCTTCCTATTGCTATGCAGCCATTTGGTCAGGCTTAAAAGTTTTGGGATTCCCTATGTTAGTCCTGCCGTATCATTTCGAATGATTGATTGGAAGGACTTCATGGTACGGCTCCCCCTATTCCTGATGAAACGGCGTCCAAAACTGTTGCATCCAAGAGATTCAGTAAGAAAACGATAACGCTTGGAAAGTAGTGACTTATTATGACTTCCAGTCCTTTAGATCGAATAACTGCCCATCAAGCAGTAATGTTTATCTCAAATTTTATTCTCGGTGCCGGGATTTTAACACTTCCCAGAACCACGACAGAGAAAATCAAAACCCCCGATTCCTGGATCACAGTAATTGTTAGTGGATTAATAATTACTCTTTTAGCCGTAATAATATTAAAACTATGCCAAAGATACCCGAACGAAACCTTCTATCAATTTAACCAAAAACTTCTTGGGAAATGGATAGGATCGCTGCTAAGTTTAACAGTTATCTGCTATTATATTGCGTTATCTGCATATGAGGTTCGAACAATGGCAGAAACTACACGATTATTCTTACTTCAGGGAACTCCAACATGGGCTATTATAATGCCATTTATGTGGATTGGACTATACTTAGTTCATGGCGGGGTAAATGCCATTGCTCGGTTATTAGAAATTATTTTTCCAATTACCGTTCTTTTTTTCCTTTTGGTTATGTTTTTAGGCATCGAATTATTTGAGGTTGATAACTTACGTCCGTTGTTAGGATCGGGGGTTATGCCCGTCCTAAAGGGGTTAACCACCTCCTCCCTTTCCTTTGCAGGCTTCGAAATACTCCTCTTCATTTATATGTTTATGAATGAAAAAAACAAGGTTATAAAAGTTCCATTATTTGGAGTTGGAATACCCTTTATCTTTTATACCATTATAGTGGTAATCGTAATTGGCTCCCTTTCAATAGACGCAGTGGTGTCACAAACATGGCCAGTACTTACATTTATTCGAAGCTTTGAAATCAAAGGTCTTTTAGTTGAACGGTTCGATTCCCTCATTCTTGTCATTTGGATTATGCAAATATTCGCAACGAATGTTATTGCATTATTTATTGCTAATCTTGGATTACAGCAGATTTTTTCAAAAAGTACTCCCGCATTTATTTACAGTTTAATACCGCTCATTTATTTAGTTTCAATGATACCAAAAAATATAAATGAGGTATTTAAGATGGCAGATATGATTGGTAATTTCGCCTTTTATTTATTTTTTATTATGCCGTTGGTCCTTTTCATTATTTCAAAGGTGAAGGAAGCAATATATGAAGAAATGTAAATCTATACTTAAAAAATGTTTTGTATTCATGCTTTCACTTTTACTACTGTCAGGTTGCTGGAGCAGCAAGCCTATTGAAGAATTAAATATCGCCGTTGGCACAGCTGTAGATAAAGCAAAGGATGGAAAAATCCGATCAACTCTTCAATATGTAATACCAAGTGCAATCGGTAATTCAAGTAACAAGTCACCACAACAAAAACCTTATATTAATGTCTCTGCTTCAGGAATTTCACTAGAACCAATCGGATGGGAAACGACCTTACGAAGAGAGGGGCCTATATCAGGGGCACATGAAAAAGTAGTGATTATTGGGCAAGATCTTGCCCGTAAAGAGCCAATTAGAGAAATAACAGATTTGTTTTTTCGGGATATCGATATAAGAGGAAGTACCTTAATTTTTATTGCTAAAGGAGAGGCTGCACGAACTCTCGAATCAAAGGAAGCAGGCGTTATTCCTGCATTACGATTGTTAGAAATTGCAGAACAGGAACTTACAACAAGAACATTAAGGCACCTCTCCTTAATGAAGATTTGGGGTAAATCGAACTCTCAGACCAGCTTCCTATTGCAGCTAATTGATTTAAAAAAGGGAGAAATTGACTTTAATGGAGCGGCCGTAATAAAAGGAAAAACAAACAAGATGATAGGGGTTCTTAATAAGGAAGAGATTGAAGGCATAAATTGGATAACAGGAGAAGGTAAAAGCGGGGCGGTAAAAGCTTTCCAAAATGAGTCGGATAAACCCACATATTATCAGATTCAGTCAATGAAAAGCAAAATTAAGCCGCATGTAACAGGTGATAAAATTTCGTTTGATGTAAAAATTGAGTCAGAAGGGAGAATCGCTGAATATTGGAATCCTCACTTTAAACCAGCTTTTAAGAATAAAACTATTAAACACATTGAAAATGCGGTAGAGAAAGAAGTAATGCGCTTAGTTGAGAATTCCACAAAAAAAATGCAAAAAGGAATCGGAGTAGATGTTGGGGGATTTGGCAACCAATTGCGAATACAACATCCTGATGTTTGGAGAAATGTGAAGGGTAATTGGGATGAAAAGTTTAGTGAAATTCCCATCAATTATGAAGTATCAATAACTATAAAGGATTACGGAATGATTGGATCAAAGAAAAAATAAAGGTCTGAACCTATGTTCAGACCCTCGTATTCTTTCTCCCAGAGATTCACAATTTATATCTAATTTTCCCAACATTAATCATATTTAAAGCCATTCAATTTCAATTGTAATTTCAGAAACTTCTTTTTTTGTATTATGATCTGTTATGGTATTGGATGAGAACCATATTTTTTTTATAAATGTTTTAAGGAAAGTATTACATTCTTCAGGTTCAAGTAATCCAATCTTATTTAAGGTTTCAATGCTTTGTTCAAAACGATGTCGGTCTTCGTTACTATTACCATTATTTTCCAATTGGATATTTATTATTTCTATTTGCTGCTTTATCTGTTTTATTTTCTCATCGTTAACCTCGCTCAATTCCAAATATTCGGTTTTAGAAATTTCATTGTCCATTCTCATAATTTTCAAATTTTTTTGTCTATTAATAAACTTTTCTAATTGTTTCTCAAGAGATTTCCTTTCAACAATAAATTTTTTTACCTCAACTTGGGTGTCAAGGTCTTTCAATTTGTCTAATGCATCTTCAAAATCTATCTTTCTCTCCTTTACTTTTTGTAATACATATAATTCTACAGGCAGATACTTGTGGCCCCTATCTTTGCAGGTATTATTACTAATCTTATATGAACAAGACTTAATAAAATCTGTCCCACTACCATCCATTTGAATATATCGTTTTCTTCCGCAGCAATTACAATACAGTAGGTTTTGAAGTCTTCTTGTTGCTTTCTTTTTATTAAAATAACTGCCTTTATTGCTTTCCTTTAATATTTGTTGAACTTCCAAAAAAGTTTGTTTACTAACTATAGGTTCATGTGCTTTTTCGACGAATACCTCATCAACTACTTTTCCATTAACTCTCCTGCAAGCTTTTACTACTCCATAATAAACAACATTTTTTCGCGCGGAAGAAATATGAGAAGTGGTTATTACTTTACCGTTCCTACTCCTCCACCCCAGCGTATCTAATTGTTTAGCTATTTCATTTGCACTACATCTTTCTAATGTTTTTTCGAAAATATGTCTTATTATTTTTGCTTCCTTTTCAACAACCACTAACTTTTGATTCTTATCCTTTTCATATCCTAAAGGTGCTTTATTACTCATCACCCATTTACCTTGCTCTGCAGATGCTAATCGACCTCTAGCTAAACGTTTACGGATTTGTTTATATTCAAAATTAGCCAACATTGCATGAAATGAGAAAAGCATTTCATTACTTTCTTGTGTTAAATCAATGGTACCCTGAGGTGTTAAAATTTTAATATCATGAGCAATCAGTAACGCTTTGATTTGTTCAGCGTATGCATTATCTCGAGAAATACGGTCAATGTCCATTACCAGTAAATAATCATATTCGTCTAGCTTGCTCAATAGAAGATTCAATTGTGGCCTTTCCGTATTCACCCCACTAGAGATCTCTTGATAAATGTCGTATGTTAAATTATGTTGATTCGCAATTCTTTTTAAAGTATTTCGATGATTTGTTAATATTTCCTCAATATCTAATTGTTCCTCATTTCTTGATAAGCGCAAGTAAATAGCTGATATTGACATCGATATTTTTATCGCTCCTTTAATATAAATAAATCAGACCGTATTTTATCGATTAAAATTAGAAAATCAATATCTGTTACCCTTCCCACAGTCCCATATATAGTAATCACGACCGTATCACCGATCTTATACTTCGGTTTTCTCCTTTTTGTCATGTCCTCCCATCCCCTCAAATGTTAAGTCGTGAATTTTGATTACAATAGTATATGCATCGATATGAATATCGCGCATAACATTTAGAAAATGAAAAAAACGCCGCTTTGTCCAAAAAGGCGTTTTTTCATTTTCTAACTTTTACTTTCTGCATTAATATATTGCTGCCATGCCTCATCAAAAATGGACATCGAATCTAAATATTGCCCATTTAATTCTAAGTAAGAACTCAATTCGTCGTAATCCTTTGATGTTTTAGGGAAGCTATGATCCATATAAGCATGGTTAGCAAATAAACTAATAGAATCCTTTGGTGCTGGATGTCTGTATTTCATTAAAAAATGATAAAAGGATTTACTCATACAATACACGCCTTCCTTCATGAATCACTTATAGCGTCTATGATAACGAATACCTTTCATATCGTCCAGCACAAATAAAGACTAGCCCCGATATAAAGGAGCCAGCCTCAGTATTAAGAGGAAAAATCAAAGTAATTTTTCTTTAATAACCTTGGTATTTTCATCAAGTCTTCAAAGGAAATCACCTTTGTTACCTGCTTACAATCAATTAAAAACAACTGATCTTCTATTTCCTTAACAATTAGTTCACTTTGGTAAGTCATGGAACAATCGCGACAAAAATAGGTAGGTGTTTCTGAAATTTCAATTGCTCTGGTCCCATCAGGTAATTCCCAATATACAGAGTCTACAATTCTGTCCACGTTTGGGCTAGAGCACCATTCACATTGGATATTCATAAATACACCTCTTTATTCCTTAATAGCATCTACACTTGCTTTTGTTTCATGGCTTTCTTTTTCGGTGACCGCTTTAAATTTTTTCTCTTTCAATTCATCTCGCTTACTTCGCTTATCTTTTAGAGACGAATGAGCAGGATCCTGATTGTAATTTTCCCGACGATTTAGTCTTGTTAAGTCTTTTGGAACGAGATTAAAATGCTTGTCATTCATAATTCCTGCAATTCCTGCTACAGACCTTTTCTCTTCCATGTCAGGATAAATTTCACTAAAATAGCCTTCTGCTCTTCCTGGTGTATAGTTTTCAGGTTCCGGATAAGAAGTTATAACTCCTTCGAAATTACGCAGAACAACTTTATCAGGGCTTTGAGAAATCAAATAATTAGGTTGTAGGGCAATTTTACCGCCTCCACCAGGTGCATCAACAACAAAGGTTGGTACAGCGTAACCCGAAGTATGTCCACGCAGTCCCTCAATAATTTCAAGGCCTTTAGAGACTGGGGCTCTGAAGTGCCCAATCCCTTCAGAAAGGTCACATTGATAAATATAGTATGGCCGCACACGAATCTTAACAAGATCATGCATTAGCCTTTTCATAATTGGAACACTGTCATTAATACCCGCTAAAATGACGGATTGGTTCCCTACTGGCACACCCGCATTAGCGAGCATTTCACAAGCTCTTTTTGAATCCTCTGTAATTTCAATAGATGTATTAAAATGGGTATTCAACCAGATTGGGTGGTACTTCTTTAGAATATTGCAAAGGTTTTCAGTAATACGTTGTGGGAAAACAACAGGTGCACGGGTACCAATTCTAATTATTTCTACGTGATCAATTTCCCGTAAATTTTTTAGGATATATTCTAAAATATTATCATTTATTAGTAGTCCATCACCGCCGGAAATTAGTACATCACGTACCTCTGGTGTTTGCCTAATGTATTGAATGGCTGCATCTAATTGCTTTTTTGGAACACCCATTCCAATTTGGCCGGAGAAGCGTCTTCTTGTACAGTACCGGCAATACATAGAACATTGATTGGTAACAAGGAAAAGAACCCGATCAGGATAGCGGTGAGTCAATCCTGGTACAGGAGAATCTTCATCTTCATGCAATGGATCTTCAAGATCATATTTTGTTTTATAGATTTCTTTTGAGATCGGTACAGATTGCATTCTGATTGGACAACGTGGGTCATCTGGATTCATTAAAGATGCATAATATGGTGTAATATTTAAAGGAATCGTTTTCGTTGAGATCCGAACACCTTCTTCTTCGTCAGGTGTTAAATTGATTACCTTCTTTAAATCATCTAAAGTACGAATGGTATTGGTTAATTGCCATAGCCAATCGTTCCATTGCTCTTCTGTTACATCTTTCCAAAGTTCTATATCTTTCCAATGCCTGTTTGGTTTATATAAGTATTGCTTCATTTTCATTCCCCCATTCTGGCTTTACTTAATCATATGCAAGATTTGTGCCAACGCCATTAAACAGCTTAGGGAGTGTGTTTTTTCTAAAATTTCATAAATTTCAGTCTTTATCATAAGAAAAAGTGCCGAAAAATCGGCACCGCTTATCAATCATCTATCCACTTTTTCATCTTGTATTGCAATGTTTGTCTAGGAATCTCTAAAAGCTTCGCAGCTTGGTTCACATTCCCATTACTTAAATTAAGCGCGTTAATTATTAGGTTTTTTTCTAATTCTTCAATGTTTTTTCTTAAAGATAAATGCTCAAATTGATGAGTACTTTTACATTGTAACTGAGTAACATGATGCCTTATTATTATAGGTAAATCTTCAACTTGAAGCTGATTCCCTTCACACACATTCATCATGTATTCAAGTGTATGTTTCAGCTCTCGGACATTTCCAGGCCATGGATATTCCTTAAAAAACACCCTCAGCCTTTCATCCATACCTTGAACCTTTTTTCCAAGTTTACGATTGAAACCCTCTAAGAAAAAGTCTGTTAAAAATAAAATATCATCTTTGCGCTCCCTTAATGGAAGAAGGGAAAAAGTAAATACATTCAGACGATAGTAGAGATCTGACCGAAGCTTTTGGTCTTGAAGCGCTTGAGTGGGATGTACATTCATGGCCGCAATTACACGTACATTCACAGAAACGTTTTGCGAACTTCCCACACGCCTAACAATACCATCCTCTAAAACCCTTAACAGTTTTGCTTGGAGTTCAATAGGCATTGTATGTAATTCATCAAGAAATAAAGTTCCACCATCCGCCAACTCAAATAGCCCCTTACGCTCAACCGCACCTGTATAACTCCCTTTTGCTGTACCAAATAGAATACTTTCTAACAAAGTTTCGGGAATAGCAGCACAGTTTTGTGCTATAAATGCTCCCTCAGATCGGAGAGATTCATGATGAATACCTTGAACAAATAATTCTTTTCCCGTTCCAGATTCTCCATATACAAGGATAGGAGAATCTGATTTTGCAAGTTTCCTGGCCTCATCCTTTGTACTATTAAAGATGGGATTTACCGTTATTAGATCCCCCAATGTATACTTTACCTGCTTCATAACTTTTTTCTTAGGATTCTTATTTACCCCTTTTTGTAAATCTAAAAGTCTTTCAGAAAGGAGTTTCATCCGCGAATAGTCTTTAGCAATCTCAACAGCACCAATAATTTCTTCCCCTAAAAAAATGGGCAGGGTAGTATTAATCGTATCTATACTTGTCCCATGGACATTTAGATACACCTGTGCTTGATTATATATTGGCTTACCCGTTTTAATCACTTTTAATAATGTACTAGATTCTTCAGTCAGGGAGGGAAAGGCATCAATTAAGTGCTTCCCCTGTACTTCTTTTACTTCCATTCCATCATGTTTGGCAGCTACTTCATTGTAAAAAATTGTTTTTCCTTCCGTATTAACAACATGTATACCTTCATCTATACTTTTAAGAATTGCTGATAAGACTTCCTGTGTTAAAGCCGTCAATTGAACCATTCCATCACCTTCTTTATTGCTTTTGTTGAGGTGCCAAAAATTCGGCATATGCAGCCGAATTTTTAGCAAGTTGCCAGATTTTTCACCCACATATTCATATTTTCTAACTTATCATAAATATAGCAATTATTCATTAATCTTCCACGATAGGAATAACCAAGCTGAAATAAAACGGCATTCATGCCGAATGACAACGATCTCGCAATCGAATACGAACAAAAGATCCCTCTACTTTTCAACTCTCTTTCCAGCTCTTTCAGAATAATTTTCATTAATCCATACTTTCTGTGTTCAGTTAAGGTAGCACAATCTGTTATTTCTGCATTCTTATAAAATGAATTAATTTCTGCAGAAGCAGCACTGACAATTTTCCCCTGATAAAAGTATACGTAGTATATTGTCCCATCTTTCATCGTCTTTTTTACATACTCAGGGTCATGCAATGGTGTTGGATATACTTGAAAGACTTGGCGATACAATGCTGATAGTTCAGCTGCACAATTCTCATCTGCTATCTTTAACTCATATTCCTTAGGGGGTGAATTTTTTTCAATGATAGGTGCTAACTGGTAAATACTATGAATCATCCTATCCTCAGTTACCCAGTGCTCATTTTTTTTTCGGTCAATTGTATAAAATTTTGAAAAGAATAATGCATCCGATCCTAAAAAATAACGTTCTACAACGGCCTCTGGCTGGAGCCCATTCTCCATTAAAGCCAAAAAGTCATTTCTTCTGCCCTTTATAATAAGCTTTTCAGCTTGTTGCTGCTCAACCAAATTTTCTATTCTTCCAAGAATTTGTTGTACATTCCCCCGATAATCATCAACCCGAATCCTTTTATTAAAAGGATCCAAAAAAACATCGATAAAATAGCTTCTTTCCTCAAGATAAATAGTGGATGCTGTTTGATTCATAAAACCTCTCCCCTTCACCACAAATATCTCTTCATAAATCAGAACAATCCATTTAAAAAAATGTCTGGCTGAGGAAGTAGCCAGACAGATTATTTACTCCATTTTAAAGCTTATTAGCTTTAATTCGGTCATTTCTTCAACTGCATATTTAATTCCTTCACGTCCCATACCACTTAACTTCACACCGCCATACGGCATTTGGTCCACTCGGAAGGTTGGGATTTCATTAATCATAACCCCCCCTACGTCTAGTTTTTTTGCTGCATTTAATCCATGATGAATATCACGCGTAAAAATTCCTGCTTGAAGACCGTATTTAGAATCATTCACAAGGTTAATTGCTTCCTCCATTGATTCAAACCCATTAATATGAACAACAGGAGCAAAGATTTCTTCACAAGAAACTTTCTCGCCTACTGGAACATCCACCAGAACAGTCGGCTGAAAAACTCCATCAATATAACTTCCACCTGTTTTTAGATTTGCTCCATTTGTAATAGCCTCATCAACCCACTCTTTAGTCCGGCGAACATCTGCACGGCTAATAAGTGCAGATACATCTGTATCTTCAACAAGTGGATTTCCCACTTTTAATTTTTTTGTCTCTTTAATAAACTGTTCGACAAATTGCTCTTTAATCCTCTCATGTACAAAGATTCGCTGGATGCTTATACAAACTTGACCTTGATAAGAAAATGATCCTGTAACAATTCTTGGAACGAGATTTTCTAAATTTACGCCGTCATCAACAATAACTGCTGAGTTGGACCCTAATTCGAGTGTGACTCTTTTAAGACCAGAATTTTCACGTATATACTTACCCACCTCGGGGCTGCCGGTAAAAGTAATCATCTTAATTCTTTCGTCTTTCATCAATAAATCTCCAACCATTTGACCGCTTCCTGTAACTACATTTAATGCACCCGAGGGTAAGCCGGCCCTGTGAAAATATTCTGCAATTTTATAAGCAGATAATGGAGTTTGTGTAGCTGGTTTTAGGAATACCGTATTCCCTGCAGCAATGGCCGGACCTACTTTATGAGCCACAAGGTTCATAGGAAAGTTAAATGGTGTAATAGCTGCAATAACTCCTAGTGGTTCCCTAATAGTAAATGCAAGCCTTCCCTCCCCACCTGGTGCTGCATCCATCGGAACTGTTTCTCCATGAATTCTCCTGGCCTCATGTGAAGCAAAAGTATAAGTCATGATGGTACGATCTACTTCCGCCCTGGCGGCTTTTAGTGGCTTTGCTGCTTCTTGAGAAATTAACTTTGCACATTCTTCTCTTTCATTTTTTAGATATCCTGCTACTTTTTCTAATATTTCTGCACGTTTATAGGCAGGCATTTCTCGCATTTCAACCGTTGCTGATTGCGCAGCTGTAATCGCTGCTTTAACATCTTCCTGCTCTGCAACAGCTATGTCAGCTATGTGTTCCAAGTTATATGGATTTTTTAATTTATTATAGGAAGGGGTTGGTCGATTTTCACCGCCAATCCATAATGATTGTTTCAAAAAAAATCCTCCAATCCTTTACATTTAAAACAATTATATCAATTCAATTAGGAATAAGGGTATCATTTGGTTTTACTCGACAGCATTCATGGATGGCGTGTTCCAAAACGTCAAGTCCTTCCTTCAATTGGTCATCCGTGATGACTAGTGGGGTTAGCAGTCGTATGATGTTGCCGTAAAGTCCCGCCGTCATGATAAGTAGACCATTTTGGTGTGCCATTTGAATAATTTGTTGAACTAATTCCTTATTGGGTTTTTTCGACCTTGAGTCAGTGACAAACTCAATTGCACACATAGCTCCAAGATGCCGTACTTCACCAATTTGTTGATATTGGTCTTTTAATGGTAAAAACCGTTCAAGAAATACTTCACCTATTATTTCAGCACGATGCAATAAATCCCCGTTTTCAAATGCTTTTATTACTTCCAGTGCTGCAACACAACCGAGTGGACTGCCACCATAGGTCCCGCCAATTTCTCCTACGTTTGGTGAGTCCATAATTTCTGCCCTTCCTGTTACTGCACTTATTGGTAGACCTGCCCCCATTGATTTCGACATCGTCATTAAATCAGGAACAACATCGAAATGTTCTATAGCAAACATTTTTCCTGTTCTGCCAAAACCCGTTTGGACCTCATCGGCGATAAATAAGATGCCATGTTTATCACATAATTCCTTAACCCCTCTTACAAATTGTTTGGAGGGAATAACAAAACCTCCTTCACCTTGAACAGGTTCCATAATCACCGCTGCTATCTCTTCAGGTGGAACCTCACTTTGAAAAAAGGTTTCAAAACGTTGTAACAGATTTGTATCCGTCTTCTCCGTTGTGTCAAATTCAGACCGGTAATAATACGGATATGCCCATTTATAGGTTTCTGGTACAAAAGGTCCAAACTCGTATTTATAAGGTTTCACTTTACTTGTCAAAGACATTGCCATATAAGTACGACCATGAAAACCTCTTTCAAAAGAGATAACCGCTTTTCGTCCTGTATATTTGCGTGCAATTTTCACTGCATTCTCAACAGCCTCTGCACCACTGTTTAGGAAGAAAGTTTTCTTTTTATGGTTTCCCGGTGAAATTCGATTAAGGGTTTCTGCTAATTCAATATATGGTTCATACATCATGACATGGAAGCAAGGATGAAGATAGGAATCAATTTGTTGATGCAGTGCTGCAACTACACCTGGTGGGCAGTGTCCCACATTTAATGACCCAATTGCTCCTGCGAAATCAATAAATGTATTATCATCAACATCTGTTAGTAACGCCCCTTCTCCCTTACTAGCAAACGTATGAATGGTATTAAATGGGCCTTTCGGAACATTCAATGCTTTTCTAGCTAGCAACTCAATCGCTTTAGGACCTGGAATTTTTGTTCTTAGTTGAATCGATCCCATTTGCATACCTCCTCTTATTCGCTAACTTCACACCATCTCAGTAAGGTTAGGGCAATAATCTCGCTAGAAGTAAATAAATCTTCCAAGTCAATATGTTCATTAGCATCGTGGGCCGTTTCTGTAATTCCTGGCCCAAAAACAATAACTGGCGTATCACCAACAGTCGAAAGAATACCCCCATCCGTTCCCCAAGGACTAGCTTCAATAATTGGGGTTTCCTTTTTCACATCTATAAAACTCTGTGTAAGTGCAGTCATTAAGGGGTGATCACTTTCTAAGCTTCCTGGAAGCCACCTGCCACCAAACCACTCAATTTGAAGAGGATTGTCATGGAACCATACATCCTTTTCATTCAATTCCTGTAGGCATGCCTCCATCTCTAACTTGGCAGATTGGATTTTTTCTTCTGGGGAAACCCCCATTCTTCCCTCAATAATAGCAGTATCAGGTACTGAAGATGGCCATTCACCACTATTGATCTTTCCTATATTAATCGGAATAGGGATGGGGATATTTTTAAAGAGAGGATCATTGATTTTAGCGTTTCTATCTTTCTCTAATTGTTGTAATCTTTGAATGACAAGCAATGATTTTTCAATCGCACTAACTCCTTCATATCTTGTTCCACCATGCGCAGCCCGGCCTTTAACCGTTATTCTAAACCACATGGAGCCTTGTTGTTTTGGAAAAAACTTCATATTGGTAGGCTCTGGTATTATCGCTCCATCCGCACTGTATCCTCTTAGGACGGCTGCTAGTGTACCTGCTCCTCCACTTTCTTCTTCAATGACACTTTGAAAAATAACATCTCCTTTTAATTTAATCCCATTAGCAATAAGTGACTCCATAGCCATTAAAAGTGCCACATTTCCTCCTTTCATATCTGTTGCTCCTCTACCATAAAGCTTGCCGCACTTAATCATTCCACTAAATGGTTCAAGTTCCCAGTTTGCTTCATCCCCAACAGGTACTACATCAATATGACCGTTCAATATAATTGATTTCCCACCACCAGATCCTTTTAAAATGGCAACTAGGTTGGGATTTCCATCGAAGCTTTGACGATCACAACAGTATGCTGGATGTTTTTTTAATTCTTCACCTCCAATTTCCCATATATCAAGGGCTAAACCCATCTGTCGGCATTTTTCAATTACAATTGCCTGTGCACCGCTTTCATTTCCTCTAGTGCTATTTTCTTGTACTAAGATTTGTAAAAGCCTGGCCCCTCTTGCTCGATTTTCCTTTAACCACTGCTTAATACGGCCTTCATAGTTTTTCATATGAATTCACTCCTTCAGACCTGCTCCGGATTAATACGGGATATGACGAATTTGTTCTTGTATTTTAAAATGACATCCGGTTCTATTTTTCACATCCGCCAAACTGTATGGTTCAAAAAGCTCTGTCAAAAGCAACCCCTCTTCATTTACCATGAATACCGCTAGTTCCGTGATAATTAGGTCTACACATCGTGCTGAAGTTAGTGGTAAGGAGCATGTGTCAACAATTTTTGGTTTTCCATTTTTATCACAATGATTCATTACTACAATGACCTTTCTGGCTTTTTGTGCAAGTTCCATTGCACCGCCCATCCCCGGTACCTTCTTACCAGGCACAATCCAGTTTGCCAGGTCTCCAGATTGACTTACTTGAAGAGATCCAAGAATAGTAATATCCACTCTCCCTCTACGAATCATTCCAAAAGCTATGGTACTATCACAGTACGAACCACCTTTATTTAAAGTAACGGGAAACCCTCCAGCGTTACAAAGATTTTCATCTTCATCCCCTTTATTCGGGCTTGGTCCCATTCCAGTAATCCCATTTTCCGCATGAAACATGACCATTGTTTCCTTTGACAAATGGTTTGGGACCAACGAAGGGATACCGATTCCTAGATTAACGACCATCCCATTTTGGATTTCCTCAGCCGCTCTTTTAGCAAGTTTGTTCCTTATATCTATTCCCAAGCCCATTTCCAATTCACCCCCTTGGATTGAATCACATAATCTACAAACACTCCCGGGGTTATAATTTCATCCGGATTAAGACTTCCCATTGGGACAATTTCTTCTACCTCGGCAATCGTTAAATCTCCTGCCATTGCAACCATTGGATTTGTATTTCGTGCACTTTTGTCGTAGATTAAATTTCCATATTCATCGGATTTCTTAGCATAAATGATTGAAACCTCTGCGGTTAAGGCAGACTCTAATAAATAGTCTTTACCGTTTAGATGAATCCGGGGTTTGTTTTTAGAAACCATTTCATTATCCATTCCTATATCAGATAAAAAAGCTGCCAACCCCACACCTCCAGCCCGGATCCTTTCTGCCAAAATACCTTGTGGCGAAAATTCCACTTCCAGCTTACCTTCTTGCATGAGTTCTCCGGCTATAGGGTTAGAACCTATATGGGAAGCGATTACCTTTTTAGCTCTACCACGGCTAACAATTTTTCCTATTCCAATATGAGGGAAACCCGTATCGTTACCAATCAAGGTGAGTTCACGAATCTCCTTTTCCAAGATTCCATCAATTAGTGTTGGAGGGGACCCTACACCACCAAATCCACCAAACATAATGCTCATCCCATCATGAAAAAATCGCATAACCGCTTCTAATGATGTCACTTTTCCGAATGGATTATGCACCTAAACATCACCTGCCATTTCCACATCTCTTTCATTTAAAAAAGCTTGGAACGTATCCTTAAGTATTAAAACAATCTCTTCAATCTCTCTTTTTGAAATGATTAATGGCGGTGAAATAATAATCGAGTCTCCATTCATCCCATCGATTCCTGCCCCAGCAGGATATACAATTAATCCTCTTTCCTTAGCTAGAGCAATCATTTTTTGAGTGACTAGTTCATTTCTTGGAAATGGTGTTTTGTCTCTTTGATTCATGACAAATTCTATACCTAGAAGCAGCCCTTTGCCGCGCACATCCCCGATAAATGGATATTGATTTTTTAGTTTTTCTAGCTGGTTTTTCAAGTAAGTGCCCTTATTTTCCACATCGCTAATAATCTTATATTTTTCAAGATATTCAAGAACGGCTAATGAAACAGCACATGATTGGGGGTTTGCACTTAATGTATGTCCGCTCATCACAGATTTCGATCCAGCCATTATAGGTTCCATCACCTTTTCACTCGCTACAGCTGCAGCAATTGGGGCGTACCCCGCTCCCATTCCTTTCCCAAAAGCAACAATATCAGGAATCACATCCCAATGTTCACATGCCAACATGGTTCCTGTACGTCCAAATCCGGTCATCACTTCATCAGCAATAAATAGGATGTCAAATTTGTCACATATTTTTTTTATCGTTTTAAAATAGTCCTTTGGAGGTGCAATGGCTCCCCCTGCTGCACCTATTACTGGTTCTGCTATAAATGCAGCGATTTGTTCAGGCCCTATCCTCCTTATGGCAGTTTCTAACTCTTCGGCACACATATAATTACACGTTGGGGCTTCAAGATTATAAGGGCAGCGATAACAATAAGGGGGATTGATTACTGGAAATTCCTCCAATAGAGGTACAAATCTTGCTCTTCGCCCTGTATGTCCAGACATGGATAGTGCTCCTAATGTAATCCCATGATAGCTAACCCATCTTGAAATCACCTTCGTTTTTGTTTGAACGCCTTTTTCCTGCCAGTATTGAATTGCCATTTTCATTGCTGTTTCAGTAGCCTCAGAGCCACTATTTACAAAAAAACTCCAGTTCAGGTCACCTGGTATTAATTCTGCTATTTTTTTGGCCAGCTTTTCTGCTGGTTCGCTTGTGAATTGAGAGCGATAGACAAACGAAACTTTCTTGGCTTGCTCTTGCATGGCTTCAATGATTTCTTCCGTGCCATGACCAATATTGGCAGTTACTGCCCCTGAAGCGGCATCTAAATATTTTTTCCCTTCCATATCAAATAGATAAACGCCCTTGCCATAATTAATGACAGGGTATATTTCACCCATCATTGGTTTGATAAGAAATGAATTTTCCACCATGACACCACTTTCCTTATCGAAATAAGTTAACTACTTATATAATTGTATGAAGTGATTTTTCATTCTATCTCCATGTGTTAAATTCACTCAAACAAAAAACAGGCTTTGAAGCCTGTCTTTTACTTTTTTATGGTAATATTATAGAATTACACTTAGACTGCATTAAGGAATTGATTAAAATGAATACAATAAAAAAAATTAAATTAAAATCCAAAGAAATTTCCACTATTCAATTAATCGTCATTTTTTATTTATCAGCGTTGATTGTGTCTACCTTATTATTAAAAATTCCTTTTGCTCACAGAGAGAATGTTTCCTTAAGTTTTATTGATGCAATGTTTACATCTGCAAGTGCTATAAGCGTGACAGGACTAAGTGTCATTTCAATTAAAGAGACCTTTAATAACTTTGGAATATTTATCCTATGCGTAATTCTCCAATTAGGGGGATTAGGTGTCATGTCATTAAGTACCTTCCTATGGATCATGCTTGGGAAAAAAGTAGGCCTTAAAGAAAGACAACTAATTATGATTGATCAAAACCAATCCAACTTATCAGGATTAGTTCAGTTGGCAAAAAGGATATTTATTATTATTGTTTCTTTTGAATTTATTGGTGGAATTATTTTAGGTATCCGATTTTTAAAGTATTTCGATAACCCGCTATCTGCATTTAAACACGGATTTTTCGCTTCCATTAGCGCAACAACCAATGCGGGATTTGATATCACAGGTGAATCACTTAATCCTTTTAATCAAGACTACTTTATTCAGGCAATCATTATTCTTTTAATGATTGTTGGAGCAATTGGTTTTCCAGTAATTGTTGAGGTTTTGGAATTCTTTTTATCTCGTAAAGAGAAAAAAAAGTTTCATTTTACTCTTTTCACCAAGTTAACAACGGTCACATTTATCATTCTGACCATCGTAGGCGCCCTATTCATCTACCTGTTTGATAGTCGAAACTTCTTTATGGGTAAAGAATGGCATCAAGTTTTTTTCAACTCACTCTTCCATTCAACGACAACCAAAAGTGCAGGTTTGGCTACCTTGAATATCAATGAATTAACCCCAAGTAATCAGCTTATCCTGTCTATTTTGATGTTTATTGGCGGTTCACCAAGTAGCGCTAGTGGGGGAATTCGAACAACAACCTTTGCTATAGTCATATTAGCCATTATTTTTTACGCTCAAGGAAAAAGTTCAGTTAAGATTTTCAGAAGGGAATTACATAGTGAGGATATACTTAAATCATTTATTGTAATTACAACAGGTGCTCTGCTATGTTTATTTTCCGTTTTAGTTCTTACGATTACAGAGCAAGGTACCGTGATGGAGGTCATTTTTGAAGTCTCTTCAGCCTTTGGTACGAACGGTTTATCTATGGGATTAACACCCCGATTGTCTACATTTGGTGAGATCTTAATCATCATATTAATGTTTGTAGGAAGAGTTGGAATTGTTACATGTTTGCTTATTTTACGAGGAAAAGGAAGCAAGGAAAAGTTCAACTATCCGAAGGAAAAGGTTACGATTGGCTAGACAATGTATAAAAAGAGGAGGGCGTAAACACCTCCTCTTTCCTATATATAGTGTTAAGGCTAAGCCATAATAGTTACTCGCTTTTGTTCCGTTGCTGTTTTTTCGATAATGTCCCTTGCAATCCAAACTCCACATGCGCTAGCTTGAGCTAACCCGCGTGTAATTCCTGCTCCGTCTCCACCTACATAAAGACCGCTAATTTCAGATTCAAACCGATCATTTAACTTTGGTCTAGCAGAATAAAATTTAGCTTCCACGCCGTAGAATAAAGTGTGCTCTGATGCAAGTCCAGGAGTCACCTTATTAAGAGCTTCTGTCATCTCGATTAAGCTTTTTAAAGTATTATATGGTAGGACTAAGCCCAGATCACCAGGTACTGCTTCTTTAAGTGTAGGCTCAAGGAATCCTTCTTTTATCCTTTTTTCTGTCGATCTTCTTCCCTTTAAGATATCTCCGTACTTTTGAACAATTAGGCCTCCGTTGGAAAGAGTATTGGCGAGACGTGAAATTTCATGTGCATATTCATTCGGCTTATCAAAGGGTTCTGAAAAAGTATGCGAAACAAGTAAGGCAAAATTCGTATTCGCGCTTCCTAGCTTTGGATCTTTATAGGCATGACCGTTAGCCAGCATGATACCCGAATGATTTTCCACCACCACATGACCAGAAGGATTACTACAGAAAGTTCGCACTCTCGTTCCTACCGACGTGTTAAACACAAATTTCCCCTCATATAAATGCTCGTTTATTTCCTGCATAACAATATTGGAGGTTTCCACTCGAACACCTATATCTACTTGGTTACTACTCATTCGTAATCTTCGGGATTTTAAAAGATCCGAAAGCCACTTTGATCCATCACGTCCAGGGGTAATTACCACCTTATCTGCATAAATATTTTGGTCGGCCTTCAGTTTAATTCCTTTTACCACATGTCCATTAGCTGACCTTTCAGTAATTAAATCCTCTACCTCCGTCTTAAAGGACATATCGATTTTTGTTGCTAAATATTCAAAAATACTTTTTAAGATTTCTAGATTTTGCTCCGTTCCTAGGTGACGTACTTGGGCACGTAACAATTTAAGCCCCGCAGCATAGCCACGTCGTTCAATATCCCTTACTTCATCTGTTAATGGATCAGTAATACTTTCAGTTGCACCATGCTTTAAATTAATCTCATCAACGTAACGAATTAATTCCACTACTTGAGAATCTGAAAGATAATCAGTCATCCAACCACCAAATTCACTGGTAATATTAAACTTCCCATCAGAGTACGCACCGGCACCACCAAATCCATTGGTAATGGAGCAAGCTGGCAAACAGCCCGCAAATTCTTTTCTTCCTGCAGCTGGAGGGCATTTTTCTATTTTTTTCTGTAAAATCGGGCAATTTCTTCGATATATATCATGTCCTTTATCCACTAATAGCACCTTTGCGTTCGGCATTTTTAGCGTAAGTTCATAGCAGGTAAAAATCCCTGCAGGGCCAGCACCCACTACAATCACATCATATTTCGTATTCATTGTCCAATACCTCCAAAGTCATTTTACATATCCACAGGTAAATATATCAGACACAGAAGACTCCGTCAACATTAAAAGCGAACTATTAATCTAATTTTTTATTTAATGTTCGTATTTTGTCTCTTTTTCAGAAAATAAACAATAAAAAAACTGACTCACTTATTATCCGTGAGTCAGCCCTTATTATATTTAGCAGAAGTTCCAGCTTGCACCAATGATGATTAACAAAATAAACAATACTACGATTAAAGCAAATCCTCCAAAACCAAAGCCAACTCCACATCCAGCTGCAGGGTATGCAGGATATCCACAGCACCCATCAAAACCACCATATCCGTATCCGTACATAAACATTCACTCCTCAATAATTTGTTTCTTTTCCCTTTTACTTTATGAACTAGATACTTGACCTGTATGTGCATTCGCCTATATTATGAAAGACAATGATGAAAATAGAAGGTGAAAATTTTGAAAACCATTATAAAAAGCTTTATCAATGGGATTTTAACAATAGTCCCAATTATTCTCGTTTTCTATGTCATTTTTAAAACCTTTATCTTTTTAGATAGTCTGCTTGGCAACAGCTTGAAACCCTATTTAAAAGAGGATTATATTCCAGGTTTCGGTTTACTAACCACCATTATTTTAATTACCCTTCTAGGATGGCTGTCAACAAAATTTATTACAAGTAAAATTATCAAACTGATTGATCTTCTCCTTGAAAGAATCCCGATTGTGAAGACCATTTATTCAGTTATAAAGGACACAGTACAATCCTTTCTTGGTGATAAGAAATCTTTTTCCAAAGTTGCTCTTGTAAACATTCCCGGAACTGAGATGCGGAGTATGGGGTTTATAACTTCTGAACAAGTAGAAGAGTTTTACAGCCCACTCAAAGACCATGTAGCCATTTATATTCCGCAAACCTTTCAGGTTGCAGGCTTTACCTTTTTAATACCCAAGGAACAAGTGGAAATTATTGATGTAAAGCCGGAGGATGCAATGAAATTTATCCTTTCTGGTGGAATGACCTCAACGTCTTCAAAACAAAAAAAGCCGCTCTAAGCGGCTTTTTATTTAGCATTAAATAGTTTTACGAATTCCCCGTATCCACTCTCTTCCAATTGTTCCTTTGGAATAAAGCGTAATGCGGCTGAGTTAATACAATACCGCAAACCTGTAGGATTAGGGCCATCATCAAATACGTGCCCTAAATGGGAATCAGCTGTTTTACTTCTTACTTCCGTACGAACCATGAAATGGCTGAAGTCAGCCTTTTCAATGACTTCTTCCTCTTGAATGGGTTTTGTATAACTTGGCCAGCCACACCCGGCGTCAAATTTATCTAGTGAGCTAAATAAAGGTTTGCCTGAGATAATATCCACATAAATTCCCTCTCTGGTTTCGTTCCAAAATTCATTTCTAAATGGTGGCTCTGTCCCATTATTTTGAGTTACTTCATATTGAATCGGTGTCAGTTCCTGTTTTAGCTGCTCCTTATTTTTCATTTTGATCTCTCCAATGCTTTTGGATAAAACCTGCCCTCCCTGAGCCTGTATGATAAGACTCATAATGAACACGGTTTTTCTTATAATATTGCTGATGGTAATCTTCAGCTGGATAAAAAGGTTTTGCAGGTAAAATAGGGGTAACAATTGGATTATTGAATCTGCCACTTTCTTGCAATGACTTCTTGGATTCTTCTGCTAGTCTTTTTTGTGTGTCGTTATGATAAAAAATTGCTGTTTGATAAGATTGGCCACGGTCATAGAATTGGCCACCAGGATCTGTTGGATCAATTTGCTGCCAAAATAATTCAAGTAATTTTTCATATAGAAAAACCTCAGGATCATAGGTAATTTGTACAGCTTCATAATGACCTGTGGTATCAGTGCATACTTGCTGATACGTAGGATTTTCAACTGTTCCTCCTGTATAACCGGAAATAACGCTTATTATTCCAGGCTGTTCATCAAAGGGTTTGACCATACACCAAAAACAGCCTCCAGCAAATGTGGCAAGTTCGTATCTAGCTTCCATTCATCCCACCCCTTCTATGGCTTGTTAGTTGTATATCAAGTATATAGAAAGTAAATGTAAAAATAAAATTTGCTGTTTGATATAAGAAAAGCGCAAGCGCCTTGCTCAGCCCCGACAGGCAAATGTTCTTCGGCAATAAAAGGCCGCCTTTTGACTTTAATTGCCGAAGGTTATTTGACCCGAGGGGTTAGGCGTTGGAGCTGGACAATTTCCAAAGATTTATATCCTTTCTTAGTATACAAAAAGAGGCTGATTCTCAGCCTCTTCGTTTTTATCTGTTCTTTCGTTGTTTGATTTGTTTATTAATGTTTTTCCATTGTTTTCGTACTTCTGCCTGAGCACGTTTATCCGTTTTTCTTTCAATATATGCTAACTCTTTTTGCAGCTTTATATAGCTTGTTAATCTTTCAATCGAAACTAAACCCTCTTCAATTGCCCTTACTACAGCACAACCTGGTTCATCCTTATGCTGACAATCACGAAAACGGCATTCTGCAGCCAATTTCTCAATTTCCGTAAAGGTTTCTGTTAATCCTTCCGAACTTTCCCAAAGCTGTAACTCTCGCATTCCTGGAGTATCAATTAATATACTGCCATTCGGCAAGAGAATCATCTCTCTATGGGTAGTTGTATGTCGTCCTTTATCATCGCTAAGCCTAATCTCCTGTACAAGCTGCTTTTCTATCCCAAGTAACCTATTAGTTAAGGTCGATTTCCCTACACCTGATGACCCCAGCAAAGCAATTGTCTTACCAGGCATTAAATAGGGTTGTAAATTATCTAAACCACTCATTGTTTCTGAACTGATTGGAATAACAGGAACTGCACCAAATGTTATTCCTTCCACTTCTTTAAGTTTTCCATTCATGTCTGGGCAAAGATCGGCTTTACTTAAGACAATTACAGGTGTTGCACCACTTTCCCAAGCAAGCAACAAATACCGTTCTATTCTTCTTAAATTCAGATCATCATTTAACGAATTAACTAAAAATACTGTGTCTACATTTGTTGCAACAATTTGTTCTTCAGCAGTTTCACCTGCTGATTTTCTAGAGAATTTACTTTTTCGGGGCATTATTGTCATAATTGTCCCCTTTTCTTCAGCGTATCTTGGTTTGACAGACACCCAATCTCCTACAGCAGGGAAATCTTCCCGATTTTGAGCCTGAAAACTAAATTTCCCTGAAACTTCACATAGTAACTCTCCTTGTTCAGTCCATACGCGATACATATGTTTATGTTCAAGTGCTACTCGGCCAATAACCAAATCTTTATTTGTGTTTAAAGCTTCGAAATCATTTTTTAGCTTGTCGGTCATACCTATTAAATTCACCTTTTTTTCCCCCAGCATGAGTATTTTTTTCATAATAAAAAACCATAGGCATACACAGCCCATGGTTTACTCACGTAGTGGAATAAAAGGATATAAATCCCCTTAAAATATACCTCTCCGGGCTGTGCAAACAATATTCAGATTTATCATTGCTTTAATCTTCTCAATTAACATTGCACTCACCCACTTTCAAATCGTAATTATTTTAAGTATATGTTGCATTTATCCATTTGTAAACAAAAAAAAGAAAATATTCCAATATTCATGATAAGAAGGTAGACACCTACCTAATTAAGCATGAATAAATTATCATGTAAACCACTAGATAGGAGTTGAATCGAATGTCTGAAGAAAGAACCCATACCGAATATCTCCAAAGAGCGGCAATGTATGATTTGTTAGCACAATACTATAAATATTCACTCCCAAACCTCCACATGCACTATTATGTCAAACATCTAAAATACATGGATAAGGCTATGCAGAGCATACGCACTCACCAGCCTACATCTCATGCAGAAGCTAAAGTCCGCATCCTTCATACCTCTCCAGACGCACCTAACGTTGATATCTACATTAACGGCAAACGAGTCATACGAGATTTGTCATTTAAACAGGTAAGTAATGAGCTATCATTAAAACCAGGGAAATACCATGTAGATATTTATCCGGCAGGCAATATGGTAGATAGTGTCTTGAATAAAAAAATTACAGTTGTACCTGGGAAGTCCTATACCTTAGCAGCCATTGACTCTGTCAAAAAATTACGATTGCTAGTCTTTCAAAACGAACCAACTCCCCCATTAAATGAAGCTAAGGTTCGCTTTATCCATTTAGCACCAAATGCCCCATCGCTGGATATAGCAGTAAAAGATAGGGATGTAGTATTTCCAAAAGTATCTTATAAACAAGCAACAGAATATTTAGGGTTAACACCCATGACAGTGGACCTTGAAGCTAGAGAGGCTGGCAGTAAAGAAGTGATTTTGCCTATGCCAAAAGTTACCTTCCAACCAAATGAAAGCTATACAATCGTTTTTCTAGGATTAATAAATGGTGAACCTAGTTTTCAATTTATTAGTATTAAAGAATAAAAATAGAGGCTGACTTTACGTCAGCCTATTTAACAGGAACTAATATAGTAAATGCTATATCATCTTTCTTTAAATCAAATTTGTCCGCTTCGATTTTTAAATCACTTTTTAGTTTTAATTGTTGCATATGGACATAAACCAAGTGGTCACCCGGACGAATATCGACTCCTTTTGGGAGCTTATAATTGTCACTTATGAAAGATAATACGTATGAAATAGGTAGATGTAAGCGGCCAATTGACATAGTTTTTTGTTTAAGTACCAAATCTCCATTTTTCATTGCTTCTGGTACAAACGTAAGCTTCAGGTTTAACTCTTCACTAAAAATAGGTAAGGTCCCATATAGCTCCACTTCTTCCCCCAGAACTACTTGATAATCTATTGGCGAATCTGCCGCTTCCTCCTTTAGATAATGATTGATGAGCTTATTAAGATCATTCTTATTTGATTTAACATGAAAGGACACGTGGTCCCCCGAAGGAATTTTTTGTTTCATACTTTCCTTATTACTCGCAGGCATCATTATTAGTGATATCATAATGATTACGACTAATAAGTTGATTCCCAACAAGAGAAGGAACCCTAACTTCCACTTGTTTTTCATAAATTTCTAATTCTCCTCTGTCGTGACTGTGTAAGATTTTTTCTCCAAATCAGGTAATACACTCTCGCTCATTGTCTGATTTAATCTTTCAGCGATCAGTTCATATCCTTTGTCATTTGGATGAAAATTATCTTTATACAAAAGATCTTCAGCCGTATTTAAAAATAAATCCTCAATAGAAACAAAATACGCATTAGCATAACTTGAAATAATCCTTTGACCTGCTTGATTCCACTCTGAAACAATTTGGTCCATCTCTTTAATATCAGAAAACCATTTTGAGAATGGATTGTATAGTCCAACCAAGACAATAGATGCATTTGGATTTTCTTGGACAATAGCCTCCATTATTTGAGATAAATGTTCTTTATAATTTTCTTTTTCCTTTACAAAATCTGAAACCTCCAGATTGTAGAAGTTATCCTTTACTACTTTCATAATGTCGTTTCCGCCAATCGTAAGAATAACCAAATCTGCTTTTTGAATGGCCGTTTTCAATTCTGGAGATTGAAGTCTCTTTAATAGTTGAGTGGTTCGATTCCCTTTCACGCCATAATTAAGGAAATTAACTTCTTGTATCCCTTTTTCCTCTTCAAGCATAGATTTTAAATAAGGTAGATACCCTCCATTACCGGTACTGTCCCCCACACCTTTTGTTAATGAATCGCCTACCGAAACAACGGTTAGTTTTCGGGGAAAAAAATCTGCAGGAATTTGTTTAAACACTTGTGCTGCTACTTTCTTTTCCTGATGGAATTCTAAAGGATTTGATTGACTGCATGAGCATAAAAATAATGACGAGAGAATTAGAGCGGTGAAAAACTTTTTCATCTTAATTCACCTGCTTTCTAAACTAATTTTATTATACCACGACCAAAATCATTCAAAACAAATATACACTATATCCTATTCTTGGTAAAAAAAATAGACCATTTCATTGGTCTATTGTAACGATTTTATATCCGAAATAATCTCCTCATATGGGACATTTTTAAACCCGTTATATGACTTTTTAATATTTCCTTTTTGATCAACTAAATAAAGAGAAGTACCATGAATCACTTGATTTCCTTCTTGCGGTTTCTTTACAAGAGCCTTATAGTTTTTCAAGGCAAATTGCTCAATAAACTCCTGGGAATACCCAGTAAGTAAGGTCCAGTTTTTGAGATCCGCTCCAAACTGCGTTGCATAGTTTTTTAATGCTTCTGGCGTATCTACTGTTGGATCGACGCTAAAGGAAACAAATTCAACATTTGTTAACCCTTCATCTTTTACTTTCTTTTGTAGTTTTGCCATATTAGCTGTCATTGGTGGACATACATCCGCACAGCTAGTAAAAATAAAATCTGAAATCCAAACCTTTCCTTGCAAATCCTTTAGACCAATCGTCTCATTTTCCTGACTGGTTGCAGTGAAATCATTAATCGGCCATGTAACGGCATTTTCTATTTCTTTTTTTCCACATCCAGCGATAAGGAGCATACTTACAAGAATTCCAAACAATATTATTCGAGTTTTCATCTAATCACCTGCAACCTTTTCTTTTCATTCGTGAATAGTTTAACAAAGAAACGGACAAGTGAAAAGAAAAACTCTTTTAATCAATAACCCCTGTTTTCTCAATCCTATTTTTTACATGTACATCAAACTCAGCCTTTTTGTATAATTCTCTCCACTTCTCTTTGGAAATTTGTGTGCCTCTATTGTGAACCTCGTATTCGTTTCCTATACCTATTGGGTCAATATCAAGATCTCTTAGATGATAGAGTAGATCTTCTACTTCTTTCTCCATCGTTTTATTCATTTTTCCCTCTAATTGCTTTACCGTGTCTGGTTTTGTTAAATCCAATGGCTCTGTCATTTCTAATAACCTAGAATCTAATTTTATTTCCACTTTAAAACGAAGGTTTTTTTTGTCAATCAGTTTAATCTTAGATTTGCTTCTAATGTTATCAATTGTAAGATAGATTTTATGATAAAAAGGATTTGGCACTACGTTTTTTAAAATAAGACCTTCTAATTCCTTCTTATTAAATCCCATTTCAAGTGTCCCTGCTTTATATTTATCAACCAAAATTTTAAGAAAGAAAAGCTTCGCTTGTTTCAGTTCATCCACCAGGCGGTCTTCCCTAAAAAGTCCCACCCCTGAAATAACCACATCTCCGCCTTGCATTTCTAATATGGGAAGAACGGGATCTTTACCAATATCATAATAATTATGATTAAATTCCTGTAAGGTAGGGGAAATGATTTGCTCACCCTCTACATTTTGTTTAATTAAATTATAAATATAAGTGCCAAGGTTGATGTTTGTTTTACTTTGTTCAATTTTCATGATTTCTTCTGCTGATTGATCTGCTATCGTTAAGTAGACCATATTCCCTATAGCTGCATCACGATTTAAGGTATCAACTAATTGGATAATTCCCTTTTCGGCAAGCTCTCTACTATATACAACCGAACGAAGCTGACCCGATACTAGCTTTTGATTTGACTTTAGGTTTTCCGCTTGTCTTAATCCTTTACTTGTTTTTGCAATGGCGCTAATCACTTTTGTAGCAGATTGTGCCATTGGGTCAAATTTTTGGACAACTACAATTCCTTTTATTTTATCCTCCCCTACTAAGTCATAACCTGCTGTGGTAATAATTCCTAACTTTTCAAGTTGTTTTTGCTCCACGCACCCTGTAATCATCACCATGCAAAAAGCTAGCAATACAATGCATTTACTTTTGCGATACTTCTGCATTGGACTTTTTCCTCCTTTGGAACCACTTTTTTACCAAAACAATCACGGAAAGGAGTATTGGATAACAAAACGCAGCAACAAATCCAATCTTTGCTGTGTAATCGGTTACCACATTCATTTGGTATCTTGCTTTAATAAAAAAGGTCCCAACCCAAATACATAATGCTAAAAACCAGATTCCTTTCTTCTGTTTAAATTGAAACAATCGATTCATACCTTTAGATGCTGCCCATAAATAACCGCACATGTTAGGCAAAACAATTAACATCCAAAAGGAGACAGCAATGAATTCAAAGCGCTCCAAATTAGGTAATTTAACAATTTTAAACATCGATAAAACAGGCCAAATCGTCCGGGCTAAACCGTTCTCAGAAAAAAAAGCAATACATACAAGTGTGACTAATGTAAAGATAAAGGTTGTATAAAGGTTTCCAATCTGTGAATACAACAGTATTTTCTTTTTGTTGTTCACATAGGGATATACAAACATAATTAATTCAAAGCCCATAAGTGAGAGAGTAGTTTTGTACATGCCCCTCACCAAATGAATAATATCTATATTCATAATAGGCAGAAGATGTTTGTAGTCGGAATATTTCATAGGAACTAAAATGAAAAAATTTAGCCAAAAGGTCCCTAACACAGATAGGAAGGCAACTCCAATTATTACACGTATGCCTCCTGTGACAGCATAAATTGTTAATAGGATTAAAACTAAAGAAATTTGCCAGGTAGGAAGGTCAGGAAAAATCCAAACCTGAACAATCTCAATATAATTCATTAAAATAATAAAATAACTCAGGCTTAGATAAAGCATATACAAAATGCTTAATGTGTTTCCCATCCATTTCCCAAACACATCCATATGAATTCCATATAAATCTGCACTTTCATATTTCCCCAGCATATGGACCATCATGAATAGAACAAACGCAGTAAATATGCCTCCCAAAATAACAGAAATCCAGGCATCATGTCTCGCTTCCATGTAAACAACTCGTGGAAGCCCCACTAAACCTACTCCTGTTTGAACCGCATGTACGATGAATAAGACAAGAAATGCGTCAAATAAGAGACCTTTTTTGGGCTGTAAATTCACTTTCATCTTGATCGCTCCTATTCGTCTACATCCTTCTTTTCCATTGCTTTTTTCTCTTTAAATCGAGTACTATCTACTGGGTGATTAGCTACAGGCCTAAAGGGTAGATACTGAACAGGAAATTTAATGATACTGTACCCTAAGTCTCTCCACCGAAACGGATACAAGGGACTAAAATACGGTCTCCCTAAGGATGTCAATTTCAATAAATGGATCAGAAAAAAGCAAAAGGAAAGCATGATCCCAATCCCCCCCCATATCCCAGCTAACAAGATAATAGGGAACCGAATCATTCGAATGGCTGTACCCATAATGTAGCTAGGCGATGTAAACGATCCTAGTGCACTAAGGGCAATAATAATAATTAAGATATTACTCGTAAAACCTGCTTGAACTGCTGCCTGTCCAATAACGATACCACCAACGATACCCATGGTTTGACCAACCTTCGTTGGCAATCTTGCGCCTGCTTCTCTTAAAAGCTCAATTACAAATTCAAGCAGTAACGCTTCAAATACTGGAGGGAACGGGACATTTGCTCTTGATTGCCCTAATGATACAAGCAAGGCAGAAGGAATAACTTCATAATGGTAGGTTAAAACTGCCACATATGCAGGTGTTAATAAAACTGATAAAAATATTGCTACAATCCGCAGCATCCTTAAAAAAAGCCCCATATTCCAGCGCATATATATGTCTTCAGTGGATTCAAAAAAACTAAAAAACGGTGTTGGACCATAAATGGCTGCAGGTGATCGATCCATTAATATAGCTACCTTTCCTCTCATCAATGAAAGAGAGACACGGTCTGGAAGCTCAGATGACATAATCTGTGGAAAAACAGTCCAACTATTATCCTCAATCAACTGCCCAAGTACAGTAGTGTCTGGTATATAATCAAACTCTAAATCATTAATTCTCTGCTTAAATGTATTTATATTATCTTCCTCAGCAATATCTCTTATATAAACAATCTTTCCAGGTGTCTTTACCCTGCTTCCAATGGTTATGTCTTCCATACAGAGCTCAGTGTCTTTAAGGTTACTCCTTATAATATTTAGATTTCCAATTAAAGACTCTGTAAAAGAAATCTTCGGACCATAGACTAATGATTCCGTTTCCGCTTTTTCTAACGATCTCTCTACTGTTTTACCAATATTTGCGAGGATTCCGAATGGCTCCCCTTCAAGATAGATATATGCGTTGCCCTCAATTAAAGAAGAGATGACTTCCTTCAATTGATTGGCTGCATGGAGTTCAGCAATGGGTAAAATTTGTGCTAAATTTTCTGTCGTCCATTCCATTGAATTATTTTGCTGTTGAATGGGTGATAAAATAAACTGATCCATGCTTGTTTTATCAATTAAGCTGCTTAGAAAGCAAAAAAGAATTCTCTTTCCATCTTTTTTTATGGTGCGAAAGTTAATATCTGAGCAAGATCCGAGTTTACTATTTAACTGTTCTTTTAGTTCATCTACATCTAAACTATGCGCTTTTAATTCTTCTGATTGTTGATTTTTTGATTTACGCTTAAACATTGGCAGCACCTTTAATCGAACTATTTTTTATAGGTTTACCAAAAATTCTATTTTTACCCAAGACAAATAGGAAACCAGTATTTGCATAGTGGTTTATATACAAAGGCCAATATGGTATCATGAATGAGTATTCATTCATTATTTACATCGAATTTTCATACAAATTACTAATTTTGAGAGGTGATTAGAATGGAGCGAATAGGTCCAATTATGATTTTGGAGGGCCCAAATTATAGTAAGGTTCCTTTTTCAAGAAGTCTTTTTATCGATTGTACCGAAAAAGTTCTCATCGATAGTGGTGCAGATGCTAACCAGTTGTTGGAACTTGACCGGGAATATGGAGTAGAGCTAATTATTAACACTCACTACCACCCTGACCATACTCTCCATAATCATTTGTTTAGGGATGCTACAAAACTTATTAATCCCATTGAGTATGAAACCTCATTAACCATTGAAGGGGTAGCAAGTGTCAATGGAGTCTATCAGGAATGGGGCCCTGAAGGTGTTGAGCAATGGAAAAAGACTCTTCCAGAGGAGTGGGTCAAAAACTTAGGTGAGATTTCTGGAACTTATGAATATGAGTCAAACTACTCTCTTGGGGATGTCAAAGTACAGTTCCTACATACTCCCGGTCACACCCGTGGGCTAGCTTGCCCATACTTTCCCGAACTAGGTGTTGTCTTTGCAGGTGATTATGACATGACATCTTTTGGTCCATGGTATAACGGAAGTGATGGAAATATAGAAGATTTTATTGCCTCTGGTCAACGCTTACTTTCACTTGATGCTGATACGTATATAACAGGTCATCAAAAAGGAATTTTTACTAAAAAGGAATTTACAAGTGCAATGGAGACCTTCCTTGCCATAATTGACCGAAGAGATCAAGTAATTGACCAATATGCAAAACAAGGCATGAACTTTGAGGAATTGACAAATGTCGGGATCTTTTATCCAAAGAAATTGCTTCAAAACTCTATACTTAAAACTTGGGAACGTGGAGGAATTCGGAAGCATTTGGAACGCCTAGGCTATACCATAGAAGATTCGTCTATTGATTTAGTTATGAAAAAATAACAGGGTGGTTTTAGGAACCACCCTGTATTTACTATTATTATTCGTAATAATACATTAATGCAAAAGCACCTGGCCCTGTGTGGGTACTAACTATAGGACTTGTATAATCAATCTCAACATCTTGGAACCCAGTTAATTCATAAATACTATCCTTAATCCTTGATGCAAGCTCAAAGGCCTCAGCATGGGCAATCCCTACAGCTTTAATGGTTTTCCCCTCTACATCCTCCAAAAACTGCTTGGCCATAAATTTTACAACCTGAGAATGACTGCGGACCTTTGTGACCGGGGTATATTCTGCCCCTTCTAGGGAAGCAATTGGTTTAATATTTAACAGCGACCCAATAAACGCCTTCCCTTTTCCTATCCTTCCGCCCTTAACGAGATTTTCTAATGTATCAACCATAATATAAAGCTTTGAATTCTCCCGGATGGTTTCTAATCGATGAAGGATTTCTTCCATACCCATCCCCTGCTTAGCCATTTTGGCAGCTTCTTTCACCTGAAATGCCAACGCCTTTGAAATAAACATTGAATCTATGACAGTAACCTTCGTCTCTGTCATTTGAGCTGCACTTTCTGCTGAACGCACAGTACCACTCATTTTCCCAGTCATATGTATGGATAATACTTCATAGCCTTCCTTCCCAAGCTGGTCATAGACTTCCAAAAAGGAACCAGCAGCCGGTTGAGAGCTTTTAGGCAATTCACTTGTTTTAGTCATCTTTTGGATAAATTCATCCGGTTGAATGTCCACCCGGTCTAAATAAGTTTCACCGTTTATTGTTACTGATAACGGCACAACTATAATGCCTAGCTGTTTAGCCATATCTTGTGAAATATCTAAGGTTGAATCTGTTACAACTTTAATCTTGCTCATTGAATCACATCCTTACACTTACTGGTTAGTATTATACAGGTTTCTATTATTGAAAGGAATAATAACTAGACCTTTTCTTCTATGTATTACCGAATATCTTTAAAGGCTTTGTAAAATTTGTCTGTTGATTTCCGCTCCAGGAGTGAGCGGTTCGTGGGTGTTTCGGCGAGCCTCCTCGGCGAAACTCGCCTGCGGGGTCTCCCCTAAACCATACTCCCACAGGAGTATTCGCTCCTTCCGCTCCAATCAAGAGGTAACAATATTGATCAATGTTATTTAACACAGCTTAAAATAAAAGAGCATCGTTACCGATGCTCGAATGGAACTATGCATTATTCTTTAATTCTGTAACTTTAAAAAGCTGTTCATAATCTGGCCACTTCATGACCTTTTTCAGATAATCTTTAAAGGAGTAGCATCTTTTCGGGTTGCTTTCCTGATTAATAGACGTTAAAAACGTCTGTAAACGGACTTGGATCATAAATTTATAAGTACTATCTTCCTCCAATACAGGAATTTCCATGACTTTAACCTTCTGTCCAACAACATTTTTGAACTCTAGGCTTTTGAATAACAAAATATCAATCCTCTTTTTCACCCGTTTGATTATATTATACACTTTTTCCACCTCGAAAAGTGTCTAATTATGCTTACTATATAAAAAATATTTGTGAAAGTTTATAGAAAAAAACAGGACTATTTTTATATCCTGTTTTAGTCAAATGATTCAAAAGTGAAAGGTTTAATCTTGGAATTCAGTTGTGGGTTTTCCTGAAGATCATCGTTTTTAATAAGGAATAATCGTGGTTTACTTTGTTTGCGATTCTCTGCATCTTGAGGAATAATATGTGTAAGATTGTTATTACAGGTTGGGCAAGTCCATGGACCTGTATCACAGCTGCTGAACGATGGTTTGTGGCATTTTGGACAGGTTTTTTTGTACATAATGGGCAACTCCTGTTTATAGGATTATAAT
This sequence comes from Bacillus sp. SORGH_AS_0510, assembly GCF_030818775.1. NCBI lineage: Bacteria > Bacillati > Bacillota > Bacilli > Caryophanales > Bacillaceae > Bacillus > Bacillus sp. SORGH_AS_0510. The sequence continues at coordinate 2,188,586 of NZ_JAUTAU010000001.1, read as the reverse complement.
ATTAATAGTTATGTAGTTAGCTTATAAAAATAGACCTCGATTTACGAATTCTACAAATCAAGGTCTTGTTATACACGCCTCTCCATACTTTTTCGCTTTCTACTAAATAAGAATTGTAGAATGGATCCAGTTAAGAGTAGAACTGCACCAGCTACTATAATATTGAACATGTTTGTTCCTGTTTCAGGTAGTTTGGGACCATTTACAGGCAATGTTCCACCGAGAGTTCCTTCTACGTAAAATTTGAATTGAACCTCACATCCTAGTCCTTGAAACTCATTGCCTAACTCTTCAGGTACTTTGACCATGAAAAATAATTTTTCACTTTTATCCTTTGCAATGAACCTAGAATCAAGTTTATTAAAATCTTTCATTTTCCCTTCAAATAGAACCGTATTCTCATCAGAAATCTTTAACAAAAGTTCATTATAAAATTTTTCCGAGCCCTCTTTTAGCTTACTAGAAGAAAGATAATTAAAATCCTGTTTTCCACTATTTTGAACTTCCAAAGTACGTTCTGCCCAGTCACCTGGTTTAAAATTGGTTATATCAAAAAGTATTTTTTCAGGTGATGTGGCAATATCTATTTCTTGTTTTTTTGACGCAGCACTCGTTTTTATTATTGAAGAAGAGAATATGAGACCAAAGGCAAAAACACCAATCAATAATGAACTAATTAATTTTTTCATAGGTCCCCCCTTGGTTATGGCATTTCCAACATATGTTCATGTATTTTTATTTGAGGACTCAACTTCAATTGATTTATTCATTTTACCTTCAAGCTGTGAAATCGTTTTCCAAATTGAAAATCCAGCATATCCTAGCAGAATTAAACCCGGTAGCAATAATAATAAAGCCCCACCAGTCTTTGATTTAGTATAATCGGCAAAATACCCAAGGTAAGGAATTGTAAATCCTGTGTATTCTGCGATTACATTATTAGAAAGGACTGGATTTAAATCTTCAGTTTTATTATTATCTCCTTTTGTTTTGTAACTGATTTGATCGCCATTTTTTAATACCTTATCAATTCTATGAGTAACAATGACATTATCTTCGGACTTAAAAGTTATTACGTCACCATTTTTAAATCTTGTCATGTCTCCACCAGGTTTCACAGCAATAATAGATCCTGTTTTTATTCCTGGCTCCATGGATCCCGAAAGAACAGTCTTTAATTGATATCCAAATGCTTGTGGTTCACCACCAGAAGCCTTAGAGGAAATTACAACAAAGATCATTACGATTAATAATATGAATAATATTGTGGTTACAATATTACTAGCCCATTTTTTTACAGTTTTCATTTTCAATTTAATCACCTTTCATTTTTAAAATTTTTTAAGGACTTTCTATTGTTGTATCAGTATTATCATCAGCATCAGTTGAAGTTGAATTAACTTCTGATAAATCAGTACTTGTTTGTGTAGCTTCATTACCTGTAGTTTCTAAAGTCTCTTTACTGGTATTATTAGTATCTTGAGATGGTTGGGATTGAACTTCTGTACTATTTTTCTGGTTTTGCTCAGAATCAATAGATGTATTGTTGTTATTACATGTAATGGTAATGGTTTCACTCCATAAATCTTGTCTTTCAGGTTTAAAAGCATGATTAGGTCGTTGGAATGCTCTGAATTTATAATTACCAGATTTAGTTGCTGTAAATTTTAAGACAACTGACTTACTTGCTAAAATAGGAGCTATTATGCCCTCTCCTACCTTTTCATCATCTTTGGGATTTCCTTTGACTATGTAATATACCTCATATTGTGATGGACCTTTCATATCGTTTCCGGAATTTACTATCATCGTTGAAATTTCTTTAGTGGTACAACTTTCAAATAGCTGGTCCTTACTACTAGTGAACTTTAGTGAACTTCTATCCCAGTCATTTTCCCACGTACCTGCTTGAAACTTTCCAGATACAAGAGAATCATCATTGTAATATGCACCTGTGTTTGAACTTAAATAAGTTACTCCAAGTATCAACAAGTAACAAATTGTAATAAGTTTAGCAGTTAAATTTTTAATATAGTTTTTCTTTGTAAATTTCCTTACCCTGTTATATCTAATTTTGATCACTCCCCTCATCTCCAAATTTGCTCTTAGAAAGTTAAAAAGAGAATGTACATGTAACACCTATCTCCTTTGATGATTGAATGTTAGTTTAACAACGACTAGGAACTACCTCTGTTTACAATTCAGCAACAGTATCTTTTACAAAAATCAGAAGTGAGGAACGTAATTCTTATCACCTTAGATAAAGATCTAGATCTTTATCTAAGGTGATAAGAAAAAGAGTCCTTTTTCTATTAAAAGAAGAGTGGGTAATTTCCCACCCCTCTTTTTGAATATATATACTATTTATTTTCACCTGCTGTTTGATAACCTTTAAATGTCCATTTTAGCTCTAAAGAATCTCCTTGGAATTGGTTTTGATCTTTGCCATTATCAACAAACTCATACTGAACATATAAAGTATCAGCAGTACCAGCTTTAAGTAAATGACCCTTTTCGAATCCAAAAATTGGACCAAAAACATTTCCCGCAATTGCATCAGGAGTCATATTCTTTAATTGATCTAAAGTTGTATACCAAACAACGTCATCAGCTTTATCACCATTTAGGAGGAAATTAACCCTAATGTGCTTCCCGAAATCTTCACTGTTATTATTTTTTGCATCTACTACAGTATAGCTTGTAGTTAAATCAATTTTGCTAATGTCCAATGAACCATCATTTTTCAATTTAAATGAACGTAACATTTTGTCACCAGGTTTAATGTCTTTAACATCAATAATTGTTGTTGGTTCGGCATTTAGATCAAGTGTACCAGCTGCAAATTTTGCAGAAGTATCAACACTATCACTAAAGAATGCATATGTACCTCCACCAATTAATGCTAACCCCATTGCAGCTGAAGCAATTCCTAATCCTAATTTCTTTTTAATACTCATTCTGTTTCCTCCTCATAACCCTATATATTTTATATAAGTTCGTTATCAGTATTCGTTCTCATTAACGAACTTATAAGTCGAGTATATGTCAAAATACCCAACTTGAAAAATCCCATATTCCTCCATTTTTTCGCAATAAAGAACGTTTTTGTACGTTTTTCTCGTATTATCTCTTATTTCCTTACTATTTCGTATTTTATAAAGAATGATATATTCTTTATAATGCACATATAGACACCTTAGATTGGTATTGAATTTTAGTAGAAGGGGTTTGAAAGTATGATTGGGAAAAAGATTAAGGAGATGAGGCTCAGGAAGGGATATTCATTAGGTCAATTAGCCATGCGTGCTGATGTTTCAAAATCATATTTAAGCCAGATCGAACGGGGATTACAGTCCAATCCTTCACTCCAGTTTTTAAAAAAGATTTCTATGCCATTAGGTACCAATATTGATTTCTTTTTAGGTGAGGAGTATTACAATAAGGAGAACTATTATGAATTGGATGACGAATGGAAATCACTGATAAAAGAAGCAGTGGAAGATGGTTTACAAAAAGAGGACTTCAAAGAGTATTTAAATTATATAAAGTTTCAAACTTGGCTGAAAGAACAGAATAAGGAGTAATAAACAGCTCAAATGTAAACTATTCTTTTTTGCATTTCTAAACTTGTTATCATTTACCAAACAAAAAAGACCTTAAGAGAATTCATCCCTTAAGGTCTTCACATTTTCCTATGCTTCTATTAATTCATCTTCTTGTTGTTTCTTCAACCGTTTTCGGTAAACGAACTTCGAAAGATTAATACTGATTTCGTATAATAGCAGCAATGGCAGGGTAACAACAAAGTCAGACATAAAGTCAGGCGGTGTAATTACCACTGCAATGATAATAAGTACAAAGTATGCATACTTTCGAATTTTTGCTAAGACAAACGGATTAATAATTCCGAGTGAGGTTAAAAACATAACTACAACTGGAAGTTCAAACAACACCCCAAATGGAAGTGTCATATTCATAATAAAACTAAAATAGCGGTCGGCGGTAAAATTGGTAACAAACATATCGCCACCAATATTCACTAAAAACTTAAGAACCATTGGAAAAATGACAAAATAACCAAATGATAGACCAATTAAAAACAAAAAGAATAAGGCTGGGACGTATGAAAGCGTGATTCTTCTTTCTACTGGTCTTAAAGCGGGTTTTACAAACAACCATATTTGCAATGCGAGAACGGGTATCGTCCCAGCAACTGCTACAACAGTTGCTAACATAAAATAAATCCAAATAATGTCACTTGGTCCAAGTACCATTAATTTCACTTCAAGATCACGAACGAACCATTTATAAATATCATCCACATATATAAAACCGATGGCAAAAAAGACAATAAAAGCAAGTGCGGAAATGATAATCCGCTTTCGAAGTTCTTCCAAGTGATCAACTAAATTTAATTCTTTATCTTCCATGTATTTCCCCTACTGTAATTAATAAGTATAAGATTTCACGCATCAATCTAGTTTAATATCCGAGAAGAAAAGGTGCAAGACACGAAATCTTACACCTTATTTTGTCAAGTTTTTCTTTTCTTCGTCAATATCCTTCATTACATCGTCAGTAAGTTCGCGTGTCGACTTTTTAAATTCTTTTAATGTTTGACCAAATGCTTTCCCTATTTCAGGGAGCTTCTTCGGTCCGAAAATAATAAGTGCAAGTGTTAAGATCAAAATAAGTCCAGGTACTCCGATATTTGAAAACATGGATTTACATCCCCTTCAATTGTTGTATATTTCTACTATGATTATAGTATTGAAAAATCCATTTGCGTTAATTATCCAAAATAATTCATAGTAAATTCACAAAATCAAGAAAAAAACAGCAAAATGTTTTTTAGCATTTGCATCTTTGTTTAGTAACACTATAGACAATTTAACAATTACCACTATTTAAGTCAATGACCATTTTTATAATAGAATTTTTAAAATATTTTGACAACTATAGTTTTTTTGCATATAATTTGAAACATAAGGACATATACTAATGGAAATTATATGGATTGGATGTGATGAGGATGGAATTTTCACTTTGCAGTTTTGATGGAGCTCTCCCAGTTGAAGTAACAATTGACGACGATAATGGAAGATACACCATTCGTAAAAGTGATCGTAGTGGCGAATATTTTAATAGTCCAAACGAGCTAATTGCTTGGGTGAAAACTCATTTTAATGAAGAAGAATTTTGCCATCCACATGAATTTAGAGGTATGCTTGCTAAGTTAGCTGAATACGAAATAAATGGCTTCTAATTTTAATAGAGAATAAAAAGCACCAGCAAGAATTTTGCTGGTGCTTATTTTATGGGAATCTCTAACCATTAAATATAAACGTAATTATTGCTGGAACCCTAATTTTCAATATACCTTCCTTTTATAAACCCTAAATTCATAGTCAAAAGGATTTTTTTCATTTCGCGGTCCTTTTTCACACGATGTAAGCTCCCATTGACTTAAGTCAAATTCAGGAAAGTATGTGTCTCCGACAAATGTTTCATGGATTAGTGTAAGGTACAAACAGTCAACAAAGGGGAATGTTTCGCGAAAAATTTCTGCGCCTCCTATTACGAATACTTCATCGTTTACTTCTTTGCTATATTTTACAAAATCATCAACCGAGTAAAACACAGTGCATCCATCACTTTGATACCCTTCCTGACGGGTAATTACTATGTTCTCCCTGCCTGGTAATGCACGTCCTATGGATTCATGTGTTTTTCTTCCCATTGCGATAGGATGTCCCATGGTCACTTTCTTAAAAAATTTTAAGTCCTCAGGCAAATGCCAGGGTAATTGATTTTCTTTCCCAATCGTTCTATTCTCGTCCATTGCTACTATAAAGGAAATCATACACTGACAACTCCTTTGATGTGTGGATGGGCTTCATACCCTTCTAATGTAAAATCTTCATATTCAAATGAGAAAATATCTTTGACATTTGGATTAATTTTCATTGTTGGAAGCTTCTTCGGTTCTCTTCCTAATTGAAGTTTAACTTGTTCTAGATGGTTTTGATAGATATGAACATCTCCAAATGTGTGAACAAATTCGCCAGGCTGTAACTCACACACTTGTGCAATCATTAATGTCAAAAGTGCATAGGAAGCAATATTAAATGGGACCCCAAGAAATACATCTGCTGAACGCTGGTATAACTGACAAGATAATTTACCATCAGCCACATAAAATTGAAACATACAATGACACGGTGGCAGTGCCATCTGATCAATTTCGGCTACATTCCAGGCGTTAACCAATAATCTTCTAGAGTTTGGACTTGTTTTTATTTGGGTAATAAGCTCACTAATTTGGTCAACTGTTTTCCCGTCTGCACCAGTCCATGAACGCCACTGATGACCATATACAGGACCTAACTCTCCATTTTCATCTGCCCATTCGTTCCATATCCGTACTCCATTTTCCTGCAAATAGCGCACATTGGTTTCACCTTTTAAAAACCAAAGTAATTCATATATTATCGATTTAAGATGTAGTTTTTTTGTAGTTATTAGTGGAAATCCATCCTCTAAATTAAACCTCATTTGATAACCAAAGGTACTGATCGTTCCAGTTCCTGTTCTGTCCCCTTTTACGGTGCCATTTTTTAGTACGTGTTCACATAGCTCTAAATATTGCTTCACTTTGTCCACTCCCCTTAAATGCCATTTCATATTTTTTCATTTTAACATAAAAATTCTCAGGAAGTTTAATGATGGTGGCCAAATTAATAGAAATGTTTTCGATGCTCTTTATGAAAAGGCTTTGTTCGTCTTGTCTGTTGATCTCCGTTCCAGGCGCGAGCGGTTCGTGTGTGTTTCGGCGAGCCTCCTCGGCCCTAAGGCCTGCGGGGTCTCCCCTGAAACATAACCCCACAGGAGTCTTCGCGCCTTCCGCTCCAATCAACAGGGAATAAAAATCAACACTGTTCTTTTACATTGCCTAAGAAAAAGAGGCTAGCCCATGGGCAGCCTCTAGTTTCTATAGTTAAACTTCTAATCCAAAATTTTTGCAGAGAGCAGCCAACCCGCCAGCAAAGCCACTACCTACAGCGTTGAATTTCCAATCACCATTGTGTCGGTAAAGCTCGCAAATGACGACGGCTGTTTCTACTGAGAAGTCTTCACCAAGATCAAAACGCAAGACCTCTCGATTACTTTCTTCATCCACAACCCTGGCAAACGCATTTGAAACTTGCCCAAAATTTTGGTTTCTCGCTTCTGCGTCATGAATCGTTACTGTAATCGCAATCCGGTGAACATGGGGGGGAACTTTACTAAAATCAATTTTGATTTGTTCATCATCCCCATCTCCTTCCCCCGTACGATTATCTCCGGTATGCTCAACCGCACCAGAAGTATGAACAAGGTTATTGTAAAAAATAAAGTCCGTATCATGGATGACTCTACTATTTTCATCTGTCAAAAAAGCTGACGCATCGAGGTCAAAATCATGCCCCCCATGGTAGCGGTTAGTATCCCACCCTAGTCCAATAATTACTTTAGTTAAGCCTGGATTGGTTTTGGTTAAATCAATTCTTTGGCCCTTTGATAAATTAATCCCCAATTCAATCACCTCTTAAGAGCATTTTTATCTTCGTTAACTATAAGAGCGAACTACTTCGCTTAAGCTTGCAGCTGTTGTACCGCTTCCGATCGCCGCAAACTTCCAGTCGTTTCCATGGCGATAGATTTCACCCGTTACTAAACAAGTTAAACCGCTATAATTGTCAGTAAGATTGTAGTGGATTAACTCCAGATTGTTAGATGGATTAACTACTCTTATGAATGCATTTCGAATCATACCAAAGTGTTGTTTTCTCTTTACACAGTCATAGATATTGACAACAAAAACTAGCTTCTGAATATTTCCAGGGACTCTGCTCAGATCAATCATAATTTGCTCGTCATCGCCGTCACCGTCACCTGTCAGGTTATCTCCAGAGTGCTGTACGCTGCCATCATTACTTTTTAAATTTCCAAAATAGATCACATCTTTATTATTTTGAAGCTTATCATTTGCCCCTAGCATAATTACAGATGCATCGCAGTCAACGTTAGGAGCCCCACCTCCACCGAATAGACCACCAAAGAGGCCGCCACCGCCTCCACTTTGAACAGGATCCCAGCCTAATCCTACCAAGACCTTTGTAAGTCCAGGGTTCCCTTTCGTTAAATCTACACGTTGACCTTTTTGTAAGTTAATAGCCATTTCATTCACCCCTATTAAAATTTAGATATTTCAATAATATTTAAGCTTGTTTTATTTTCTTAAAGTTTTCCTGTAGCTGTTCTAAGCGTTTTGTCCCTTCAGCACGTAACCGCTTATTTTCTTCTTCAATTGCTTTTGTTTCCTGCATGCCCTTGATGATAATATTCCAGCTCTCTTCAATTGTCTCAATTTTTATACTTGGACCACCTGCGAGCCTAGCTATATCCGTACTTTGCTGTGAAATATTTTGAGCATTTTTAAGAAGCATTTCATTCGTTCTTCGATCAAGTTCACTCATGGAATCCGCAACAAGTTTTTGGCGCTTCGCAGCAACTGCCTGAATCAATCCATTTTTAAAGATTGGGATTGTCGTAACAAAGGCGGAATTAATTTTTCCAATCAGCTTGGTGTTCCCTCGTTGCAATAGACGGATTTGCGGTGCAGTTTGTAAAGCTACCATTTTCGCCATTTCTAAGTCATAGATTCTTTGCTCTAATAGCTCAATCACATTTTTTAATGAATCCAACTGCATTGAAGCAAGTTGGTCACCAGAAGAAACCCGTGATTCTAGCTGTGGAAGCTGATTGTTCTTTAGCTCCTCTACTTTCATCTCTCCTGCAACAACGTACTTTTCAAGTGTCAAATAATATTGATAGTTTTGCTCATACATTTGTTCAAGCGTATTCGTTGAGTCAACCATCTCATGTTGGTATTTCGAAATTTCCACATAAATTTTGTCTATCTCAGAGCCCATCGTCTGATATTTTCCAAAAAGCTTCTCTACCATTTTTTCGCCCTTTTTAAAAAGCTTTCCAAAAATACCACCGGATGTTTTTTGGAAATCCTTCGCATCAAATTTATCCATGATGCGTCCCAGCTGTTTAAGTAATTCTCCAGAATCCTCTACCTTGGTTGTTCGCATATTGCTTAAAATCTGATCAGAAAAACGTGAAATTTGTACGGCAGGTTCTTTCCCAAATTCCAAGACCTGAATTTGATCACGTTCATCAATCGTACGGGCTAAATTCTGCACTTCTGGTTCTTTACGGAGTGCAAGCTTAATATCAGAAGCTTTAGTTTCGGATAGCTTGTCATTGTCGCTTATTGGCATCATGCCGCTAGATTGATTGGAAGGTACATTCACTTCTTAATCTCCCCTTAAGTTTTTTAATATTCCTTGCAATAGCCCCTTTTTAAATACAGATGGTTCCTTGTATTCCAAATCAAACACCATCTCTTCAAGCCAATGTTTATCAAATAATCGTTCATCAATATAATTTTCTATGTCATTATGGCCTGGTGGATTATAGAGGATGATATCAATCCCAAATCGATTTAAAAGCAAAAGTAATGCTGCATCCGATCTTGAAAGCATACCGGATAACTCATTATTATAAATAATCAATTTAGGAACATGCTGGGAATAGTCAAATCTCTCAAGCAATTGTGTGATTCTCTTTGGCATAAACAATGCCTGAGTAAATAAATACATTTTTACATCTTCTAAACTTTCCATGTGTAGTGGTTTTAAGCCTGGATTCTCACAAATTTTTCGAATAGCATGAGCAATTCCTTTTTGAAGACCCGATGCCAAAAAGGAATAGGGCCAATAGTGTGCCTGCATCATTTTTTCAGGGTCAAGTAAACCATCTCTGCCTAGGGCATTTCGATAGTGGAATCGGAAATCACTGTTACTTTGCATGGTAAATGGTAAATTGCGAATAAGATAGCTGTGCTCCAATTGACTAAGTGATTGAAGACGGTCCCAATATTCTTTACGATTCTTACTTACACCTTGTACTTTTGCAAATATTGAGGGTATTTTCACTTGCCCCCCACCCACCTCAAAATCAGGTCGTATCATCGCTATTTCTTTACAAAGGATAAATAGCTCATCATATGTAGTTTTTAACGTAATAGATGACGGAGTATATTCTCTTAATTGCCACGGTTTATACAGGCCTGAACCTTCTTGATTTAAGATGGTTTCAATTTCTTTTGAAGCTCGATAGGCAATGGTTGATTTCCTGTTCCGTTTTTCCTTAGGAAAAGGATCGGCAGGAAGCTGATTAGGAAAGTGATGTGTAAAAACTACCTCAGGGATGATCTCAGCTAAAATATCTTTAGCCTCAGGGTGAAATACAACCACATCACATCCGAGTTTGATTAGGTAATATAAGAAATATTGATGACTTTTCTTAAAATTGCCATACCACAAAAACTTAGGCATAGACCTCTCTGGATCTGCATCTTCTAATTGCGGCTGTAGGTGGTTAATTGACCACTTTACCATATCAACGAGTACCCTGCGAAGTTCGTGATTATTTAACCCATCCTTCTCAATGGTTGCGAATAATTCAAGGGTTGAAATCATCGCTTCCCTTAACTTCCGGTGAATAACTGGGACATTGGACTTTAACAAGAGTTGCTCACCATCAAGAAAAGCTGTAAAGCGATTAATAGAAAGTCTCTGTTCTTGATTAAGATTAATCACTTTTTGAATGGACTTAAAGTGCGAATTATTAATCGTCTTGTCAAGCGAATCTTCACTTAACAACTGAATGCCCCATTCCTCCGTGTTTACATAATCAAATAACTGGTTGTAATATTCATCTGTGTCAATTGGTATCCCCAAAAATTCCCCTAGTACTTGACCGATATGGATTGTTCCATTGTCTATTGAATAATTAGGTCGTTCTGGTAATGGTTTATTTAACAGATCTAGCCAATTTTCATATGTTAGGGATACAGGATGGACGTTTAATTGATTTAATGGTGGATACATTCATAATCCCTTCCCTCTAAAAGCGAAAGCATATTTTCAAAAAAAAGAGCTATATATTTTGTCCATCTCTTGGACGAACGCACTTTCGCCATAATATTAGAAAATTATGTAAGGTTTCCTTATCATCATATCACAGTTATTTAATTCGTTCATTTGTTTATACGAATGACACATTTAAAATGTTTCGTTTAATTAGCTAATCTCCACATTTTTCACCTTTTTCCTTGTCCCTACATACTATTTGAGTACTCATACTAAAGTAGGTGACTCGAATGAGATTCATTTATAAACGGCCAAGGATGGAACAAATACATGATGATTTAAATACCGTTATGGAAGTAATGGTGTCTGACGTATTTATTTGTATGGATTTATTCATATTCAGTATCATTTTCACCCTTCTATTATCCCCAGTTATACAGTCAATCGTCATATCCATTCTATTATTTATTGTGTTCTATAGTCTTTTTGTCAGCCTTTATTTTTTAGTATTTAATAGAATCATGAAAAAAAGTTAAGCTTTACTCGGCAACAATTTTAAAAACTGTTGGAGAATTTCTTCACCAGCACATATACCGCGATTTTTTGTATAATTAATGTTACCTGTATCTGTCACCTTTACAAGTTCACCGTGAATAGGAACGAAGCGGTAATGACAATCACGGAGAAAATCCCAGTCTAAAATGGAGTCCCCCGCACCAGCCATTGCTTTGTCTCCTTCTTTTTGACAGATATATTCTAGTGCACTACCTTTACTAATCGCTAATGGAATGAAGTAGAGTTTTCTTCCCTGTAAGGAAATTCTCCAACCCACCTTATTTACCAGGTCACTGATTAATAGCAACTCTGTTTCAGATGGAAGACTATTTAAGATAAAATAAAAAAATAGCTTCCCTGCTTGCTTCTTTTGACCATCAAGACGAAGCCCCTCTTTTAAAAATAAGGAAAGCACTTCCTCTTCTACGGCAGATTCTAGCCGCAGACGGTTTTGCACATAATTCGACCATTCCTCAACTGGATTCCCACAATGTAAAATAACGGCCCCATTAGAAGTAACCGCATATTGAATGTCAATTTCATTTTCAAAAATGAAAACTCGCTTGAACTGCTCTGTTGTTCTCGTTGTTACAGGAATAAACAAACTCTGCTGTGAAAGCTGTTTTAAGGTGAAAAAGGCTGCTTCTGTCATATAGGCAACCCACTTGCCATCCTTAATTTCAACTGGCATTATCCTCTGTTTTGGTACTTTCTCTAGGTCGTCCATTGCTCTTTTTGAATAAATGAGCGTACGGTCAAGATCAGAGGCAAAAATCATTTTTTATTCTCCTTCAGCGATTTAATTAAACCGCAGCACAAATATCGCAGGTTAGGATATTCCACCACTTCAACCCCTTTTTCTTCTGCAAGCATGATGATATGCTTTACAAATGGGCTGGAAGCGTCTCGCATCAGAATTTTCCATGGCACCCTGCGCATAAGAACCCTAGTTGTTTCTCCTACTCCCGGCTTAATATAGTGTGTACTCTCAATGGAAAATTCTTCTTGAATTTTTTTTACATCCATCATCCCTAAAAAACCAGTTTCAATTTCTTCCTGTACCTTTTTTGCTGCAATTGCAGCGGCTTCCTTATAAATAAATGAAAATTCATTAGAAATGAGTTGGATAAATTCATTTGACAGATCGACTGGAAGCAAGTCACGGTAAAATTTTGCTCCATGAAAATCATTTTTGCCAATATATTTTTCATTTAATACGGTCCGACTCACAAGACCAGAAACAGTAGAATTTAAACATGCACTAGGAATTAAGAAATCTTCTCTCGTACCAAATAGTGTTGTACAATAGCCTGGATCAGCTAAAACAGCCAGTGTATCATCAAGACATGTGCCATATTTCCGTTGGTATTCTTGACATGCCTTTGTTAACTCTATCGAAATAGCCCCTTTTCCTGTCCAACCATCAACAAATTGAATCACACCTTTTGGATGTTCATTCATAATATATTGAATGGCATTTTCGTCAATCCCGCGATCTCTAATAATAGAGACGCTATAATGCGGTAATGACACATTGTAGCGCATTCTTAGGTATCTTTTAATTAAGATTCCAACGGGGGTACCGGCTCTTGCTAAAGAGACGATGACCGTTTTATGACCTTTTGCTTGATAGATTTGTTCTGCCACAATTCCTATACACAGGGCTATCTTCTGCTTATAATCATTCAGCGTTTTCCAAAATAAATTCACATATTCTTCTGGAGGCTGGTACTCCATCGGCAATGACTCACTATAATGAATTCCTGATTGAACCTTTTTTTCGCGATTGGCAGTTGTGTCCTCAAGGGTTACCTCACTTAAATCCTTTAATAGGAATTGCACATCTTCTTCTTGGTAAGTCCCCATTTTTGCCGGTTTATTAATCATTCTTTGCATTACTTTCACCTCTAACATTTTGAAAAAAAGACAATTTTTATCGACTGAATTCCTGTTTTTTTAAGTTCCTCCAGTAATGGTCGCAGTCTATCTAACTCTACTTCTCTTTCGAAAAAAATAAATAGTTCATCATAAAACCCTGGTGGGATATTATAAACATAATTGGTAACTGATTCATCATCAGGATTCGGAAATTTCATACCAAATCTGGCACCATATCCTACTTCATTTTCAATATGTATGGGACTTCTTGTGGTAGATTGGTAATACACTTCCTCTCCCATTTCGGAAGCCAATTTCATTGGAAGATACATGAACTCACCAGTTCCTAAACAAAGTGTGCTCTTACCTGTCCTTTTCTGAATTAGTAAGCTTGCTGCTTTTCTTACTTTTTCTTGAAAAGAGTTTCTTTGACTTTGGAGACCAAAACGTCCCGTTTCTTTGATATATGGTGTCTTGTTCCCATTTGCCTTGGAAGAATACGAGACAGGTGTGAACAATGAGGACAACTGAACTACCTCAACTTTCTGCTTTTCTTCCAAATTACCTTCTTCATTTCCATAATAGTGACTGATTACATCCTTATGTTGAATTACTTGTACCTTTCCAGACACAAGACTTACCACATGAATCTTTATTCCAAGTTTGTTCTCGAGCTGTTCGAAGTCATCTTTATTTCCTTGTGAACGCCAATCTAATATTGAAACAACCGTATATTCCTTTCTAGGATAATAGGAGTGAATAGATTGGATAATATTTAATGCAGTTTTTCCCGTTGTTATTTCATCATCAACAAGAATGATTTCCTTGTTGTTATTTATCATTTCACTTAGAATGTAACAGCGGTGAGCAGTTGCATGAGAGTGCTCTTCTTCAAATGTAATGTTTGGCTCTTTCTCTACCATTTCTTCTCTTGTAGTATGGAAGAAATCGGCAGAATGGAAACAATCAAAAAAAGCATGACCAAGTGCAGTCGCTGTTTCAGCAAAACCAATTATTATAGGGTTAATTTCCTTGGGCACAAAGGGAGAATGTTGAAAAGAATCTCCCTTACTTGTAAATAAAGATATTAACTTTTCTTTTTCCACACACGGTAGTCCCTGAACAGATTCCATGTATTTTGCTGCTAATAATGCCGCCGTCAACATCCCCTTTTCCGGAAGAATGGGTAAGTGTTTTCCTAAAACCTTACTGACGAATAAGAATGAGCGCTTTTTATTAATACGAGCAGCCATCGTGAAAAGATCATTAATAGGTAGATTATACATATTTTCAACTACTTCTATTTCCGTTTCAATTGCACCAAGAATATTAAACGTAAACTTCTTTTTTGATAAGGTCAATGTTTGTGAATTCTTCATGTAACACCCCGTAAAGCTGTGATTTTAGTATGATTTTCTTTGCCCAATAATAATGAGGCTTTATTTCATTCATTTTGTTAGCAAAGTCACTTTTCATAACACCAATATCGCCGGTTGCCGCCTCAATGATATTCTTCGCATCAATATATTCCTCATAGGAAACAACATTAAGAGATTGGACAATTTTTATGTGAGATGGATGAATAATTGTTTTTCCTGTTAAACCGTTTGTAATATCCATAAGAATCTCCCGAATGAATCCATCTGTATTTTCATCAATTAATTTAGCTCTCCACTTCAGCCCTTCGTCACCATACCTTTCACGGAAAGGGGTTTGTCTAAGCTGTGGCTTTAACATTCTTTGCTTTGATGAAAAATATTCCCATACAGGACCTGACACAACATAAGGACAATCAAACCGCTGAAACACGTTGATAATATCTGAAATACAGTCTCTTAATACTGCAATTTCATATACAGTGGTGTCCGCGTTCCTTCTGATTCCATAAAGCCCACAAAAATCAGTTGCACCAATCCGAACATTCAGAATATTTTCCCGGAATCTATCTAGCAATTTCTTAATATTCATTAATTCTTTCATTCTAGTTTCCTTTTGAATTACTTTTGGGGACTCAAGGATTGGCATAGCATAAAAAGGATGCTCTGTTGAATGAATTTTTAAAACCTCTTCTAATAATTCTATACCGGTGTCAGCAGTGAACTTCGGTAGAACCACACCTGTTAATAGCTTGGTGGCATCACCCAATTGTTCATTTATTCTTCTTAATTGCTCAACATCTCGAATCCTAATAAACATTAACGGTAAATCTACAAAGCTTAAAAAACCTTTATTCACTTCACCATATAATTTAAGCAATTCCATAATGAGCATAGTTTCTGCTCCATCCACTTCATTGTCACCCACAGCATCCTCTAAATCGATCACAAGCGAAGTCAAACCCTCATGCTTCTTCGAGAGAATTTCCTGATGGATATTTGGACGTGTTGCAGGCATGTAAAGGGTTGCCCCTAAACCATAGGACAAGAGCTCACGATCAGAGTATTTATTAAACGCCAGAGGTTTTTTATAAAAGAATCGATCTAGTTCTTCTCCATAAAAATAAGTAAAAAAATTCATAATTTTTTCTCCTTGTTCAAGGTAAAAAATAAAGGAAACGGACTTTCGTCTGCTCCCCTTTAAATATAATTATAAAATTATTAATTCCCTTTACTCTCTTCTTTCTTTTTATTCATAAAGTGAACAACGAAGGTAGCTCCGAAAGTCACTAATAGAATAATGAAGAATGTTAAATGTCCCATATCTATATGGAAAACAGCAAGAAGCATTTTTAAGGCAATAATTAGGATTAAAATATATGCTGTAGTTTCAAGTTCAGGAACGCGGTCAATCAATGTTAAGAACACGCCTGCCACTCCACGCATCATTAAGACACCAAGCATACCTCCAACTAATAAGACCCATACCTGCTCACTTACACCGAATGCAGCAAGAACACTGTCAACAGAGAAGGCGATATCCATTAATTCTACCGCTACGACTGTTCCCCAGAATGTTCCGAATAAGCGGATAAGTAAGCCGCTTTGGTTCAAGCCTTCTGACTCTTCATCGCCCTCTTCAGATCCTTTACGTTTATCAAGAAAGTATTTGATTGATAACCATGCAAGGTATCCTGCACCCAATATTTTTACCCACCAAAGTTTGATAAGGAAAACACCAATTCCAATTGCGATGAAACGGAAAGCATACGCACCTAATAATCCATAGAATAAAGCCTTCTTTCGTTTTTCAGGCGGCAGGTGCTTTACCATTACTGCTAGAACAAGCGCATTATCAGCAGATAGTAACCCCTCTAAGATAACTAGTGTACCAATCAAACCCCAGCTTACAGGATTTGTTAATACTTCTGCCCACATACTCCAATTAAAAAATTGGGAATACGTGTCTAAGATATGATTTAACACTGACATTAAAAAAATTCCTCCCAAAGTTGAAAAGCACAAGCGCCTTGAATCAGATGATTTTAGGCGCTTTAGCTTTTTAATAAAATTACATTTTGTAAAAAGACCCAATTATTCCTGGGTCTTCTACTCGTATAACTAACCTACGGATAGACCAAAATCAGTAGCAAGGGCAGCTAATCCGCCTTGATATCCACTTCCGATTGCACTAAATTTCCATTCACCATTATGACGATATAACTCACCGACAACAATTGCTGTCTCAATTGAGAAATCTTCACCTAAGTCATAACGAATCAACTCTTCTCCTGTTGCCTCATTAAAAATACGAGCATAGGAATTAGAAACTTGGCCAAAGTTTTGATTTCTGCTGTCAGCATCATGAATTGTAATTGTAAAAGCAATGCGTTGAATATTCGCAGGAATCGTTGTTAGATTAATTTTCACCTGTTCATCATCACCATCACCAGCACCTGTACGATTGTCACCAGTATGTACTACAGCACCATTTGCACCTTGAGGATTGTTATAGAAAACGAAATCCGTTTCATTAGTCACCTTACCGTTTTCCCCCAAAAGAAAAACAGATGAATCTAAATCGAAATCATTTCCTCCGTCATACTTGTTTGTATCCCAGCCAAGTCCTACTACTACATTTGTTAGCCCAGGATTTGTTTTTGTTAAATCAACCTTTTGACCTTTTGATAAACTTACTGCCATTTTTCATTCCTCCATTTTAAGTAATAGTCTATTTACGAGTTTCTCTAAAAAAGGTTTCATTTATTATAATAAATTTTTTTATCCCATTTCATTACTTAACTCATCCACTTAGGCGGCGTGTTTTTAGCCCAGAAAATAGTCCCTAATTCATGATGACTTTGATACTCGTCATAAATGGTATGATAATGAAAATTAAACCAGTAACCAGCTTTTGGTGGATTATCACGTCTCACATGAAAACGTAAAATATCTTTACCAGTTACACTATCTTTAATATTAAATATCTTTTCTGAAAGACCTGATCCTGGTTGCTCCGTGATTGTAAGGTTTTTTAAATCCTCTTCGGGAAATTGATTAGCAGTTTGTGCTATAGCCATTTCAATTTTTGGTAGAATAATTTCACGAAATTCATCTTCGATTACAGGCTTAATTTTTGTGCCAAACTTTTGATAGGACTGTATTTCTGCCTGTTTTATTAATTCTTCCATAAATTCTTCCCGGTTAAACTCTGATTCTTGATAAAATCCATTTTGCTGTGTAAAGTTTCTATCTGCAGTCGCTTCAAAAGCATCTCTATCTTTAAAATTATCTGCATTGACGGAGTTCATTAACTGCGTCGGCGTTACCAGGCCAAAGGTTAAAATAGAAATCAATACAAATAACGGTTTACGAAGCCACTTGCTCATACTAGTTCACACCTTATTCTATCGAAGTTGGTTTTGCTAGAATTTTTACTATCTTAAAAGTTATTATACTTCTTTTTTTTGAAAAATGGAAAAATCAGTTCTTAAATTCATAAAAAAAACTAAAAGCTTAAATGCCTTTAGTTTCTACTTAATTATTACACCAAAATGAAATTTAGATGTTTTTCTCTTAACTACATCAAATCCATACTTTTCAAACCGACTACTTTTATAATGATCCTTTAAAATAACTTTAGATTTTGCCACTCTTTTAGCTTCCTGTAGCGTTTCTTCGGTTAAATCATCATACACTGCAAATTTGCCAAGCGCTTTTATTCCATCTGATTCAAGGACACTCTCTTCAAACATGGGATCGAAATACACACAATCTACAGATGCATTTGGCTGCATTTTTAAATAGTCAAGTGCATGTGTATGAATCACATCAATTCTTTTCATTGCCTTATTCATTATTTCGAGACCGGAATTCCAAGTTTGAAGCCCATTTTTTACAACAAAGGCTAAGTATTTTTGACCCTCTAAACCTATTACTTTCCCTTCTCTTCCAACAAGAAAGCTTGCAACAATAGCATCAGAAGAAAGTCCAAGAGTACAATCAAGAATAGACATCCCTCTAGACAGCTGGGATATATCTGCAAATGGATCGTTCTCTCCCCGAAGCAGACGCTTAATCCTAAACATAGCTGAATTTGGATGAAAGAAGAAGGGCTGGTTTCCACCGTATTCAAAAAGCTCCAACCTTTCTTTCCCTACAACAATGCAAGAACTGTCCCATTTTTGCTGTAAGTGCGAGATGGATTTCTTAATTCTTTCCACATATGGAACTTCTAGCTTTTGTGCAATTAAAATTGCCTGATTAACCATGTCCTGATTAGTTCTACCCGCAGTAGTTACGAATAAATTGTCCACCTAAGTTACTCCTCCAAAAAGAAAAGGACGTCATATGACATCCTCAAATTAGCAATGATCCTCTAATGCACCCAGTAGATTTTGCATAACCATTTCCATTGGCATTCCTTCGATATCATGTCTTGGAATAAAATGAACGACTTTTTTATCTTTCAGAAGAGCCATAGATGGAGAAGAAGGCTCAATTCCTTCAAAGTACTCGCGCATTTTAGCAGTTGCTTCCTTATCCTGTCCCGCAAAAACAGTTACAAGATGGGCTGGTTTCTTTTCACTACTTAGAACAGCTTGAGTTGCTGCAGGTCGAGCTAATCCAGCTGCGCATCCACAAACTGAATTAACTACTACAAGCGTAGTGCCTTCTACATTTTCCATAAATTTTTCCACGTCTTCAGCTGATTGAAGTTCTTCAAAGCCTGCTCGTGTTAACTCTTGGCGCATTGGTAATACCATTTGCTTCATATATTCTTCATATGCATTTGTCACAATGAATCACTCCGTTTCTCATTATCGATATAAGAATACTATACTCAATCGAGAGTTTGCAATTTAATATAACTAGTCCTCTGTTTTTCTCGCTTCTGTCATCTGTTTCCAAACAGAACCAGTCGCTTTTTCTCCACCTGCAATTCGTTCAATCGCCATTTTAACTTGCATACTCACTTCAAATTCCGGGTCATTTTCCGCAGCCTTTAAGCCAGGAAGGGCCTTTTCATCCCCAACTTCGAATAAAAACATGGCAGCACGCCAGCGAACAAGTTTACTTTGGTCTCTCAATGCCTCTACCATCTCATCTTGTGCCTCAGTGAAGCCCAAATCAGACAAGCAGTCACCCGCTGTTCGTCTAACTGTTACGGTTTTATCTTTTAGAGCCTTGTAGAGAAGCGGTAAAACGTCCTTCTCTTTTATCATCCCAAGGTATACTGTTGCTAATCTGCGAATAGATGGCTTCTCATCTGACAAGGCTTTTTCTAAAATTGGCAGATCACTTAATTCTGGGTCGTCCATTTGTTCAAGAGCCTTAAAACGAACCTGCCAATCAGGATTACTTATATCATCCAATGTTACTTTCTTCCTCAGGGGTCGAATCTTTTGATCGATTGAAGATTCATTTTCTTGAGCTTTCTCAACTAATTCTTCTAATCTTTCCATTGGATAGGCTGCAATTAACTCTTCGACAACATCTTGTCCAATTTGCTCGAAATCACCATATCGAACACCCTGACTTTTCCATTTGCGCAACAAAATATAATTATCTTCCGGAAGCTGGGCATGCTCTCTTGCTTTTAAGAAATACTCTGGCATACCGAATCTTCTTTCAGTAGAACCATCTGTAAGTTTCACTTGAAGAGGAATATCTTTAAATATTTGGATTTCAACTTTAATCTCACCAAAATGATCTAATTTTCTCGTTTCATTCCTTACTACTTCCTGCTCACCAAATGCATTGCGAACCTTTGGCAATAATTCCTTCCAATCAAATCTTGCATTCCTTTCAACCGCAAGGAAATCTGCCACATGGTAGACACCCTTGATCCCTTCAATCTTTAAGATATCTTGAATGATGGACGGTGCATCTTGTACACTATCTTTTTTATAATTATGACTTTTCCCCATTGGGAGTTCTTGGTTTAAAATTATCTTCATAGTATTTGGACTTGGCGTCGGTTCAATCGCCTTTATTTTCAACACAATCACCTCATTCATTTTCTGCAAGATCAGAGAGGTACGACCAGCGCTCAATTAATTCTTCTAGCTTTTCGTTTAATTCTGTTTCCAACTTCATTAATTCTTGTGCTTTTGTAAAATCACTTCCAATATTCGCCATTTGGTCAGCTACCTCTTCTAAACGGGCTTCTGTTTTTGCGATGACCACATCAATTTCTTCCCACTCTTTTTTCTCCATGTAAGTCATTTTTTTCTTTTTTTCTTTTTCTTGTGCTTTAGACGGTTGGTTTGTTATCGTAACCGTTTTTTTTGCTTCGAAGGCATTTTCTTTTTCAATATAATCAGTGTAATTTCCGTAAAAAGAATCAATTATACCTTCACCTCGTAAAACAAGAAGCTGTTCAGCCACCTTATCGAGGAAGTAACGATCATGCGAAACGGTAATAACCACTCCCGGAAATTCTTCTAAATAATCTTCTAATACTGTTAATGTTTGAGTGTCTAAATCATTGGTCGGCTCATCAAGTAAGAGAACATTGGGTGCTGTCATTAATAACTTCAAAAGGTATAGGCGGCGCTTTTCTCCACCAGAAAGCTTTCGGATTAGTGTTCCATGGGAATATGGTGCGAATAGGAACCGTTCGAGCATTTGGGTTGCAGATATCGTCTTTCCATCAGAAGTTTCAACAATTTCTGCCGTTTCTTTAATATATTCTATCATCCGCTTGTTTTCATCCATATCTTCGCTTTCTTGTGTGTAATAAGCGATTTTAACTGTTTGACCCATGATGAAATCTCCTTCATCAAGCGGAATTCTTTTAGCTAGAATATTTAACAATGTAGATTTCCCAGCACCATTTTGGCCGATAATTCCAATTCTGTCGCCCGGTTTAACCAGTAGGTCAAAGTGATTCAAGATTGTTTTGTCCGAATATCGCTTGGAAGCGTCTTTTAGTTCAAACACTTGTTTCCCTAGTCTGCTTCCATGTAAAGAGATATCGAGCTTTTCTGCGGAAGGCTTCCCACCAGTAAGCTTATCATCTAGTTCCTCAAAGCGTTGAATTCTAGCCTTTTGTTTAGTGGTCCTAGCCTTTGCACCTCGTCTCATCCATTCTAGTTCTCGCCTAAAAAGATTCTTTCTTTTCTCAAAGGTTGCCGCTTCATTTTCTTCCCGAATAGCCTGCGCCTCTAAAAACGCAGCATAGTTCCCCTTGTAGCTATAAAGATTTCCACCATCTAATTCAAACATTCTATTAGCAACACGGTCTAGAAAGTAACGATCATGGGTAACAAGTAAGATAGAACCGCTATATCTACTTAAATAATCTTCCAGCCATTTTACTGAGTCAAAATCGAGATGGTTAGTTGGTTCGTCTAAAATTAATAAATCTGGCTCTTCGATTAATACTTGAGCTAACGCAACACGCTTTTTTTGACCGCCGGACAGCTCCCCAACTATCTTTGTGAAGTCTGCAATTCCTAATTTCGTCAAGATGGACTTCGCATTCGTACTGGCATCCCATGCATCTAGGGCATCCATTTGCTTCTGTAATCGAAATAGTTCTTCCTGTACAGACGTATTATTTGGGTCAGTATCAAGCAACAAAAGAGTGCTTTCGTATTCACGCATGAGCTTCAATATGGGCGCTTCACCATGAAAGACTTGTTCAAGGACAGTTTTACTTACATCCAAGTCCGGTTGTTGACTTAAAAAGGAGATCGAATAATCTTTACCGGAAATAATTTTCCCTGAATCAGCTTGGTCCACACCAGCGATAATTTTTAATAATGAGGATTTACCTGTTCCATTGATGCCGATTAAACCTACACGCTCTTTTTCACTAATAGTGAAAGAAATATTATTAAAGAGTTGTTTCTCCCCATACGTTTTCGAAACATTTTCTACTGTGAGCATTTTCATTCTTGTCCCTCCCACTCTCGGTAAAATTGCTCTAAAAACAGGACCATCGATTGGTGACGGGATTCTGCCATCCTTTTAGCAACATCAGTATTTAACAAATCCTTTAATTTTAACAGTTTTTCATAAAAATGATGAATGCTGGTCGATTTTCCTTTGCGATATTCTATCTCGCTCATTTCTTTTCTAACTTGAATGTTTGGGTCATATATTAGTTGACCTTTTTTTCCTCCGTAAGCAAATGTCCTTGCTATACCGATTGCCCCAATTGCATCTAAGCGGTCAGCATCTTGGACAATTTTTGCTTCAACAGACTCAAGTTCTTTTTTTCTGCCGCCTTTATAGGAAATCGAGTTGATGATTTGGATAATATGCGACTGTTCTTCATTAGAAAGCATAATCGTTTGAAGAAATGTATCCAGTTTCGCTTTTCCTTTTTCGACAGTTTCATTTAGTTTTTCATCTGGTATATCATGAAGAAGGGCAGCAATTTCAATTATAAATGGATCTCCCTTTTTTTCCTCCTTGCAAATATGTAAAGCATTCATTCGAACACGATTTACATGGAACCAATCATGACCGGTAGCATCGTCTCCTAATTCATTTCGAACAAATGCTTCTGTTTTCTCTATGATTTGTTTTTTCATCATCGGCACCTACTTTCACCCTAGCTATTTTACCACGAAAAATGGCGAAAAAATAACCCCTAGGGTTAGGAGTTACTTTTCAAAACTATTCTTACAATTTATATCAATGCATTATGCCAGCTTATTCCAAGTGTATTTTCTCCGGCATGCACGCCAATAACAGCACCTAATGGACAACAAATCACTGTTAATGACGGAAACTGTTGCTCTAACTCAGCCTTCCAACTAATTGCCTGATCTTCATGTAAACCGTATAATATATAAACTTCTCTGAATTGATACTTTTCGTGAGATGCCCTCAAATAATCAAGGATTTTTTCTTTAGCCTTTTTCTCACTTCGTACTTTTTCCTTTGCATGTAGTACTCCATCTTCAATTGAGATGATGGGTTTAACATTTAGCAAACTACCTAAGAAAAATTGTACTCCATTCATCCTTCCGCCGCGGTGAAGCTGTTCTAAACTACCAACAAGGACATAAGTCTCATTGGTATCCCTTATCTTTTCCATCCGATCAAGAACTGCTTCTAGGGTGTTGCCGCTATTAAGAAGTTTCATTCCCTCTTTTAGTATGGCAGTCATTGGATAGGTCAGTATTTTTGAATCAAAAGTGATTACAGGGATATCAACAAGCTTTGCTGCCTGCTCACTCGAAGAAACTGTTCCACTAAGTTTACCAGATAGAAGAACCGTTACAATTTGGTCATAGTCTTTTGCAAGCCGCTCATATAATTCTTGAAACGCACCAACAGAAGGCTGTGAAGTTTTAGGAGGAGAGTTCAAATGCTTTAATCGCTCAAACAATTCAGATGGAGATAAGTCAATGCCATCTGAATATTCCTCCCCGTCTAGCATTATATTTAGTGGGATTGTATATAAATCTGGATGATTTTTACATTCTTCATCTAAAAATGCAGTACTATCAGTTACCCAAGCCGTTTTGACCAATGTGATCTCCCCTTAAAAATTAGTATGAGGTCATATTATCTAGGTAATGATATCGTACCTTTAAATTTGAATATTGTAAATATTTAAAACAAAAAAGGGCTGTCTCAATTGAGACAGCCTTATTTTGAATTTCTTCCTATTTAGTTAGATAATCGGTTATTTTTTGTAGTGTGGTAATCATTACATCTATCATTTCAACTAAATCATCCATCTGATCTTCTGTTATTATTCGCTCAAAGTCCACTGTAATACTCCCCGTTTTCTTACTATTAGGGTTTAGTGGCTGTTGTTGAATGGAGAGAGTAATTTTCCGAGAAGTGCCCCATAATTCACTGAAAATAGTATGAAGTCTCAAGTAATCTAGTTCAGTTTCCTCTACTTCAAAAGTAAAATAAGGCTTTACGAAACATCCGGTAAGGTGTTTCGTTTCTGAGCCTGGAATAAGCTCTGATGATAAATGCACAAGCATTGACTCCAATTCCATTTTCGCTGAGACCTCTTTTCCCTTTACATGAGGAAAGGAAAAGCAAATATTAAAATGACGGGACATTTTGGCCATGTTGATCATGTCATTACGATCAGTTATAATGATCTCTCCATCAAGGTCCCTATCATATAATGCGCCTTCAATAATTACCTTCATATTATCAAAGGCTGTTGGATCAAACATCTATGTTTCGACTCCTTTTAGAAAAGCCCTAGTGCCTTTCCGTTTTCATCAACATCCATATTTAATGCAGCTGGTTTTTTAGGTAGTCCAGGCATGGTCATTACCTCTCCTGTCAACGCAACAATAAATCCAGCCCCAATTGATGGTTTAAATTCTCTTACCGTAACGGTAAAGTCTGTTGGTCTTCCAAGCTTTGTAGGATCATCAGATAATGAATATTGTGATTTAGCCATACAAATAGCAAGGTTGGACCAACCGAACTTATCAAAATCCAGCAACTGTTTTTTGGCTTTTTGGGAAAACTCTACGTCCTTGCCTCCGTAAACTTTTTGAACAATAGTTCTTACCTTTTGTTCAAGAGGATCAGACAAGTCATATAAAGGATGGAAATTGTTCTCTTGGTGTTCAATGACGGACAGAAGCTTTTTAGCAAGCTCTACTCCGCCTTCTCCACCCTTTTCCCAAACTTCAGTTAATGCTACCGCAACATTTTCTCTTTCGCACCATTCTAATAATGTTTTTACCTCTAACTCGGTGTCAGTGATAAATTTATTAATGGCAACGACAACTGGTAATCCAAAACTTTTTATAGTCTCAATGTGCTTTTGGAGATTAGCAAATCCAAGTGTTAATGAAGCCACATTCTCTTTAGCTAGTTCCGTTTTCTCAACTCCTCCATGCATTTTCAGAGCACGAATAGTTGCAACGATAACAACAGCCTCTGGTTTAATTCCAGCACTTCTTGATTTAATATGTAGGAATTTTTCCGCTCCTAAATCAGCCCCGAAACCGCCTTCTGTGATGACATAGTCAGCTAACTTGGCTGCTGCAGTAGTAGCAATCACACTGTTACAACCGTGTGCAATATTAGCAAATGGCCCGCCATGAATCAACGCTGGGGTATGTTCAATCGTTTGAACTAAATTGGGCTTAATCGCCTCTTTTAATAACAAAGTTAATGCACCTTCAACCCCTAGGTCACCCACTGTAACAGGTTCCTTATTGTAATTATAGGCAACGACCATCTTTGATAATCGTAATTTTAAGTCCTTTAAATCAGTTGCTAAACATAATACTGCCATAATCTCAGAGGCTACAGTAATATCAAAACCATCTTCACGAGGAACACCTTGAAGCGGTCCCCCTAGCCCAATAATTACTTTCCTTAAGGCACGATCATTTAAATCAACAGCCCGTTTCCAAACAATACGACGCTGATCAATTTTTAATTCATTCCCCTGTTGAATATGGTTATCGATTAATGCTGCGAGGGCATTGTTTGCAGTCGTAATCGCATGTAAATCTCCTGTAAAGTGAAGGTTAATATCTTCCATTGGTAGTACTTGAGAAAATCCTCCACCCGTCGCTCCTCCTTTAATTCCCATGGTAGGTCCTAAAGAAGGCTCTCGCATCGCAATCATTGCTTTTTTTCCAATGCGGTTGAATGCATCCCCTAATCCCACAGTAACCGTCGATTTTCCTTCTCCTGCAGGCGTTGGATTAATCGAAGTAACAAGGATGATTTTACCGTTTTCTTTCGTTTTTATCTTGGATAGTGCTTCGTTGGAGATTTTTGCTTTATATTTTCCGTAGAGTTCAAGATCATCTTCTACTAAACCAATTTTTTCAGCGATTTCAACAATCGGCTTCATTTTTGATTCTTGTGCAATTTCAATGTCTGACTTTACTTTTGTCATAACCAAATTAATCCCCCGCATTCAACAAATTGTTTAAGACTACCCTCTCATTGTATCAAATAAGGGGTTTCATTCCGATATGATTTTATGAACAAAATATTATCTTTTCTGAAATTATAATAATGTTTATAATTTAAATATCGAATTTTTCAAATATTCATTGACATGTGTTACATACCGTTGTATTAATGGATTACGTATAAAAGTACAAATGGACTATAATAAAAAGGGGATGGTCACTTGCCTATTAACATTCCAAAGCTCTTACCTGCACGAGAGGTCCTCGAGCAGGAGAATATTTTCATCATGGATAACGAACGTGCAACCACTCAGGATATCCGGCCATTAAATATTCTCATATTAAATCTGATGCCCGAAAAAGAAAGAGCGGAGACACAGCTTTTACGATTACTTGGAAATACTCCATTACAGATTAACGTAAATTTTTTAAAAACAATTTCTTATGAATCAACCCATACCAGTAAACAACATTTAGAACAGTTTTATACTACTTTCTCTCAAAATAAAAAATCAAAAGTTTGATGGTATGATCATTACAGGTGCTCCTGTGGAACTTTTAGAATTTGATCAAGTAAAGTACTGGCCTGAACTAAAGGAAATTATGGAATGGACCAACAAAAATGTCACTTCAACCCTACATATTTGCTGGGGAGCACAGGCAGCACTTTATTATCATTATGAAATTGGTAAATTTGAACTGGAACGAAAATGCTCAGGCATTTATGCACACCAAATTTTTGAGCAAAATGACATTTTATTACGTGGATTCGATGATATTTTTTATGCTCCCCATTCTCGTTACACAGATGTATCAATTGAAGCAATTAAAAATAATCCTAAATTAAAGTTACTGGCTGCTTCAGAAAATGCTGGTGCATTATTAATCGCATCATGTGATAGAAAGCAAGTAATGATAACTGGTCATTTAGAATATGAATCTGATTCCTTAGCACAGGAATATTCTAGAGATCTTAACAAAGGGCTTGAGATACATATGCCAGAAAACTATTTTCCTAACAACGATCCGACACAGCCGCCAATCAACCGCTGGAGGTCACATGGTCATTTATTTTTTTCGAATTGGCTTAATTATTATGTTTATCAAGAAACTCCATATTCATGGGAATAGAAGTCAAAACATCAAACCAGGACTGGAAAATATCCAGTCCTGGTTTTTTCATTTATCTTTAATTAGAGTTTATTATTCCTATTTTTTAGAAACAATAGTGCGGAAGGGGGAAATTCTTGTGGAATCGATTGTTGCACTTCACAGAAATCATTTAGGCGAAATCATCAGCTTTGTGACATCTGAGGGACGTATTATTTCCTATCGAAAAGCTTTGGTGGAAGCTGAAAATGGTTTAATACAAGGGATACAAGCCATCGAGGATTCGGAAGGAAAAATTTCCTTGCTACCCGATAACGATCAGTCCTTTGACCATTATCCAGATTTATTCTAAGAAAAGCTTAAGCGCCTTGGTCAGCCCCGACAGGCAAATGTTCTTCGGCAAGAAAAGTCCGCCTTTTGACTTTTATTGCCGAAGGTTATTTGACCCGCGCTGTAACAATCATCGCTTTATCAAGCCATGATTGTTACAAGATACTCAAGGAAGAATATTCAGGATGAGAACTGGCTAGGCGCTGGAGCTGGACAATTCTCGAAGTCAGATTTTTATACATTCTTGTTGTCAAAAGAGGTTGACCCATTATGAGTCAACCTCTTCTTTAATCAGCTTGTTCATTTTGTTTTTGGATTTCTTTTAATGCTTCCACTCTGCACTGGTCTTCCTCAAAAAATTGAACCAGATCCCCGATTCGGTCAATGGAATCCCAACTCAAATGGTGTTCAATTCCTTCAACATCCACATATATATTCTCGTCTTTAACACCTATAATTTTTAAGAATTGTTCAAGTAATTCATGTCTAAAAACTAGGCGCTTGCCTATTTTATTACCTTTAGTGGTCAATCTAAGACCTCGATACTTTTCATAGACTAAATATTCATCTTTATCTAATTTTTGTACCATTTTTGTTACTGAGGAGGGATGTACAGACAGCGCTTCGGCAATATCCGATACCCGAGCGTATCCTTTTTCTTCAATTAATATATATATTTGTTCGATATAATCTTCCATACTAGGTGTTGGCATCCCGTACCCTCCATTGATAAGAATCATTAAAAGTTTACTATAGAAAAAATTAAGTGACAAGGTTCTTTATCACTTAAATAAAACAATCTTGTATTATTTTGGTACTGGTTCGTTAAACAAAAATCTTATTTTACTCTCCTTCTCATCAAGAAAAAGCCTAGCATTAAAGGTTTTGTCTTTATTTTTAAAACCATCTATCAGCTCAGTTTTCCCTTCTGAAAGGAGAAGTTTAATATTTTTTTGTGTTATTGTTTTCCCAAGAATCTTTTTCGAGATGGTAAAATTGCATTGGTTTTTTTGATAATTAGAACATCCGTAAAAGCTTCCCTTATCAACTATAGATCCATCACATTTTTTACAAGTTCCAAGTTTCGTATAAGTTTGCCTTTTGTTTTTTTGTTTTCCAGGAGTAAATTGATCGCGTAGGTCATCCGAAAAGGACCACTTTTGTTCCTGCTCTAGACTAGATGAAATTAAATGTATAACCATCTTCTTTGTTTGATCCATAAATTGCTTCGGTACAGCCGAGCCTTCAGAAATTTCTTTTAACTTCTGCTCCCATTTAGCAGTCATTTCCGGTGATGCAAGGATTTCTGAACCAATAGCATCGATTAATATTTTTGCCTTTGCAGTTGCGTACACTACGTTCTTTTTTACTTCAATGTATAATCGATCCTTTAGCATAGTAATAATGCCTGCTCTTGTGGCCTCTGTTCCAAGGCCTTCCGTTTTTGATAATACTTTCTCAAGCTCCTTATCATCTATATGCCTACCAGCCGTTTTCATTAACGTAATCAGTTGCCCTTCCGTATATCTCTTTGGTGGCTGTGTTTGACTTTCTTTCACTTCTACCTTCTCAGTTATTCCTTGTTCTCCTTTTATCAAAGACGGGAGTGCAGGTTCATCTTCCCGATCTTTTGATTTTATTACCTTTTTCCAACCTTCTTCTATTTGAACTTTCCCTTTTGAAATAAATGCAGCCCTTCCATCTACTAAAGTGGTCACCGTCGTATATTCAGCAATCGATTTATTATAGTGTGCCGCAATTAAGCTAGTAACCACTAAATCATAGATTTTCCGCTCATCTGGGCTTAGTTTTTCTACATTGGGTATTTGTTCTGTTGGAATAATTGCGTAGTGATCCGTAACCTTTTTTTCATTTACATATCGCTTATTTTCAATTATGGATTGATTGGGTAATGGAAAAAAAGCAGCATAGTCTTTAATATGACTTAATTTTTTCAGTATATCCGGGAAAGTAATGGCTTCTTCTTTGGTTACATACCGAGAGTCTGAGCGTGGATAGGAAACATTTCCTTTTTGGTAGAGCTTTTGCATGATATCTAGTGTTTTTTTAGGCGAAAATTTAAAACGTTTATTTGCTTCTGCTTGAAGTGCAGATAAATTATATAGTAAAGGTGGCAAAAATTCCTTTTTCTCTGATTGTACTTCACTAACCTCAGCAGGTTTTTCTCGACAAAATGCGGCTACTTTTTCAGCTAATTCTTTTGTTTTCACTCTTGTTTCTCCGTCATTTTGCCATTTGCCACTATATTTCTTACCATTGACTTTAAAGTGAGCAAGAACCTCCCAAAATGGTTCAGATTTAAAATTCTCTATTTCTAATTCTCTTTTCACTATTAAGGCCAACGTTGGCGTTTGCACTCTTCCAACGGAAAAAACATCAGAAAAACCCTGTTTTTGAAGTAACAAACTGTATAGTCTTGATGCATTCATACCAACTACCCAATCAGCACATGCTCTTGTATACGCTTCAAAATATAGATTTCTTGTATCTTTTTCTTCTAGCAGTTTTTTAAATCCGTCTTTAATAGCATTTGCTGTTAACGAAGAAATCCATAATCTTCTCATCGGTTTCTTACATTTAGTTAATCTAAGAATATTACGAATGATGAGTTCGCCTTCACGCCCTGCATCCCCGGCATGGATAATTTCTGTTACTGCCGGATTCTCAATTAGTTTTTGGATAACCTGATATTGTTTAGCTTTATCTTTAGTTACTTCATATTCAAATTGCTCAGGTATAATTGGCAGATTTTCTAATGACCATTTTTTCCAGCCAGACTGATACTTTTCTGGAGCTACCAATTGACAAATATGTCCAATAGCCCAAGTCACATAAGCACCTTTTGGAAAAATATCATTGGGGAAAATTTCAATAAATCCATTTTGCTTTTTATGCTTAAAAATTGACGCTAATGTTGATCCTTGATCAGGTTTCTCGGCAATAATTAATTTCATTTCAATTGCTCCCTTTTTACAAAGCATCCATGATTTCATTTTCCCATTAAATTCATTAACCGTAAAGTTTGAAAAATCTAGAGAAATTTTTATAACAAAAAAACTTAAAGAGGGTCGCCTGTGATAGGCGACCCTAAAAATATTAGACGATTTCTACTTTAATTTATTTAAAGGTATGTCTTGTAAATACCAGTTTTCTTCAGGAATAATATTGGAAACAGTTAAAATAAGGGAGGGAATTCTTTCAACATCAAAAACTATGGCACCAATTTTCTTTGCAAACATAATAAACGCATTTCCATGAGAAAAATCAGCTAATTCCTCACCAATATGAAGCAACGACATCAAGATGGCCTGTTTTTCTGCCGCATCAATAAAAACTTGTGGTGAGAATCGTAGGATCCAATCCTCCCCTGCAATTGAAAATCGAAACATGATATCCCCGCCTCTATAACAAAATATTATTAATTTAACATATGAGGCGGGAGGAATTTTATGTTAGACGAACATTAAAATTCTATTTATGTTAAATTTGGAGGAATGTTGATAAAATAACCAAAAAAACGTTTGCATTTCTTGACTGTATTATTTCCTTATTGTATATTTAAAGCATCATGTACCAATTAAATAATGCACATAAAGTTGCTGTTTTTTTATTACATGATAATATTTATCTTTGACACCAGGGTGTCTTGAAAGGCTTAGGAGGAAGAAGTACATGCAAAACGGTAAAGTTAAATGGTTTAACAATGAAAAAGGTTTCGGTTTTATCGAAGTTGAAGGCGGAGACGATGTATTCGTACACTTCAGCGCTATCACTGGTGAAGGCTTCAAATCATTAGAAGAAGGCCAAGAAGTTTCTTTCGAAATCGTTGAAGGAAACCGCGGACCACAAGCTGCTAACGTAGTAAAACTTTAATCTTATAATTATAACCACTCAAAGGCTGACGTTACTCGTCAGCCTTTTTATACGTATTCATCCTTACTTTAGTTTTTTCCCATATTCCTGCAATTTTTCACCAACTGTACATTGGCTTATACAAAATCGATGTGCTGCTCTTCGTCCATTTTCTTTTTTTATATGCTGGTGTAAAAAACAGCCCTCACAGTAATGAATCATTAAGTTTTCCATATGACTTAACAATTCCCTTCTACATACTTGTTCCATTAAGTAAACGCACCCTTCGATTATAGAATTAATGTTTTTGCGAATATTTCTTTACCTTCTAAAGCCTGGGTGGCTAACCGATCTGCCTCTTTGTTTTCTTTTCTAGAAATGACAGTATACTTAGGTACGAGACCGAGTGCTTTAAGTTTTTCCTCAATCCGATCTAGCCAGCGATTTAGTGTTTCTTCATAGCATGGCCATTCCCCTTCAAGTTGTTTTAATATACCTTGAGAGTCACCTTTGAACTCGCAGGATAATTGCTGAACACCTAAATCCTCTAAAATATTCAGAGCATAGTAAAAAGCTGCATATTCGGCTTCATTGTTGTTCTCCAATTGTTCTAGACGCTCATTAGCCCTAATACGGTATTTCTTTTTGCCCTGTTTAAAAAATATTACAGCTCCTAATCCCGCTAAATTTGAATCCTTTTGATACCCTCCATCAAAATAAACGGTAATATCATGAGGTTCTTCCTCAATTTCAGTGAGCAGTTTTTTCATTTCTTTTAAAATCCAAGATGTCCCTTTTTCATCATAAAAATACAATTCAGATACTTTTCCTGTCGCTTCAAGCTCCTCACCAATCTGTATGGCAACTTCTCCAGAAACGTACTCTGATGAAAAATGCACTTTTTCGTTACTCTTCAATTTATATTTCCACTCTAATTTATAATTCATTTTATTCAGCCTCTCATGAATGATTTCAAGTTATAATTGAATTTAAAAACCTGCTTCTGCTTATTTATATGATTATCATACCCACTTAAGCAAAAGAAAATATTTTCCTGCATTACTGTGTTAAAATATGATAAACTTGAATAATTAATTAATTGGAGGAAAAAGCATGATTGAAGTCTATATTGATGGAGCTAGTGCTGGTAATCCTGGACTAAGCGGAGCTGGGATTTTCATTAAGGCTAACGGCACAGCTGAAGAATATTCTATACCTCTTGGTCCAATGACAAATCATGAAGCTGAATTTCATGCTTTTATCCACGCATTAAAAATATGTTTAGACAAAGGATACATTCACTCAGTTGTGTCGTTTCGTACTGATTCTGAACTAATTAATAGGGCGATGGAAAAAGAATTTGTAAAAAACAAACAATATTTGCCATTACTTGAAGAAGCTTTAACCTTATCAAGGAAAATGGAATTATTCTTTATGAAATGGATTCCTAGTGCCGAGAACAAAGTAGCGGATAAATTAGCAAGACTTGCCATTCAAAAAAACACTAGTGAAGGAGCCTAGTTCGTTTAACATGAAAAGACCGTTATTTGCAGATTTGAGTTTGCTTCTTGTTACGTTGATTTGGGGAACTACTTTTGTTATAGTTCAAAATGCTATTGATTTTCTAGAGCCTTTTGCTTTTAATGGTATTCGTTTTGCAATTGCGGCTCTATTATTGATGATTTGTCTCGTTTCTTTTGAAAGGAAACAATTACAAAAACTAAACTTAAAATTGCTAGCCTCAGGTATCTTTATTGGGTTTTGGCTTTATCTAGGATATGTAACCCAAACCATTGGTCTTCTCTATACAACTACATCCAAAGCCGGATTTATTACGGGATTAAGCGTTGTTTTAGTCCCTTTATTTTCAATGCTCTTACTAAAACAATACCCAAGCAAGAATGCGGTTGTTGGTGTGTTAACTGCTACTGTCGGCCTGTTCTTACTCACTATGACGGATGTAACATCCTTAAATATTGGTGATGGTTTTGTGCTTGTTTGTGCAATTAGTTTTGCACTTCATATTATATTAACAGGAAAATTTAGCAGTAAATATCCTACATTATTATTAACGGTTATACAAATTTCGACTGTTGCATTATTATCAATGGTATCCTCTTTTATATTTGAGGATTGGAAAAAGTCATTTCAACTGGACATTCTTTTGTCACAAGATGTTATTTTTGCCCTTATTGTTACTAGCATCTTTGCAACTGCTGTGGCATTCTTTATCCAAACAAATTTCCAAAGGTACACTTCCGCAACTAGAGTTGCTTTAATTTTCGCAATGGAACCAGTCTTCGCTGCCATTGCCGGATACACATGGGCAAATGAAAGGTTATCCTCCAGTGCTCTCTTAGGGTGCGTTTTGATTTTTATGGGGATGATTTTTGCTGAAGTTCCAATGAAAAAAGTTCCTCCACTAAAAAAAAATAAAACCATTGAGGGATGAAAAGAGGTTGACTAAGTCAACCTCTTTCATCATTTAAATTGCTATTAATTCTTTTTCTTTAATAAATCTGATTGCATCTTTTCTACTGTCTATTTCGTTCGATATAAGCGTTTCCAATAAGGAAACATAAAAACTGCCATCAAAGCATTTTTGCGCTTTCAATGTTAGCTCTATCGCAGTATTGATCATCTCATCGGAAGCATTTGTATAGTGTTTTCCGAAGAAAATAAATCCAATTGCATCTTCTTGAAAATGAAAGCCTTTACCTTTCAAGTAGTGCAAATACTCTTCCACTGTTCGCACTGACTTAACCAATCCTCTCCGAAAATCTTTAACCATCCCTTTAAAATCTTACCCTAAAAATAGATGATTTTCTATTCTTTTTTGTACACAAATGCCCGATAACGCCCACTAAAACACCGAGGATTGCACCACCAATTACTTCTTCTGGTTGGTGCCCTAACATTTCCTTCAGTCTTTTCGGTGATTCCTGTTCAAACTCAACACTTTCATCTTTGTGGATTTTCTCTATCAAATCGTTCATTGAGTTCACCTTTAATGTTAGCTCACCTGTTTGCCTTCGGACACCTTGTGCATCGTACATAACAATTAGTCCATAGACGAGGGAAAGAGCAAAATCGAACGTCGGTAATCCCCTTTGTAAAGCAATATACGTGGTAAGTGTAGAAACCCCTGCTGAATGTGAACTCGGCATTCCGCCTGTTCCAAAAAAAAGCTCAGGACGCCATTCATTCTTTTTAAAATAATGGATAGGAATTTTCATCCCTTGAGCTAGTCCAATGCTAAAAAGTGCTAAATAAACACCTTTATTCATTAAATCACCTCTACCATTATTGTTAGAAATCCAAATTTTTTTATTCTCTGTGGAAATACTAACTAAATGGGAGGTGAACATTAATGAGTAAAAAACATAATGCTAACCGCGGGGTTAAAGCACCTGGAGTGAATCCTCAAGGATATGGACAAGACGCAGAATTCGCAGAAGAACCTAAGAGCAAACTTGAAAATGCTGCGAAAAAGAAAAATACCAAGTAATTGGCCAATGAA
Source organism: Bacillus sp. SORGH_AS_0510 (assembly GCF_030818775.1). Classification (NCBI taxonomy): domain Bacteria; kingdom Bacillati; phylum Bacillota; class Bacilli; order Caryophanales; family Bacillaceae; genus Bacillus; species Bacillus sp. SORGH_AS_0510. The sequence goes on along the minus strand of NZ_JAUTAU010000001.1, from coordinate 2,153,077 downwards.
AAAACTGGCTGTACTTTAAGGTAACAGCCAGTTTTTAAATTTATTTAAGAAATAACGGCTTCATTCAGTGGCAGCAGTCTCTGTAATCCACGAAGCTCGACTTCCAATAATTTATTTAACGCTTTTTCTTTTTCAATTTGAAGACCTGTTTCTTCAAAGTTATATGTCACAGGGACATCGCATTTTATTTCCGCAAGCATTCTAGATAGATGCAACATTTCCAAATCCTGTTCAATCTTTGTTTTATTCGATTTTGATAAACGATCCAGGTTAGAGATGATTCCCTCAATATGATGATACTCTTGTAAAAGCTTTAACGCTGTTTTCTCACCAATTCCTTTAACTCCTGGATAATTATCACTAGGGTCACCCATAAGTGCTTTTAAATCAATCATTTGCTTTGGAGTGATACCTTTATCTTCAAAAAAGCTTTGAGGCGTGTGAACAAGATAGTTTCCGTATCCCTTTTTCATCAGAATGACGGAAATACGATCATCCAGTAACTGAAGAATATCTTGATCTCCCGTGAGTATTGAAACATGCGCGAATTCCTTTGCATGCCTAGCAACTGTACCGATGCAATCATCTGCTTCAAAGCCTTCTAATCCTATATTGGGTATATCAAAAGCAGCCACTACTTCCTTGACTAAATCAAATTGAGGGATAAGCTCAATTGGTGCTTCGCCTCTATTTCCTTTGTAGTCTGGGAACAACTCTGTCCGAAAGGTTTTGCTCCCCATATCCCAACATACTGCCAAATGAGTTGGTTTAAACGAGGAAACAGCTGTAAACAAGTGTTTCACAAAACCATGAATTCCATTAGTAGGAATACCCTTTGAATTGATCATAAATTGTCCTGTTACTGCAGTTGCATAAAATGCACGGAATAATAATGCCATCCCATCGACTAGCATTAATGAAGGCTTTTGACTATTCAATTTCTAATCCCCCTATATATAAGATAAGCGGCAGCACCATTAAGGTGCCGAAACGCTAATCCTGGTATTTTATTCACATGCTCCCCATTATACCATAGGTTTGATTAGTCAATTATACGATATTATTTCCATCGTACGAAATCCAATCACTGAAGCTTCCAACATATAGCTTTACCTTTTCATATCCAGCTTCCTTTAAAGCTAAAAAATTGGGGACAGCTGTTACTCCAGAGCCGCAGTATACAATAATCTGGTTCTCTAAATCAATATTGGCAAACCTTTGTCTTTGTTCATCAACTGTTTTATATCGACATTCACTTAAGCCTTCCATCCAAGGCTTATTTAGTGCACCTGGAATATGTCCTGCTTTTTTATCGATTGGTTCTTCTAATCCAAGAAATCTTCTCGCTTCTCTTGAATCAATTAATATACTATCTTTTGACTGATTTTCCACTACTTGTTTGACTTCCTCTGTTGTAGCAAGAATATCCGGGTTTAGTTCTACATGCATTTTTGCAGTTTTGATCGAAGGAATTTCTACTGTTACAGGACCATTAGCTTCCAGCCAGCCTTTATACCCTCCATCAAGGACATAGACATTTCTATGGCCAAGGTACTTAAGAAGCCACCAAAATCGGGCTGCATATGCTCCTTCTCCAAAATCATAAGCAATAATTGTTGTTTCGTTGGTAATTCCAGAATTTTCGAGTTTCCTAACTAGTTCATCAATATTTGGTAATGGATGCCTTCCTCCATGCTCTTTAACAGGTCCAGACAAGTCCTGTTCCAAGTCAAAGAAGATTGCACCTGGAATATGACTTTTAAGATAATCCTTTTTCCCTTTATTGGGATCCATTAAGGAAAAGCGGCAGTCGACAATTTTCAAAGTACTATCATCCAACTTTTTGATAAGCCATTCTCTGTCTCTTACATACTTCATCTAAGTTCTCCCCTTTTTAAGCCCTTCTATTTTGGAAGCTTTTGTTGAAGATCCATTAATTCAATAATAGATACACCACCATCTAATGTTGAAAGAATACTTAAGTAATAATCATCTGCTTGTTCATTCAATTTCGATAGTAATTGTTCCGTTTCTACCATTAATTGTTTTCCATAATGGAAGCACAAACGCTCACCTTCATGTTTTAAATAATCATCAGCTAACCCGCTTACAATTTGGTTCAGTTCTTCCATCATATATTGTTTCTCGTTCTTTTCAAAAAAGGATTTTGGCGTTTTAAAGTGACTCATAGCTTTGGTAAATAGCTGGTTATCTACATCTTTAAATGCTATCGGGAAATCAATTTCTTCAAAGTTCGGCTTTTCATAGGCAGAAAAAGAAAGATCACGATTGACTTCAAGTAGATTTCTGATAAGTTGTGCATGATAGTCTGTAAGGAGCTTTTCAATAAATCTATCTATTCTTACGGTAGTCGCTCTTAATTCCTGTGCAAAATCAAAACCAAAGCTTTCTAAAAATTCATCGAGCCCTGACTGCAACGCCTTTTTTAAATTACGTCCATCATCTCGTAGGGTTGATGGATTAAATGCCTCCTTAAAGAAATCACCATATCGAAGAAATACCCTTTGCTTAATGTAGTAAATTAATTCATCTGCTTCTTGGAGTAAACGGTTTCGTAGGTTTTCTCCAGTTTGTTTTTCTAGTAATTTCTTGATGTCAGCTTTTTCTTTTTCGAATTCCACTTTCTTCATTTCTTTAATGCTTTCATCTTCCTGTGAACTTTTTATTAATTTATCTACTAAATCCCAAATACGCTGTAATTCGTTCTCTGCAGAAGATATAGCCATTTCCGTTAAATCATTGGAAATAAATTGATAAAAAGCCTTTTCAAAATGGTTCATCCCTGATAATGGAATTTGGTTTCTATTTTGCTTCTCATTTAACGCAATCAAGCTTGATAAAGAATAAAGATGCGGATTTCGGATTCCATATTTTAGTAATTGTTCCCCAACATATTCGGCTACAAGATTCTTTTCCTCATCATTTTCAGCAAGGTCAATAGCGTTAATAACAAAGAACATTTTATCCATTTGGAAGGAGTCCTTTACGCGCCCCAGCTGAATTAGAAATTCCCTGTCTGCCTTTGAAAAAGCATGGTTATAGTACGTAACAAATAAAATAGCGTCAGAGTTCTTAATATAATCAAACGCAACCCCTGTATGACGAGCATTAATACTGTCAGCCCCTGGTGTATCAACAAGCGTAATCCCTTTTCTAGTTAACTCACAATCATAATATAGTTCGATCCATTCTACATAACATGATTTTTCCTCGTTTGCTACAAACTCATTAAAATCACTGAGTTCTGTTACTTTAGTAGTTCCAAGGAGAGATACTAAAGAGTTAAAACCTTTTTTAAATGCCTGTAAAAAAGCAAAATGAGTTTTCTCTAATATCCCTTCCTGCCCCTTTTCAAGCATAATTTGATCAATTACTTTTACCGCTTCAGTTAGCTCCATTACATGTAAATCAAAAACCTTTAAAGATCGATTAATATCATCAAGCATTGTTACGTAATCTTTAAACTTCACCAGTACTGTTCCGTGTGGATATTCAGATGTTACCGGCTTAATCTTATTAATGGCAGCAGTAGTTGGGTTAGGCGAAACGGGTAAAATTCTTTCACCCATTAATGCATTGGCAAACGAAGACTTCCCGGCGCTAAATGCTCCAAATAACGCAACAGTGAAACCTTTATTTTCTAATCTAGATGCCTTATCTTCAAGTTCTTTTGAGAGCTTTTTGAAACCAGGTAAACCTTCAATCAAATTGGATGTAAGATGCAGTCGTTCAACTGTTTTCTTTAACTGATTGTCTTCCTGTTTAAACTGCTCCTTTTCATTCTGAAGAATTATATCTATATTTTCCGTGTGTAAAGATAACTTTTCCTCAGTGTTTACGACATTTATTTCTTTTTGAGTTTTAATTACTTCGTATTCTTCTTCCTCCTGAATAAAAAGAGGAGCTTCCTCTCGAAGTATTTCATGTTGTTCAAACAATTGATCAACCATTTTTTCTTTATTGAATATATTCAGTTCTGACTCTTTCAGTGTTGTTAAGGCTTTTACATACCTTTCCATTCTACTGAACTCTGCTTCGTATTGTTTCTGTAATTTCGCCGTTTGGATTGATAGACAATCCAAATATTTATATTTAAATTCTGAAAGTAGATTTCTAGTCAATCTTTTTATCTCATTGACAACATCTTCGGTATAACGAAGTACATAATCCCCCGTTACACGGGCTCCTGATTTAACAGTATCCACTAATAATTTTATTGGAACCTGGATGGTAAACGATTGGGCTAAGCCTTGCAGTTCAATATTTTCAATTTTTTCGTCCTTTATACAACGCAATAAAAACTCTCGTATATGCCACTCCAATTGCGATTTTATTTTATCTTGTAAATCTTGATAAAAATTTTCTAATCTCTTATTTTTCTCTTCTACTGTTTTTTGCTTTGAGAACAAGAAACCTACTTTAAATTCAGGTTGGGATGCTTCTAAATAACTCTCCGCTAATGATCTTGTTTGAAAAGGCATAAGATATGCATTTTTTAGGATTTTTGAAAGCTCATTTTCAAAAACTATTTCCTTCTCTTTAGTCCCTTCATTTATTTTTTTTAGGTCTGAAGTGATTTTATTAAAAGAGGTTTCTAAGTCATGTTTCTCTTTATCTGATAACTCATTTAATATGTCTAGAACAGGAGCGAGAGCTTCATCTGCTGTCTTATGGGACTGTTCGATATGATCTTGAGCAATTTTTCTTAATGAATGAGAAACAGATGGCACCAATAATTGATCCTTTTCGTTTAACTTTGATTGCATAAACTGCTGGAGTTCATTAAATTCATTAAAAGGATGATCTTCAACTTTTAATGAAGTATAAAAAATCCTTTCAGGTCTTACTCCCCAAGATGCAAATGAGTCAACAACACTTTTCTGAAAATCCGAAAAACTCAACTCGTCATTTTTGTGCTTATCAATTTGATTAATGACTAAATAAATTTCCTTACCAGCTTCCGTTAATTCTTTGGTGAATAGGAAATTTAATTCAGCTTGAACATGGTTATAATCCATTACGTAAAAAATTAGATCTGCAAGATGCAGGGCTGACTCAGTGGCTATCCGGTGGGCATCATCTGCTGAATCAATTCCTGGTGTATCCATAATCACCGTATTCTCAGGTAAACGAGACTCACTATGGCTGATTTCGATCTCTTCAATCTGATCTCCATCTTTACAATAATTTTTGACTAATCGATAGTCGTATGGAGCTAGATACAATCTTGATTTTTCATTTTTGAAATATACCTTTGCGTATTCTTCCCCCGCTTTAACTCTTACAAGGTTTGCACTTGTTGGAATCGGGCTTGATGGTAGTAAATTTTCCCCCACTACTTGATTGATCATCGTTGATTTTCCTGCAGAAAAATGCCCGCAAAAGGCAATAAGAAACTCTCTATTCGATAATTTCCGAGCAAGCTGCTTTACTTTTTCTGCCTGTTCAATATCATTTTCTTCTTTTAATAAATTATATAAAGATACCATTTTATATTTTAGTGTTTCAATCGTTTCATTCTGTCTAGCAGTTTTAACCATCTCAAATTCCCCTTAACAACGTAGTAATATTATTTATTTTATACGATAATTCAAACATTTCCTATCTTGACACCACTTTTATACAACAAAATTTAAATTTTTCGGTTTCACGCAAAAAAAAGCCTAGGATTTCTCCCCGGCTTTTTAAAAACAGTTAATTTATCTTTACTTATTATTGAGTTACATTTCGTAAGACGTGCTTCATGACAAATGCGTAAACTACAATTGTTCCTCCTACAAAAGCAAGAGCCATATGTAACACCTTCCTTATCAACCTTAATGAGAATGATTTTCATCGTTAAGGTCAGTTTAACATAGCTGATAATCATTTTCAATAACCTTTTTAAACTGTCACAATTATTTAACAACCCTAGGTAGAAAACGTTTACAATTTTCAAAAGCAGAAACATATTCTGTTAAATTCTGAAGGGCTCTCTCTTCCTCAGAAATGCGAATGGAAATAATCATGGCGTTTAATAGTGTAAATAACCCAGCCGTAATATAGCAAGAAAACAATAATGGAACAACTAGTAACTCTATTGCTACCACCAAATAATTGGGATGTTTTATATAACGATACGGTCCCTTTTTGATCACCTTCGCATTCTCAAGGACTAGAATCTTTGTATTCCAATACTCTCCTAAAGAAGCTATTACCCAAATACGCACTATTTGTGCCACGATAAACACGAGAAGTAAAAGTAACCACATTGGTGATATTACACGATTCAACCCAATTTTTTCGACAAAAAAAGAAATAAAAAATAGGACATGCATGCTTACCATAAACTTATAGTGCTTTTCACCAAACTCAATAGCCCCTTTTTGCTTCATCCATCTCTCATTTCTTTTAGCAATAAAAAGCTCAACCATTCTTTGTAAAGTGATGATACAAAATAAAACAAGAAAGGGAAAAAGATTATTCATTATGTCCACCTCATCAGTAGAAGTTCTGAACTAAAGCCAGGACCGAGTGCAGTACCTAGACCAAATGTATCCTTAGGAATGTTCCTTTCCATCATTCGTCTTAGTACATAAAGAATAGTAACTGAGGACATATTACCGAATTGCTTTAATACTTCTAGAGAAACATCAGTCATTGAAGCAGGTATATCTAATGACTTAATATAGGCATCCAAAACCTTTTTTCCTCCTGGATGTGCAATAAAATAGTCAATCTCACTAAGGTTCATTTGATATTGATCTAGAAACTCTTTGACATTAGGTTTTAGCCAGTCTTCAATAATACGTGGAATATCTCGAGAGAATACAACAAATAAACCCGTATTTTTTATATCCCACCCCATAACATCCAATGAGTCTGGCATTAGTGTAGATTGAGTACCAACAATTGATGGATAGGTTATCTTTTTTCTATATCTCTTTGTATCAGATAAGTCTCCGCAAACCAATGCACAGGCGATTCCATCTGCAAAAAGAGAGACCCCGATTAAATTACTTTTGGATAAATCATTATGCTGAAAGGTGAGACTGCAAAGCTCAACAGATAGGACAAGAACTTTGGCTTCAGGAAAGGCCAAGCAGTATTCAAATGCTCTTGATAGCCCTACAGCTCCACCTGCACAGCCTAGGCCCCAAATCGGAATACGTTTTGTGTGGGAATGAAATGGCAAACGATTCATTATCCTGGCATCAATACTAGGAGTTGCGACACCAGTGGTGGATATAAAAAAAATTGCGTCTATTTCCTCAAAAGGAAGTTGTGCTTCAAGAAAGATTGTATTACTTAAACATTTGACAATTGCCTCGCTGCCCAATTTTACAGCCTCTTCTATATATGCATCATTTTTTTCTTCAAACGTATGGTGAGACTTAAACCACTCTATCCCTTTTACAAAATGTCGCTTTTCAATTTGTCCGTTTTGAAATGCTTTAAGGAGTCTTTCAATATCCCTAAATGATTCGGCAAAAAGATCCCGAGCGAACTCGACTGCTTGTTTTTGTGTTATCTCGTGAGGTGGAATAACCTCAGATACAGAAAGAATTGCTGGCATAAAACATTCTCCTTCATCCTTTGTACGGGTATTTTTTCCAATCAAAAGAAAATTATTCCGAAGTTTTAGCCTTAAAATGGGCAAAAAAAAACGCCTCCCTTTGATAGGGAAGCAAACGTTTTGAAGGTTGTTGTTGTTGTGCACTTAAATTATAACGTGATTTCGATTTCTCATCATTACATAATCTTTTCCAATTTAAATAGCTTACTGTTTTTCGGGTTGAGACTGAACTTCAATCTTTATTTTTTTATTAGCCAATGATCCGCAAATCCCACAAGGCTGTTCTGCGTTATATAGAATTCGACATTGTTCACAATAATATTTTTCCAAAGTAATACCTCACTTCCTAATAAAATAACTCGTGATGATTTATCTTATTTTCCATTTTCAGGAACGTGTGACTTTGATGAGCGTAAACTGAGAATTTTATTTGTGAAACATTATTCAATTACTTTTATCACAGTCAAAGTGTGATGATTCACATTTATGTCACAATTACCCGTGGGTTAATGTGACATAAATCACTGTTACATCAAGTTTTTAACATTAACATAGTAGATAACTAAGGAATGAACAATTTGTGAACTTCCAAAATTTATATTTTACTTTCACATTTGTTTTGTATTATGAAAGAGAACTTATTATTTAATTTTACTTTTCTGAAGGGAGTGCAAAGGGATGGCAAAAACGGAATTAAAAACAAAACAAAAAACAGAGATCGAAGATAGCTCTTCTCTCAAAGGAACATTAGCGTCCGTTTTCTTTTTGGGACTTTTCATTGTGGTCACTTGGGTAGGTGTCTATTACCTATTTGTCGAACGTTTTTAATGATTGAAGGGGGAAAAAGGTTATGCATATGCATAAATTCGAAAAAATTTGGCTTGCTTTTGGAGTAGGTGCCCTTGTTGTTTTCTTGGTCACCATTGGAGTCAGTGCTTTTTATCTAGGTAACAAACCACCTAGTTGTTTAACTACTATTAATCCTGAGAAGGTCAATCAAACAAAACCATTTACAGAGCCTGGCCTTCACAAAGTTGAAGGGAAAGATTGGGACTATGAATTAGTGTATGTGGCTTCAGCCTTCTCATTTAATCCTGTGCAAGTAAAAGTGCCACTAGGTGCTAAAGTAAAAGTCATTGCAACAACAACAGATGTTGTTCATGGATTCGAAGTAGCTGGAACTAATATTAATATGATGCTTGAACCTGGTTATGTCAGTGAATATACGACAACCTTTGATAAGACTGGCGAATATCTAATTGTGTGTAATGAATATTGTGGTGCTGGACACCATTTAATGAGTTCAAAGATTGAGGTGGTAAAATAATGGTTAACAATACAGCTATAAAAGTAAAAGTTGACCCACGTGATGCAAAGCTTTCGATGGCACACTTTTTTGTCGCCTTCTCCGCTCTTGCTCTTGGCGGCTTAATGGGCCTATTACAAACCCTAGTTCGTTCAGGTAAATGGGAACTTCCTTGGGGAATCGATTATTATCAAGTTTTAACAGTCCATGGAGTATTAATGGGACTCGTTTTAACCACTTTCTTTATCATGGGATTTCAATATGCAGCTGTAAGTAGAACAACTGGTGGACATTCCGCCGGAGCAAGGCGTACCGGCTGGGTTGGCTTTTGGGTTATGTTGGCCGGTACAATAATGGCTGCAACAATGGTCTTGCTTAAAGAAGCGTCTGTTCTTTATACATTCTATGCTCCACTAAAGGCACACTGGATTTTTTATTTGGGTTTAACCTTTGTAGTTGTGGGAAGTTGGATTGACGGCTCTGCACAGATTTTGACCTACGCTAAATGGCGCAAGAATAACCCAGGACAACCAAGTCCTTTATTAAGCTTTATGGCTGTTGTTAATACTGTACTTTGGATCGTCGCTACATTGGGTGTTGCTGCTACCGTATTATTCCAATTACTGCCTTGGTCACTTGGTTTAGTAGATACTGTGGATGTACTAGTCAGCCGAACATTGTTCTGGTATTTTGGTCACCCATTGGTTTATTTTTGGTTATTACCAGCTTATATGTGTTGGTATGCTATAATCCCAAAAATTATCGGGGGCAAAATTTTCTCAGATTCATTAGCTCGTTTGTCTTTTATTTTGTTCTTGCTCTTCTCTATTCCGGTTGGGTTTCACCACCAATTAACCGAACCTGGAATTGATCCAGCATGGAAGTTTTTACAGGTTATCTTGACTTTCATGGTTATCATTCCTTCATTAATGACAGCCTTCTCTTTATTTGCAACCTTTGAGAGATATGGCCGTTCAAAAGGCGCAACTGGTCTTTTTGGCTGGTTCAGAGTTCTACCATGGGGTGATGCTCGTTTTATCGTTCCATTCATCGGTATGGCCGTTTTTATCCCAGCTGGTGCTGGTGGTATTATTAACGCTTCAAACCAGATGGACCAGGTAGTTCATAATACTATATGGGTAACAGGCCATTTCCATCTAACGGTAGCAACATCTGTTGCGTTAACATTCTTCGGTATTTCTTATTGGCTGGTACCACATTTAACAGGTAGAAAATTAACAAAAGCAATGAATAAACTAGGCATTATTCAAGGCTGGGTATGGACTATTGGAATGGCCTTCATGTCAACTTCCATGCATGCACAAGGTTTACTTGGTGGCCCACGACGCTCTTCCTTCTCAACCTATGGTGGTGCGAAGCAAGCGGCAGAGTGGATCCCTTACCAAATTGCTCAAGCAGTTGGTGGCTCCATCCTTTTCTTAGGTATTATCTTAGTACTAATTATCTTTATCAATCTAGCATTCTTTGCTCCAAAGGGAGAAGAAGAATTCCCAGTTGGTGACGCAGAACGTCCAGAAGAAAAAGCACCTATGGTATTTGAAAACTGGAAGTTATGGCTTGGTATTACTGCCGCCCTTATTCTTTTCGCTTACACCATACCATTTATTGATATTATTCAAAATGCACCACCTGGCTCAAAAGGATTCCAAACTTGGAGTAAATGGTAGTAAGAAAAGTGCAAGCGCCTTAGTCATCCCCGACAGGCAAATGTTCTTCTGCGAGAAAATTCGCTCTTTGACTTTACTTGCAGAAGGTTATTTGACCCGAACTGTAACAATCATCGCTTTAACAAGCCATGATTGTTACAAGATACTCAAGGTAGAATATTCAGGATGAAAACTGGCTAGGCGCTGGAGCTGGACAATTCTCGAAGTTGAATTTTATATATACTATTTTCTTAAAGTAAAGGCTTCAATCAATTGATTGAAGCCTTTTCTGGATATTTCTCATTAAAACTGTTTTTTGGTCGACTGATTAGCAAGACAGACAATAGAATAAAGAGTGTACCAATTCCTTGTGTAACTCCAAATTCTTCTCGATATAGAAAAACACTTAATATAGTTGCTACTACAGGTTCAACTGTTGCAATTATAGCAGCTTTGCTGCTATCTATTTTTTCAAGACCTTTCGTATAAAATAAATAAGCCATAACTGTTGGAAAAAGTCCCAACCCTACTCCGTATATTAGTACCTCGCTATTTAAAAGCAAGTGACCCTTTTTCCATAAACCTGTTAAAGGCAGTAAGGTTAAAGAGGCGATTACAAATGTATAAAAGGTGACCGTAAATGGTTGGTATTTTTTTAATGCAAACTTTCCAAAAATGGTATATAAGGCATAGCCAAAACCAGCACCAAGTCCCGTTAGAATGCCAAGAAAACTAATACTTGTAGCAGCATTAAAATTTACCCCCACAACCAATACACACCCTAGAATCGTACCTAGGACTGATAATAATTTCACCTTATCCATTTTTTCCTTTAAAAGGAAAAAGGATAACGCAGTGACAAAAACAGGTGCCGTATATAATAAAATAACGGCAATTGATAAACTCATTTGATTGATTGCGGAAAAATAACACCAATTAAATAGCACAATACTACATATACCTGTTCCAATAAACAGTCTAATATCAAGCGGTTTTATTTTCATTTGAGAAGAGTATTTACTCATTCCAAGGATCCCAAGCAATACGGCAGCAGTAACCACCCTTACTGTTACAATTTCCATTGGAGAGAAACCTAAATCACTTAACTTCCTTACGAATATGGCAATAATCCCCCACAACGCTGCACTGCTAGAAATTAAAAGAATGGGAATAATCTTTTTCACTGTATTAGATATACCTTTTGATACTTATCTACTAGATACTCAATTAAGTAATCTGCATTTAAGCCCTCACCTGTCACATCTTTTAAGATTTCTAGCGGTTTCTTTAATTTCCCGTATTGATGAATATGATTTGTCAACCACTCTTTAATCGGAAGTAAATTTCCTTCTTCTAATAATTGATCGAAATGAGGCAACTCCTTCAGCATCTGATGCTTGAATTGTGCCGCATACATATAACCTAGTGCGTAAGATGGAAAATAACCAAAGCTTCCTCCCGCCCAGTGAACATCCTGTAGGATACCTTCTGCATCATTGGTCGGTTTGATTCCCAGATATTGTTCATACATTTCATTCCAAATCATAGGAAGATCCTTTACCTGCATGGAACCATCAAATAAGCCTTTTTCAATTTCGTAGCGAATCATTATATGAAGCGGATAGGTTAATTCATCGGCTTCTATTCTAATAAAAGATGGTTTTGATTCATTAATTGCCCGGTAAAAGCTTTCAATATCTACACCATCAAATTGACCATTTGCATATTTCTTTAGGTGTTCAAAATTATTTTTCCAAAATGGAAGGCTCCTGCCAACAATATTTTCATAAAAAAGAGATTGGGATTCATGAATTCCCATAGAGGAAGCAGAACACAAAGGTGTACCAATCAATTCTTTTGAAAAATTTTGTTCGTATAAGGCATGGCCCCCTTCATGGATGGTTCCAAAAACAGCCGTCCTGAAATCATTTTCATCATATTTAGTTGTTACACGTACATCACCAGGATTTAACCCAATCGCAAAGGGATGAACCGTTTCATCCAATCTACCAGCTTGAAAGTTATACCCCATTTTTTCCAGTATATCTAAACTGAATCCTCGTTGATTTTCTTTTTTAAAGGTCTTAAATAAAAAGTCTGTATTTGGCTTATTCGTTGCTTCAGTAATTTGTTTGACTAAAGGAACGATTCTTTCTCTTAATTTTGCAAATACATCATCTAGTACCGTTGTTGTCATCCCTGGTTCATACATATCTAATAAGACATCATATTTCTTTTCTCTAGAACCCCAGTAACCAATGAACCTTCTTGTTGTCTCTACCAACTTTTCTAAATAGGGACTAAACATAGAAAAATCAGCCTTCTCCTTTGCTTCCTCCCAAATACTCTCAGCCTTTGATTGAAGGATTACAAACTTTTTGTACTCCTCTGCAGGTATTTTCTTGTTTCGTTCATATTCCTTTTTACATTCTTCGAGTACTTTTCCTGTCGATTCATCCAGTTCCATCTTAGATAAATTTGCTATGTATGCAGCCATTTCCTCAGATGTAGACATTTTAAATACTTCGGAAGATAGCATGCCTATTACTTCTGATCTTTGTTCTACCCCCTGCTTAGGAGCCCCTGTTCTTAAATCCCAATACAAAACACCAAGCGCCTCATGGTAAGCAGTCATTTTTTTCACATATTCCATAAACTCTTTTTCTAATTGAACAGCCTTTGTACTCAAGGCAATGCCCCCTTTCATAACGCTTAAATTTTACCATATAATTCTGAAAAGTAGGGATTTTAAGATTAATAAGGATAAAAAAAACAACAGAAAGAATTTTCTGTTGTAAAATATATTTATATAGGGAAAAACCGGAAAACAATATTCACGTAAAATGTTTAGCAAGAGTTAGTAGCCTGATATTTTAAAAATCACTTATTAAAAACTACTTTTTACTGATTGCAACCTTCCAGGTTTCAGGACCTTCTTCGAGATACTCCCAAGAGAATTTCTCAGGTCGCTCCATCATGAACTGATATAAAAGCGGCCTTGGATCATGGTCATTCACTATCATCATTGTTTTGCCTGATTCTAATTCATCAAACCCGTTGAAAATGGTTGGATGTTTTTCACGTGGTGGATAATCAGGTACATGGATTACTTTTGCATAAGTTTGCAACATTATCACTCCTTTTATTTTGTTTACTTTCTACTTTATTATAAGAAATCTTCTTCTCACTATTTGTGCGACTTATCACACCTGAGAAATGATTTTCTTAATACTTTTTATCTAGAAAGGAGGAGAAGAAATTGAAAGAATTAGTAGGTACTTGTAAATGCTGCAGTAAAAGCATCTACTGTTTGGAAGGCTTTTTTAATGGAGTCCATACAGAAGAGAATGAAATATACTGCTTTGACTGTTTCGAAACCATACTGACCAAAAATGAAAATCCGCAAGGTTAAACCTTACGGATTTTTTCATTACTCTTCATCGATAGCAAGGTCTTTCACAGGAAGCTTTTCTTCTTCCTTATGAGTTGGTTTACGTAAGTTAAAGAGTGCTTTTATACAGAATAATACTAGTATTAATACCCCAATTAGAAAAATGGTGTCAGGCACTGCACGCCAGGTTAGCAATGTTTGCACCATATCCTTTTGAAGGAATGAAGCGGAACGGCTTGCTGCATAACCATGATAGAATGCTTCTTTAATTTGCATGAAACCAACTGGTAGTAATGATAGGAATACCATTCCTGCAAGACCGATATTTAACAAAATACAACTAATTTTAATCCATTTATCATTCCAAGCCTCTGGTTTTACAATATTTCTTAATGAATAAAGTAGAACAGCGACTGCAAACATTCCGTATACGCCCATCATTGAAGCATGGCCGTGTGTTGGTGTTAAGAATTGTCCGTGTTCGAAATAGCTTACTGCCGGTAAGTTGATTAAGAATCCAAGTACACCAGCACCCACTAAGTTCCAAATTGCTACAGAGATTAAGAACCAGAATGTGCCTTTGTAAGGGAAATTAACTCCCCCCTCACGCATCATCTTGTATTGTTCATATGCTTCTAGGATTAACAATGTTAACGGAATGACTTCTAAAGCTGAGAACACAGCACCAAGCCCTAACCATACTTCTGCAGAACCATTATAATAATAGTGGTGACCAATACCGATTACCCCGCTGCCTAAAAGCAGGATTAATTGGAAATATAATTGTCTTACAGTTGATTTTTTTGTTACTAAACCTAATTGAACCATTAAGAAACCAATAACTACAACTGCAAATACTTCGAAAATACCTTCTACCCATAAATGGATGATCCACCAGCGCCAATAATCAGCGAATGTGAAACTAGTACCAGGGTTGATGAATAATGCAAAGATATAGAATGCTGGTACAGCTATTGCTGAGTAGAATAATAGGTGGATAAGTCCTCCACGATCTGACTCACGTTTTAAACCGGCTTTCACTCCTCTAAATACGATGAACAACCAAATTAACATACCTACAATTAGGATAAGCTGCCATACGCGTCCTAGTTCAATGTATTCCCAGCCTGTGTGACCGAATAAGAACCATTGATTTCCTAAATATCCATTTGCTCCAAGCCATTCGCCAACCATACTTCCGCCCACTAGGACCACTAATGCCCAGAATAATATGTCTACCAATAGGCCTTGTTTCTTTGGCTCATAACCACCTACTAATGGAGCTACATAAATTCCCATTCCTAACCATGCTGTTGCGATCCAGAAAATAGCAAGCTGTAAGTGATAACCCTTTGAAATATTAAATGGAAGGATGTCATGTATCCACTTAATTCCAAAGAAACTATCTGGTTCAATATAATAGTGAGCAAGCAATGCTCCAAACATACACTGAACGAAGAATAGTACAGATACAATCGTAAAATACTTACCTGATTTTACTTGTGAATTTGTCACTGGCATTTTCCGTAAATCAATATGAGGAAACTTGCCTTCCTTATATGCTTCTTGCATTCCGAACTGATAACGATAGAAGAAGTAAAGAATTACACCAATCATTAAGATAAGAATGGTAATACTTGCACCGCTCCACCAAATCGCAGAGAAGGATAATTGATTTCCCGCGTCTTCATAGTATGGCCAGTTATTGGTATAGGTGATTTTATCACCTTCACGTACTGTACTTGACAGCCAAGCCGTCCAGAAGAAGAAATCTGAAATCTGTGTAATCTGGTCGCCATTTGCAACATAGGCACGATCCTTAGCAGGCATATCCTTTTCTTTAATCAAGTTTGCCTTTAATCCCCAGCCGTCCCCTTTTGTAAAGATATCCTTATAAAATGCTCTTACTTTCTCAAGGCCAAAAGCTTGTGCATTTGTAAGCTGCATTGTATCTTTGCTGCTATCATATCTATTCTTCCGCATTTCCTTAATTACTTTATTTTTAATGATTACTTTTTCATCGGCATTTAGTTTAGAATAGTCATTTCCATATTCCTCATTCGCTTTAAAATCCTGCATACCTTCTGTATAGATTTTTAATGCTTCTGCTGTATAATCTGGACCCATGTAAGAACCATGCCCTAAAACAGTACCATAATCCATTAACCCATACTTCTGGAAAACTGCTTGACCTCCCATGATGGAGTCTTTTGTGAATAATACCTCTCCTTTTTTCATTAGTCACCTCTAATGGTCGAGGAGCTTGTTCCTTAAATATCCAATAGCCACCAGCTAATAAGACAGTGAAGCTTAGTAAAATGGTAATGATTAAAGTAGATTTTAACAAAGCATTTCTGTTTGCCTTGACCACTTTTTTTGTGGGTGTTCCCCGCTGAATTTCCATGCCCTTTCATCCTCTCATGTTTCTTTACACTCGTATTGTAACTTTGATAGCAACCACACAAAGTGAAGCGCCTCATCCTACCCCTGTGATATTTATCACGCAATCGAGAATTATTTTCAAAAAGGACTCGGGCTATGATGGAGGTCACATATTCAGTTAGAAATCATTGCTACAATGTAGCTAAGTTGAATTAATAATATGAAGGTGATGTTAAATGAAGCAAGCGGATATTATCAAAAGACTTTCAGCGGTACCGATCTTTAAAGAATTATCGACAGCAGAACTTGATCCAATTGTTCAAATTGCTCAGACCCGTTTCTATAAACACAAAATGTATGTTTTCATGCAAGAGGATCCTCTTGATAGAGTCTTCTTTATTCATAGCGGGAAAATAAAAATTTATAAAACAGATCAATCAGGTAAAGAACAAATCATTTCTGTTCTTGAACCAGGTGAAATGTTTCCACATGCAGGATTTTTTAGGAAAGGAAATTTCCCTGCACACGCAGAGGTCATGGAAAATGCCCATTTAGTGGTCATACCTATAGACAAGTTTGAAGAGATTTTAATCTCATATCCGGAACTTTGCATTAAGCTTTTTAAAGTGTTAGGAGAGAAAATTGTAGACCTTCAAGGAAGATTAGAAGCACAAGTCCTCCATAATACGTATGAACAAATCATCTTATTACTTATCAGACTATGTAAATCTAACGGGGAAAAAATGGGAGACCGATATCGGCTTACCACTCAGTTTACAAATCGTGAATTAGCCAACATGATCGGTACTTCAAGAGAAACTGTTAGCAGAACAATTAATCAAGTGAAAAAAGAAAGAATACGTACTCCAGGATGAAGATGGATTTTACTTAATCGACAGAGAGGCTCTTCAACAGGAATTATTCTATTAATGCAATTGTTTTAACTAGATAAATAGGAGTTGTCATATATGGAAAAAAGAATTATTGAACTTGATGTACGTGAGGATTTAAAAAATAAAATTGAGCCTTTTCAAAAGATTATGGAGGCAGTTAAGGAATGTAAAACAAATGACGTCTTTATTCTACATGCCCCATTTAAACCTGTTCCTCTTTTCAGTGTATTAAAGGCAAAAGGTTTTACTCATAAAGAAGAAGAAATTGATAAAAAGCATTGGAAAGTAACCTTTATCAAAACAATATAACGATAACCTTAATGGAGTAAAAACAGGAAGGTGATTTTGAGTGATATTAGACAATCGGGGATTAGAACCTCCTCAGCCAATGATGCGAACACTCGCTGCCTTAGAAACATTAGGTAAAAATGAGGTTTTAACTATTATTAATGATAGAAGACCTATGTTTCTTTATGAACAACTTGAAGAATTAGGATACAAACAACGAACAGAACCACAACAAGATGGAAGTTTCAAAATTGAAATATTCCGGTAAGAAGGTGAATAAATATGCTTCCTCAAACAATGGGAAGTGAAACGAATATAAAGCTTCCTTTTTCTTTTATCATTTTTAGTTTGATTGCATTAGTGCTTTCTCAAATACTGCTTTTAATAAATGGGCAATTGTTTACTTCTGGAATCTTTAGGATACCATCCATTTGGTCATCCGCTCATTTATTAGTGTTAGGATGGGCATTGATGGCCGCAATGGGAGCTATGTATCAGTTAGTACCTGTAGCTTTTCTAACGAAGATTTGGAATGAAAAGTTCGGATTTATTCAGTTTTTTATTACAGCAACTGGTATATTATCCTTTTCTAATATGTTATATTGGGCTCCACAAAAGGCCATCATTCCTGGCTGTCTTACTTTACTGGGAATTGTCATGTTCTTAGTTCAAATGGTAATGACACTTAAAAAACAAGCAAAACCCAATATATTAACTGCTTTTGTTGGTACTGCTCTATTCTGTTTATTAAGTACGATCATTTTAGGCATCACAATGATTTATAGCTTAAAAACAGGGTTTGGTGCGGGAAATTACCAATCTATTTTTAAAAGCCATTTATTAATGGGAGTCACAGGTTGGTTTACATTATTAATCTTTGGGTTTTCTTACAAAATGGTACCCATGTTCTCCCTTTCACATGGATTTCCAATGGTACATGCTCGTTTTGTTTATGGTCTTTACACTATGGGGCTTGTCACTGTATTATTTTCTTTCTTCATGGATAATAGCATCCTTTTAAAGCTAGGTTTCTTTTTACTACTTGCAGGATTTTCTGTTTTTAGTTGGCATATAAGTATTATCATAAAAAAAAGGTTGAAAAAGAGGCTTGATAAGCCGTTTACTTTCGGACTCGTTGCTATCGGGCTTGGAAATATCATTCATTTAGCAGCATTTATCCTATTATGGACAAAAGACATCACTGCTTTAGCGGGGCCACTCATTTATCTCTATATATTCTTATGGGTTGTCCTAAGTATTTCAGGTTATCTTTATAAAATAGTTCCTTTTTTATGGTGGACTTATAAATATAGTAAGGAAATTGGGAAAAGTGCTGTACCAACATTAAAAGACATGATGAATGAAAAGGTAGTTGTTCCGCTCTTTTTATTATTCATTCTATCGACCCTAACTGTCTTTGTTTCATTAGTATTGAAAGTCACCATTCTTTTTAATATCGGCCAATTATTTTTATCAGTGATATTCATCCTGATGGCTTGTAGCATTTTAAACGTTTTAAAAAAATAGTGAGGTGTAAATCATGATTCTAAAAGAAAAAATCCTAGAAGCATTAAAAAGTGTTTATGATCCTGAATTAAATATCAATGTGGTTGACCTTGGGTTAATTTACAATATAGACGTTTCTGATCAATCTGATGTGACAATTACTATGACACTAACCACGCCAGGATGCCCATTACACGATAGCATAACAACGGGCGTTCGCTATTGTGTCCAAGGACTTGAAGAAACAAAAAATGTAGAGGTGAATCTAGTTTGGGAACCAGCCTGGTCCCCAGAAAAAATGACACCAGAAGCATTGAAACTATTAGGTAGATAAAATAATAACGGAAGCGGCCTCATGGCAGCTTCCGTTGTTTTTTATTGTTCTTTAGCCTCGTCGGTTGGTAACGCCGCTTTAACCTTCTTTAAAACCTCAGAGTCGATGTCATCATCTAATAGAATGTGAACCAATCCCTCGTCCATTTCGCTTCTGATTAAGCGGCCAACCCCTTGACGCAGTCGAAGCAACATATAAGGTAAATCCACTTCTTCGAACGGATCTGCAACCCCTTCTTTTTTTGCAGTAAAAACCGGATCATTAGGAGGGTATGGCAGTGAAAAAATAAACACGTTTTCAAGTGATCTACCAGGAATATCCAATCCTTCCCAAAGATGAATAGAACATAGAATAGAGTGCTCTTCATTCTGGAACTTGGATACTAGGGTACTTATTTCTTCATCCCCTTCGAAATAAACAGGAAATGGAACCGCATTTAGTAGTCTACTTTTTAAGAAGGACATTTCATTTTTATTATTTAATAGGATCAGTGCTCTGCCTTCTGTCTTATTAATCATTTTAATCAGATACTCTGTTTTTTCAGCTAGGTTCTCCTTTGAGAACCTAGGAAGATGTATTTCCATCTTATCATCATAATCGAATGGAGAAGAGACAGAAAAAGATAGATACTCCTCCACGCCTATACTTTTGGCAATATAGTCGAACGACTTCTGATTAGCCATTGTTGCTGATGAGAAAATAAACGGTTTCTTCTGAGAAAACACTTCTTCTCTCATCACTTCTTCCACCATTTTTGGCATGATCACAAGTGTCCGTTCTCCCCTGTTTTCTTCAAACCAGGTAATTCCATTTAACTCTTGTAGAAAAAGTGATAATGAATACGTAATTTGTTCTAAATACTCTTCGACAATTCTTAAATCATATTCATTAATTACATATAATTCACTTTCAAAAACAAGCTCTTCCTCTAGAGATTGAAGAGTCGATAGTAGTTTTCTACAAGATTTCATTACTAAAGGATGTTTTGTGATCATATGTTTCTCAGAGCCAGTTGATTGAGAGGAAAATTGTTCAATCGTGTTAAAAAATGCTTCATTCTCTAATAAAGCTTCATCGATTGTATACAATGTCTTCTCACGTACTTCATTTTCCATTAATCTTGTTAACAATGTCTCTAAAGTGTAATCAGTAAAACGATAGCTCAATGCCTTTTGTGCAGCATATTCAAGTAAATGCCCCTCATCAAAAACAACAGAGGAATGTTCAGGTAATAGTGGTAGCTGCCCTTCCCGCTTTCGAGATTCTTTTGTCCAAACATGTTCCATATAAAAATCATGTGAACAGATTATTAAATCTGTAGAATGACGATAATAATCACGGTGTAATGTGAGACCACACCGATGGCGTTTTTCACAAGAAAAACAATCCTGAAGGGAGTCCCAATTTATATTGCTCCATTTTTCATCGGACAGGTTGGGAAAATCCCTTCTGTCACCATATTTCTCGAACGCTTGCATCGAACTTCCCGAGTGAACAAAATCAGGTAATTTATTATAGATTTCAGATATATCATCTGAAAAGTCAGTATTCCTCACCTGATCAAATTTCTTTAAACACAAGTATTGATCCCTCGATTTTGCCAACCGAACATCGATGTTTAATCCAAGAACTTTTTCTAGTTTGGCAATGTCGCCTTCTTTTTTTACGAGCTGCTCAATTAACGTTTCATCTGCGCAAGCAATGATTGCAGGTCTATTTGTGTAACGGGCATACATGATGGAGTAAAGTAAATAAACGATCGTTTTTCCTGTTCCAACGCCAGCTTCAGCAAACATGACTTTTTTGTCTTTAAATGCTTTTTCAAGCTGGAAAGCCATAAAAATTTGTTCATCCCTTAGCTCAAAACCTGCTTCGGGCAGGATATCGTAGAACAAATCGCCAATCCATTCACTTAATTTGTCATAAAAGGATTCAGTCTTGGATATCTCAAACGGCATCCGATTTTGCATAATAACCCTCCAAAAAAAGAAGAGCGCCTCAATATAGAGACTCTCGTCTTAAAAATCAAAATTATTTTGTTTGTACTATCCAATTTTCTCTAGTTTTCTTGTCTTGGTGGACGTTTTCCCCAGTACTGATATAAATCTGTTCTAATAAAACCATTAAATAGTTTTCTTTTCTTTGTGGCTGGTTTTCCGTAAAATTGTTCAAACTCTTCATTAGAAGTCATAATGTAAATCGACCACGTATCTAACTTACTGAATGCTTGGCCCATTTCCTTATACATATGTTCAACAGCCGTCTTCTCTCCTAGTCTTTCACCATAAGGAGGATTTCCAACTATTACACCGTATTCCTTCGATGTTGAAATATCTTTTACCTGCATTTGCTTAAAGGAAATCAGGTCCCCAAAACCCGCCTCAAAGGAGTTTTCTTGTGCGATTTTAACCATGCGATGGTCAATATCTGTACCTAAAATATCCAGAGGTTGATCGTAGTTCGCCAAGTCCTCAGCTTCAATTCGCGCCTCATCCCATACCGTTTGGGGAATCCAATTCCAGCCTTCAGAAGCAAATTCTCTATTGAAACCTGGTGCAATATTTTGACCAATCATTGCAGCTTCGATTGGTATCGTTCCTGAACCGCAAAATGGGTCTATGAATGGTTTGTCAGCCTTCCAATTTGTAAGCATAACTAGAGCCGCCGCAAGGGTTTCCTTTAATGGTGCTTCCCCTTGATCAATTCGATATCCACGTTTATGAAGCCCTTGCCCGCTTGCATCTATTGTTATGGTAGCAACATCTTTCAGCAAGGCGACTTCTATACGGTACAAAGCCCCATTCTCTTCAAACCAAGTGCTTCGTTTATAATGATTCTTTAGTCGTTCAACAACTGCTTTTTTGACAATAGCTTGGCAGTCAGAAACGCTAAATAACTTGGATTTCACAGATTTACCAATAACAGGGAATTCAGCATCTTCTGGTAAAAATTTTTCCCAAGGGAGTGCCTTTGTCTTCTCAAATAATTCGTCAAAGGTAAATGCTTTAAATTCCCCGACCTTAATCTTTATTCTGTCCGCTGTTCTAAGCCATAAATTACTCCTTACAATAGCAGATTCGTCTCCGGTATAAATTACCTTTCCATTTTCAACCACACAGTCGTAACCTAGTGATCTAACCTCTTTTGCGACTAGTGCTTCAAGTCCCATCGCCGCTGTTGCAATTATTTGATATTTTCCCATTTTTTCACCCTTAACTAATTACATATATGTACTGTTTACTTTACAGGATTGAGCTAATATTCGCTATCATTATGGACAAAAACTACAAAAGGAATGCAATCCCCTTATAAAATAATAAAAAAGCTCCCCATCTCAGGAGAGCCGTTATATCCAGCATACTTTCCCATTAATAACGTTCTGTAAGCCATGTTCTGTACCAGTGTACTACAAACGACTGTTAGTCTCGTACTTAGGTGGTAATCATCTATCTACAGATTCAATATGAATCTGTCCTTCTCCTCGTTCAATTCCTCAGAGAAAGCGCCCCTACCATAATTTGGGTTTCTCGCTCGTGGGGTTTACCCGTTCCACCCTTTCCATTTCTGGAAAGGCTACGTCACTGTGGCACTTTTATAGGTATTCATACCATATCCCAAAGGACTTAGGTATTTTCCCGGCCGTCAACTGAATGCTAGATCCAGTTGCCCTAGCTTATGAATTCACTAGGCACGAACACTACGAGCATCTCAGCTCGTGCGAGCATGGACTTTCCTCTACAGTTGCATAAAACACCTGCAGCGATTACCCGAACGTCATTAATGAAGACATTTATTATTATATGTAATTCCTGCTGGTTATTCAATGGTTATTATTAGGAAATCTCAAAACAAACTCTTATTCGTAGAGTTTATTTCCAAAAACATGTTTTTCTAAGTTAGATAATCGCTTTAAGATATCGAAGTTTGTTGTACCAGCTGGTTGGGCTACCGGCTGTCTCTTGGAGCTTTCATCTAATTGTTTACGCAGTCTAAGATTTTCTTGCTGTAAATCCTCAATTTCCTGATGAAAGGTTTCATAATCTTTAATAATTAGATCTAAAAATTTATCAACATCTTCTTGCTTATAACCACGTACACCTGTTTTAAATTCTTTTTCTAAAATATCCTTAGCTGTTAACTTAACTTTATCAGATAGCATTTAAATCACCTCAGTATCGCCAATCATTACCTATTATTTTTTCAAAAATAAGTACTTTTGTCAATTTCTTTTAATTGTTCTTCCTCCACAATCATTTGCAGATCGTAAAATGTTATTAATTCTACTGGATAATCATGTTTATTTTGATATTCCATAGCCATTTCATATAAGTATTTAGGGCTTCCTTCTTTCTCATGATCAAAGAAAAGTAGTAATCCATCACTTTTTTCGATAAAGAATTGATTCTTTATCCTAAATTGCCATGGTTTTTCATAACCTTTTTTCGTAACAGAGTCAATAAAGTCTGCCTGGGCAAGAACGGACTCATACCATTCCTTATTATTTTCATTCCATGATGCTTGCTGGTCAAGGAATGGCGTAATAACTGCAAGTTTCAGCTCTGGGTTTTCGAACTGTAACTCAAAAAGAACTTCTGCAGCCCATAATTCTGCTCCCAATTGTCCGCTAATTAATACCCATTCCAAGCCTTCTTCTATCAAAGGCAATAGTGCTTTCTTAAAAGCCAATTTAATAAATTGAACAGATGGATGATCTTTCTTAAAAATTCCTAATTCAAATGGTTTATATCCTGAAATTGCAAGGACTTTAATCAAAGAACGTTCTCCTCAAAATAAAATTTTTAAAAAATAGGACAAACATTTTTATAAGGAAAGCATATAATATTGTAACAATAAATAAAAAAACAAGGGCTAAAAGCCCTTGCAATTGCCACTTTTTTCTTATGGGCGAGGTCCCATAAATGGACCTGGTCCAAAGCCTGGGGCACCTGGTCCAAAGCCTGGGGCACCTGGCGCAAATCCAGGTCCTCCTGGCGCAAATCCTGGAGCACCCATACCAGGCATCATATTTGGCACTGCATTCGGTGCAGGCATTGCTGCTGGCATAACTGGTGCACAAGGATTACAGCAGTTAATATGCTGATTACATTCCTCTTCGCAACATGATGCTGTTTGTGGGCAGAAGTGTTTATGTTGGTACATATGGTGATTTACCGTTGTAGTGTGTACTGGATGAATATGTGGCACCACCGTTGTTGAGAATGTGTGGTTCACAATTTGTTGTGTCGGATGAATGACTGGCGGCGCAAAATTAGTTCCTAAATACATATATTAATATCTCCCTTCAAATATTCTGTTTACATTAACAGCCTATGTTGAAGGGATTACTCTTGTACTAAGGAAAACACCTATTTTTTACAAAATAGAATGACCTTGAAGTAATCTTTTCATTTTATTTCGTGGACAAGCAATCTATAGCATTGAATAAAAGCTGTCTTTCAAGCTTGTAAAAACAACAGCAGTCAAACAAACGACAATAAAAAATAAGAATAAAATCGCTTTATACATGTTACCAGCTCCGTATGATTTATAGTCGTTTTTTTCTCAATCCAATTTCACATTTTACTCTTTTCAACTACATTAGACAATACAGAAATGCTGGTTTTTTTAATAAATTTGTTAAGATTTTGTGGGAATAATTCGAGAAATGCCGAAAATCTCCACTTATTCAGTTTATTTGACGAATTTTGCGCTTACCTGGGAAATTTCGCAATTTTACGCTCTAATCTTATTAACCTTTTTTCAAGTTCCTCCAATGAAAATTGCCCCTTCCCAACAGCATTGCTTTTTGACTGGGTTAATACTCCGATAGCTTTAAGGCAATAATTTATTGCACACCGATAGTCTCTTTTTTTATGTTCAAAAATTTTTGCTAGCTCAACAGCTGCAGATATCATCATCATATCATCACCAGATTCGACAACATCCTCGAACAAATTCTGAGCATATTCCCAATCACCTTCTTTTTTCTTTTGAAACGCAAGCGTAAACTTTGCCTTAAGGGATGTAGCATCTTGCTCTGTTGTAAGCTTTGTCAGTACTTTCTCAGCCTCATAATTCTCGCCTAAACTAGAAAACCAACGTCCCACCTCGAATGACTCTTTCCTTGATTGTCTTTGATCTATTCCACACAATTGAAAGGTTAAATGCGTGTATAAAGTAATTAGTGACAGGATATCAATTTCATTATGTCTTAAAATACCAAGCATACCTTCAGGTTGTTTACTTTCGATAAAATCAAAATAGATCATCGGTGCTAAAAATCCCGGAATATCATCTATTCTTTCAACACCTAGCACCTCTTTTTCTACAATAGACAACTTCAATCTATCTAACTTGTGCTTCCAAAGCCTCCTTGCTGCATGGAATAAATCAAAATGACCAAACTTAGGCAGCTTTGGCACATGCTCCCTAACAAGCATATGCCTTGTTTTTACTTGGGGCCAATCAAACGATTTACCATTGTAGGTAACTAATGTTTTGTAATTTACTCTTTCTAGAAAGCTTTGATATAAAGGTACTTCAGCTCCTGGATGCGGAAGTATATGCTGCCTCAAAATGAGCTCATCTCCAGCAACACTTGCATATCCAAGTAAAAAGATGGCATTCCCCACTCCGCCGCCAAGTCCTGTTGTTTCCGTGTCAAAGAAGAATAACTCTTCAGCCTGATGTCCTTTTGCTGACAAAGGATGCATTATTGAATGGTTGTTCCAAACCTCAACGGCGGTAAGGAAATCTCTGAAACGGTATTGTCCATGCCGCTGAGAAAGTGGATATTTCACTTCTCTAATTAGACAATAATCCTGATCCATAAAATAGGGGTATACCCCTTCTTGCTTCCATCGATCCTGATGCGGTATTTCTTTCGTTGAAACTTTAGCAAGTTGATGCTCTTTATCCTCTTCCGTTGTTCCCACTGAAGAAATGTGGGGTTTAAGTCGATTCAATTTTGCCTTTAAAGACATGATTCCACATCCTTGTCTGTAACGGAAACTTGAAGAAACGCTTCAAGAATGTTTAATGTATCCTTTTTAGCTGTTTCACTTACCGTATCCGTTCCAATACATGAGGGACATCCAGCTTCACATTGACAGCGATTGATCATGTTCTTTGTTTCTAAGAAAACATGTGTCATGCCTGTATATAGCTTTTCACTTAAACCAATACCACCGGGATAACGATCATAGAAAAAAATAGTTGGTTTTTCATTATGATCTGCCTTTACTTGTGGAATGACATGAATGTCTTGCGGATCAGCCATCACAAATAATGGTGCGATAGACCTTAGCGCATGAGCAGTTCCAATCAATCCTTGTTCGAGCCGTTCGTGGCCCATTTCGGCAATTGAGTTATTTAATGAAATCCAGGCAGCGTTTGTATGAAGTTCCTCTTCTGGGAGATGGATAGGACCTGATCCAATATTTTCGTGTGTTTCAAATTTGATTTTTTTAAAGATTGTGGCCATCGCTCTTACACTAACATCACCAAAACCAATCTCCGCATCCTCTAGAGGCTGAAGTTTGTCTACTTCTAAAACTTTTAATTGGACAGCTAAATTCGCATCTGTAAAATAATCAACGTCTACTTCCCTTACAAACGCCTTCTTTTCATCCCAGTCCAATTTTTCCACTTGAAATTGGGTACCTTGATGTAAATAAATCGCCTCATCATGGAGAAGCGTCATTGCAGAGAACCGATCCATTTCACCAATTACTCTAACATTCGCAACATCCGATTGATCAACTATAATGACATTCTCTTGTGAAGCTGAACGCAAGCTGATGTTATGTGCTGGGAAAGAATCATTCATCCAGAACCACTTATCTCCATTCCGATATAAGACTCTTTCCTCTGTTAAATATTCCAATAGCTCTTCTGTTCCCACAGATCCAAATTGCTCTCCTGATTTAAATGGAAGTTCATAGGCGGCACATTTCATATGGTCAATCAAAATGATTAGGTTATCCGGATTTATTCTCGCTGTTTCAGGGCTCTTTGTTAAAAAATATTCTGGGTTTTGAATGATATACTGATCCAGAGGACTAGAACTTGCCACCATAATAACAAGCGCCTCTCCATGACGCCTCCCGGCTCTTCCCGCCTGCTGCCATGCACTCGAGATTGTCCCTGGATATCCGGTCATTATGCAAACTTGGAGCTGTCCAATATCGACCCCTAATTCAAGAGCATTTGTGCTAACAACACCGTATATATCCCCAGAACGTAGACCCTTCTCTATTTTTCTTCTTTCTGTTGGGAGATAGCCTCCTCGATAGCCCATAATGGACTTGTCTCCCAACTGATTTTTCACAAGCTCCTGCAGATAGGTTAGGATAATTTCAACTCTTACTCTACTTCTTGCAAAAACAATCGTTTGTATTTTATTTTTTAATAGTTCCCCTGCTATTTTCCTAACCTCAAGAGTTGCGCTTCGTCGAATATTTAAGGGCTTATTGACAATTGGTGGATTATAAAAGACAAAATGCTTTCTTCCACTTGGAGCACCATTATTGTCAATTAGATACATTTTTTCTTCTGTCAATTTTTCCGCAAGTTCTAAAGGGTTTGCAATGGTTGCAGAGGTACAAATAAACACCGGACTACTTCCATAGTATCGGCAAATTCTCTTCAACCTTCTAATTACATTGGCCACATGGCTTCCAAACACCCCCCGATACGTGTGGAGTTCATCAATGACGATATATTTCAAGTTTTCAAAAAGTGAAACCCATTTTGTATGATGTGGAAGTATGGCAGAATGAAGCATATCAGGATTTGTAATTACTACATGTCCAGCCTGTCTCACCCTTTGACGAATATTAGCAGGTGTATCGCCATCATACGTATAACTATTTATATTTACACCGGCTGCTTGAATAATTTCATTAATTTCACTTTTTTGGTCCTGCGCGAGTGCTTTAGTAGGAAAAATATATAATGCTCTTGAATTGGAGTTTTGTAGGATCGTTTGCAAGACAGGCAGGTTATAGCATAGAGTTTTACCAGATGCTGTTGGAGTAACGGCGACAATACTGCTCCCTGTCATTGTTTTTTCATAAGCTGATTTTTGATGAGTATAAAGCTGCTCGATCCCTTTCGTTTTAAGTGATTGTATTAACACCGGATGCAATTCATCTGGAAGTGGAACAGACTGTGCTTGCTTTTCCGGAATAGTATGCCATGTAACAATATTTTCTTTAAAATCTTCCTTTAGCTTCAATTCTACTAACATTTCTTGAAGGTTTTTCTTACTATACATGCTATTCACCTCGTTATTTCTATTTCAGCGAATGAACGTTCGTAAAAAAAGTATATCATAAAAATAAACTATTGATGGAATTTTTGTTACAATAGAAGGTATCTGAAAAAACATGTAGGTGATTGTATGAAAATAGAAGCTATTAAGAAGGTTCTTTCTGAGTTCTCCCTCTTTAAAGAATTAAATGATATGGAATTAACCAAGATAACTGATATCGCCATTGCCCGAGATTGGAAAAAACAGAGTCATGTTTTCCTACAAGGGGACCCACTTGAAAATGTCTATTTTATTTATGATGGTAGAATTAAAATTTACAAAAGTGATATTAACGGGAAAGAACAAATTGTTGCAATAGCCAAAAAAGGTGAGATGTTTCCGCATGTAGGCTTTTTCAGAAAAGGAGATTATCCTGCCTATGCGGAAGTTCTTGAGCCGTCTACGCTGGTTGCTGTCCCTATTTCAAAATTCGAAGCAGTACTAATCGAAAATCCTGAGTTGTGTATTAAAGTATTTAAAGTGCTGGGTGAAAAAATTGTAGATTTACAGAATCGGTTAGAAGAACAAATCCTTAATAACACATATGAACAGATCATCAAGTTAATCATTAGACTTGCACAAAAGCATGGTCAAGACCAAGGCGATGGAACAATTCTTTTAAAATCAGAATTCACCAACAAAGATTTGGCTAATATGATTGGTACCACACGCGAAACAATTAGCCGCACCCTTACAAAAATGAAAAAGGATGAATTAATCGAAGTAGATGACGAAGGTAATATGATCGTTGATATAGAAATTCTTATGGAAGAAATACACTTAATTTAATTGTAGAAACCCGCCATTTCTGACGGGTTTTTTGTTATTTCACTGATAGCTGAAGCATTTCTTCCATATCTTCTTTTGCTGTATTAATCAATTTTAAATTAAATGTTTCTTGGAGAACTTGTAAAACTCCTTCAGAAATAAATTCAGGCGGTTTAGGTCCAATTCGTATATCTTTGATACCTAAACTAAAGAGCCCTAACAAAATGGCAACTGCTTTTTGCTCAAACCATGATAAGACAATGCTTACTGGAAGTTTATTAACATCACATTCAAAGGCATCAGCCAATGCTATCGCAATCTTTACAGTAGAGCCAGAATTGTTACATTGTCCGAGATCGATGTATCGTGGAATATTTGTCCCAGGAACAACGCCATAGTCTACGTCATTAAAGCGGAATTTTCCACAAGAAGTGGTTAAAATAACTGTTTCAGGTGGCAATGAAGTTGCAAGTTCTCGATAATACTCCCCACCATGCCCTGGTGCATCACAGCCAGCAATGACAAAGAAACGCTTAATTTTACCAGCTTTTACTGCTTCTATTACTTCAGGTGCTAAGCCAAGAACCGTTTCATGATGAAAGCCAGTTAATAGTGTTTCACTAGATTCAATGGCTGCTTCAGGTAGCTCTAATGCTCTTTCAATTAATGGAGAAAAATCATCGTTCACAATTTTTTCTACGTTTTCTAGACCTGCCACTTCGTATGTAAACATTCTATCCGCATAGGACCCTTTAATGGGCATTACACAGTTAGTTGTTGCTAAAATTGCGCCTGGAAAGGTTTCAAACAGACGACGCTGATCATACCAAGCTTTACCGATATTTCCTTTTAAATGAGCAAATTTCTTTAATGCCGGATAACCATGTGCAGGCAGCATTTCAGAGTGAGTATAAATATTTATACCCTTTCCTTCCGTTTGTTTAAGCAATTCTTCTAATGCAAAAAGATTATGTCCAGTAACAACAATGCACTTGCCTTCTATTTTATTTTGGCTGACTCGGATTGGTTCAGGTATACCTAAACGTTTTGTATGTGCTTCATCAAGCATCCCCATTACTCGAACAGCTGCCTGACCTACTTTCATAGCCATATCGATATGTTCCTGCACATTAAAGTTAGAATTGGTTAATGTAAGATATAATGCTTCGTGTGTTGTTGCATCTACAAAGGAATCTGTATATCCCAGTTGATTAGCATGTGTGCGATAGGCCGCAATTCCCTTCAATCCAAAAATAATTGTATCTTGTAAACTTGAAATCGTTTCATCTTTCCCACATACTCCAATAACCTTACACCCACCTGTTGGGGTTTGCTCACATTGATAACAGAACATAAACATTTCCTCACTTTCCTTAAACTACTGCATAGCATACAAACAATCACACATTATTAATGTGATATATATCACAGAAATTCAGGTTGTAAAAAATCGTTCAAATTTTTATAACAATATTATGGCGGCACCTCCCTAGTTTTAACTGCATATTATAGGAAGTGAATTATTGGAAAGAGGAGGAACCATCATGACATCTATGCCGCCGGAGGATCATAATAACGGGAAGAAACCATTGCCAGAGCCATTTCGTGAATTATTTAAATCAATGAATGATTTCTTCACTGAAAAACCAGTAAGGGGATTTTTACAATCGATCGATGATTTCTTTAAAACTCCTTTTCCAGTTGGATCTGGTTTTCATGTAGAAACAGTTGAAACAGGAAATGATTATCTTATTACAGCTGAACTTCCTGGGGTAAAAAAGGAGCAAATCCATTTGAATATTTCGGGGAATTATGTAACCATTTCAGTTGAGAATAAAGAGCTAGAAACAGAGGAAGACGATATAAATAAAACATTCCGCCAAAGATTTACTCGACATCAATCGTCACGGACCATAACACTCCCCCATACAATCAACGAAAAAATGGTAAAAGCCTCCTATAGGGACGGCTTACTTCAAATTAGAATTCCTCAGGAAAAAGGGAAATTAATTGACATCGAAGATTAATAACATAAAAACAAAATGAGGCTGACTCACTTGAGTCAGCCTCTTCCCTTATACTTTGGCTCTGTTAAAATCTTCTATTGATTTCCGCTCCAGGCACTTCGCTTTCCGTGGGTGTTTCGGCGAGCCTCCACGGAGAAAAGCGCCTGCGGGGTCTCTCCTGAACCATACTCCCACAGGAGTCTTCGTGCCTTCCGCTCCAATCAACACTGTTATTTAACACAGCCTATACTTTAAATATACCACCAAATCCTTTTACAAGCGATGATACTTGATTTACCGCATTCATCATTTGTCCTGCCGTGTTAACCATCTTCGTAAAATCTACTGATCCATCTTGTGACTTAAACGAATTTAATAATGATTGCACTCCTCCAGGTTGTTTAGGAATCATATTTGATTTTGGATAAGGATTCATCATCGGATAACCTGTCATCGGCATGTAAGATTGGGGAAGATTCGGTTCCTCCTTTGGCTGCAACGGATTTTGGAAAAGAAATTGCGAATCCTTTTGGGAATTTGGTTGATTCTGGTATGGCGCATTTTGTGGCACATAGCCTGGTTGATAGTTTTGATTATATGGCTGATAAGCTTGTGAATAGTATGAATTTTGTTGTTGATAAGGATTCCATTCATAATTTTGAAGTTGGGTTTGGGTTTGGTAAGGATATGGCTGATTTCGATGCATAGTTGGTTGATACAATTGAGTACTTAACGGACCTTGGTGCATCATTTGCCCCGAGTATCCATAATTAAAGAATTGATTTGGTCTATTTCCACCAATCATGGGCAAACATCTCCTCTGTGACTTTCTCTATTACACAGTTTATGAAGATATGATGGAAAGGTGATTATTTTATTGGAAGGGACATTGTCTAATTAAGAGGAATTTTGTCTAAAGTTTAAATATTTTAAAAACTAGGAATCCTTTCTTTTCGTGTTACGATAAGAAAAAGGATGAAGGAGGAGCTAACATGGACATTCATGAATTAAAAAGCAGATTTAATCAAAGTCGGGACTATCAAACAGATGACGTTAATGCATTAATGGATTTTGCTAAGAAAGCGTATATTCATAACGAAATTACCATTAAAGAATATCGCCTTCTTGTCCGTGAACTTGAAAATCAAGGTGCGGAAATACCTGAGACTGAAAGCGAAAACTCCCTCATCGAAAATTCATAATACCAATCAAAGAGATGCCTAAGCATCTCTTTTCTCTTTATTTACTTCCTTCAATACTTCCTGCAAGAAAAATTCTACCGTTCGATGAGCATTTAAAAATCTAGTTCTACTAGTTTCAGGAAAAAAGGCTTGAATAGATAATTGTTCTATATGTTCTGAAGTTGTATCGATACGCTTTAAATGGAGATGCTTATGATTAGAAAGGGCCAGCCAGTTTTTCATTGCCTTCTTCCATTCACCATTAATAGATCTTACTTGGTCAGAGAATGGTTTAATTACATCGTGAAAATCATAATTAACTCCTGTTTCCCTTCCTTCTTGATAGTATTTCATAAATAATTGGTTATATCTTAAGAGTTGTTCTGTTAAATGTTCAATTTCTTCTAACATTGTTATTCCTTTCTACAACAAAATAAAAAAGTAGCAGATTCCTATTGCTACTTTAGCATATATGATCATTTTTAGCTGTATTTAGAACCCTAATTCAAGTTTTAAAGGTGTTGCTACTGGGTTGTTCTTTTCCCCGTACACATCTGTCTCCATCTGTAAACCATTTTGGTCTTCTAATTTATTTTCTATCACTGTAAGTTTTTGCATAGGTTTAGTTAATTTTTCCTGTTCTTGCCGGTTTAAATTGGAGCGAAGGTCGGAGAATGATGCCTCAAGAACAGATTCCAATTCTTCTAATTGATCGTATATTTCTGTCAGCATAGTAAGCAATTTTTCCTTTTCGGACCGTGGCTTATTCATAAATAAATTCCTCCTCGCGTTATTCTTCTTGGTATAATTCTCCTTCTTTTTTAAGCTTCCTTCACGCATGACAAAACTAGAAGCAATTCGTCAAAGAAAGTGGCAATCCAGCACTCTAGTCTATTCATTTCGACAACTTTTAAATTCGAATGAAAAATAAAAAACCGCACAAGCTAATACAGGAGGTGTTTTTAAAATGGCAAAAAAGAAAAACCAAACGAATAAACAACCACAATCTCAAGAAGCAAAAAGAACAGGCTATGGTGACAAAAAGCTTGAAGGCCCTAATCGACCAGCAGAATAGGTAAAAGAAAAAAGCAAGGGGACCCTTGCTTTTTCTACTTCCATTTATTTAATTGTAATACTTGGTGTAATGAGAGCATTAATTGAAGTTGGTGAGATTTTTTAAAGTACCAATCCGTAAGATGAATAGGATGACGATGTCGGGCAGGAAAGTATAACCAAACAGGTGAAACCCGTCTTTCTACACTCCAGTCAGAGTATGTCCGCTGATGATGGTCAATAACCGGAAAAATAGCTCGAAGTATGGGTGTTCTTCTAACTGCCTTGCTTTTAAAATATTGTTCATAGTCATATCTTGATCCTGTATGTGGCGTTTTCTCCGCAAACTCAAAAAAATATGGAAACAATCTAGGATGAAAAAGAATATTTGCTAATCTCTTGCCTAAATTGATTCGATTGGAAAGTGACTTAAACCCATTTACACTAGCACCATAGACCTCTCCACCGCAGGTTGGAAAAAGGACACAACTAAAATGAAGCCAGTCTTGAAAGGAAAAAACCATCGATTGGAAGACCTTTTTCTTATATACAGGATGCTCAATAACTGGGGTATGGATCACATTTTGTTCATTAATAATTAAAGCCCTGGTGAGCCTTTCCTTATCATTATTTATCCAGTATTTTTGCCACTCTTTTTGTATAAAGGAAGAAACATAAAAATAAGGTAGTAAATGAAACATTGGTCGATTTAATTTCGTCGAATATTGATAGAGCAATAATTGAGGATAAACATCATGGAAGATAAGCCAATTTGCTCGCTCGTATGTTAGAAAAAGCTGTTTTCTTACATGATCCGCTAAAAGATGCGGGAATATCGTACCTTCTAGGTCACACATATTCCACCCTCCGTTTCTTGATACCATACTTGCAAGAAACGACCAAATAATATCTGGGTTTTTTTTAAAATACGCAAAATAAGCATCTGTTCTCGAAATATTATCCACGTTTTTTTTATTTGTTTCAGTTAGAATTTGACGAATGATTGATTGTTCCTGTATCGTTAGGTGATTCATATTCATTGTTCATCTTCCTTTTTATTTTTAATAGAGTTAGAGTTCTGTGGATTTTCTTCTTCTAAGAAAAATGAATCATGATTATGTATAACATTCACGGTACAATTATTATTAGAGTGTGTTAACAAGAATATTTTATACACCTCAATTACTCTAAGATTTGGTATGATAGGGAATAGCTTGAGAGGTGCATATATATGAATTTTAACTATCCTAATGGAAAAAGGTACAAACCTAAGGATCACCCACCGGAATCAAAAACTAAGAATATGAAAAATAGTTCCTACAGTAATCGAGGAATGACTCTAGAGGAAGATTTAAACGAAACGAATGAATTTTATCGTGCTAGAAAAATTGCAGTGATTCATAAAAAACCTACACCTGTTCAAATCGTACAAGTTGATTATCCATCTCGAAGTGCTGCTGTTATTAAGGAAGCATATTTTAAGATTGCGTCAACAACCGACTATAATGGGGTATATAAAGGGAAATATATTGATTTTGAAGCAAAGGAAACTCAAAACCCTACCTCATTTCCACTAAAAAACTTCCACCAGCATCAAATACAGCACATGGAAGAGGTAATTGAACATGGAGGTATATGTTTCGTAATTCTTCGTTTCACCAAATTTGAACAAGTGTACCTGCTAGAGGCTAAACATTTGTTAATGTATTGGGAACGAATGATGAGCGGTGGAAGAAAGTCCATTACGAAAGAAGAAATTGAAGAAAAAGGTCATCGCATTCCACTTGGATTTCAACCTAGAATTGACTATATTAAAGTAATAGAAAGACTGTAGCTTTCTACAAGTGGAAAAGTGCAAGTTAGAAAGGAAGGAATCAAAACATGTCTGAAAAATATCAATCAAGAGAGGAGCGCCGAAAGCAACTCCAATCCAAAGGTAAACCCAAAGCCAAGAAGAAGTCTGGCGGACTTTTCAAAAAAATATTTTTAAGTCTTGTTGTACTTGGCATCG
The DNA here is from genome assembly GCF_030818775.1 of Bacillus sp. SORGH_AS_0510. Taxonomy (NCBI): domain Bacteria; kingdom Bacillati; phylum Bacillota; class Bacilli; order Caryophanales; family Bacillaceae; genus Bacillus; species Bacillus sp. SORGH_AS_0510. The sequence continues at coordinate 2,117,402 of NZ_JAUTAU010000001.1, read as the reverse complement.
TAGGTATTATTGCTGGAGTGGGAACTTTCGCTTATTTGGTAAAAGATGCTCCCAAACTTGACCCAAAACTATTAAAAGATCCAATCCCTTCTAAGATTTTAGATAAAGATGGAAAGCAGATTACTGAAGTTGGTGCTGTAAAACGAGAGTATGTTAACTATAAAGACATACCAAAGCAAGTTGAAAATGCTATTTTAGCTACTGAAGATTATCGCTTTTACAAGCATCACGGTATTGACCCTATTCGCCTTGGAGGAGCCGTTTTAGCAAACTTACAACACGGGTTTGGTGCCGAAGGTGGTAGTACTATTACCCAACAGGTAGTTAAAAACTCATTTTTAACACATGAAAAAACTTTAAAGAGGAAAGTCCAGGAAGCATGGCTATCTTATAAGCTTGAACAGCAATACACAAAACACCAGATTTTTGAAATGTATGTAAATAAGGTGTTTGTTTCTGAAAACAGTCACGGTATTGCTACCGCTGCAAAAATTTACTATGGCAAAGAATTAAAAGATTTAACATTATCTGAAGCTGCACAAATTGCAGGTATGCCACAAAGTCCTAATAACTATAATCCATTTAACCATCCTGACTTAGCACAGAAGAGACGGGACATTGTCCTAACATTGATGCATCAGCATGGATATATTACTAAGCAGCAAATGGAAGAGGCTAAAAAGGTTTCTGTTGCATCAACCGTTTTACCACCAGAAAAACGTAATGTGGATAAAGATCCATATGATTCATTTGTCGATGCAGTTATTGACGAAGTAAAAGAATCGACTGATTTTGATATTTTTACTGATGGTCTTACTATTTATACAACTTTAGATACGAATGCCCAAGATTATGTAGAAAAAATACTCAATTCAAAAGAAGGGATTATTAATTACCCAGATGACGATTTCCAAGCTGGTATTGCCCTTTTAGATACAAAAACAGGAGAAATTCGTGCAATTGGAGGCGGACGGAATCAACAAGTAAAACGCGGATTTAACTACGCGATCGATACTAAGCGTCAGCCAGGTTCGACAATCAAGCCAGTCCTTGATTACGGTCCAGCGATTGAATATTTAAATTGGGGAACCTATGAAATGATTGAGGATAAACCAATAACGTATTCTACTGGTAAAAAGTTTGGAAACTGGGACCAAAAGTATAAAGGCCCAATGACAATCAGAACTGCCCTGCAATTATCAAGAAATACCCCAGCCGTCCAGGCACTACAACAAGTGGGATTAGATAAAGCAATGGACTTTGCATTAGGTCTTGGAATACCTTTAAAAGAAATTTATGAATCCTATGCCATTGGAGGATTTGGTGGAAAGACTGTAGGTGTCTCCCCTCTTGAAATGGCTGGTGCCTATAGTGCATTCGGAAATAATGGGATGTACACTAAACCACATGCTATTAAGAAGATAAAATTGCGTGATGGTACAATGATTAGCTCAGAACCTAAACCAAAGCTAGTCATGAAGGATTCAACCGCTTTTATGATTACAGACATGTTAAAAAGTGTTCTCGTTTCACCTGGAACAGGAACTAGAGCGAAAGTACCAGGACTCCCAATCGCCGGCAAAACGGGAACAACAAATTATACAGATGAAGAGATGCAACGTTGGAATATTAAAAGTAGTAGCTCCGTACCAGATGCCTGGTTTACTGGATATACGACTAATTACACCGCATCAATCTGGACAGGATACAAGGATCGCTCAACACCAATTAAAGCCGTGGGAGACAATCAAAGGATTGCACAGCTCATCTTTAAAAATCTAATGGCTTACGTTTCAAAAGATATTGAAACACCTGATTTTAGTATGCCAAGTAGCGTTCAAAAGGTTAGAATTGAAAAAGGATCTATGCCGCCAGTACTTGCTAGTGAATTTACACCAGATAGTGAAATTACTACAGAATATGCGGTAAAAGGGCATGCACCAAAAAAGGTTTCACAAAAATACACTAAACTTGAGGCGCCAACAAACGCATCTGCAAAATATGATGATACGACAAAAAATATTACATTATCCTGGAATTACAGCAATCCTAAAAACTTGCCAGTAACATTCGAAATTACTGTCAATGATGGTTCTGCTCAAAAGAAATACACTCAAACAGAAACATCAGTAATGATACCAGCAACCCCAGGTGCTAAATATACCTTCTCAATTATCGCAATTGTAGAAGATAAAAAGAGTGATCCTGCATCTACTACGATTGAAGTTCCTAATCCTGAAATTGACCAAGGAAATGGCAATGGAAATAATGGTGAAGGAAATGGCAATGGAAACGATGGAAACGGGAATGGGAATGGTAACGGGAATGGTAACAATAATGGAGGAAACAACGGAAATGAAGGTGGAGATGGTGGAGGCCAAGGAGGAACCACTCCTCCAGCTACACTCCCTGGTACCCCTTCAAGTGGCCAAGGTTCCGGATCCCGTCAACCATAAATATGAATCTAAAAAAACGTCTAGGCTAATGGCCTAGACGTTTTTTTATTAGTTTCTTGGCATAAATCTTTTGTTGTTCTACCATTAGTTCAGACAACTGACGATACGAATGAAATAACGTTGGCCTTGATTGGATAAACTCCAACCTTTCTACAGCATTTACCGGCTTATACTGTAATTGTTGGTAGGGTATTGACCCTTGGTTAATATAGACAGAATCATTTGAGACCATTAAGAATTGAAGAAATAAGATAATCCCTTTTTCCATCCATTCTTTAGTGCTTTTGGGGTCACGTTCAGAAAATAGTTTTTCAAGCTGTCTTTCTATTTGCTCCCAATCATTCCGAATGGTAGTGACTACATCGCTTTGGCTATCCATGATTTTCGACCTTCCCCTTCATCCTCTTCCTTCCTTCTCTGCACAGCTCTAACAACGGGCAGCTAGGACATTGTGGATTTTGGGCTTTGCAATGATAGCGGCCAAAAAAGATTAAACGATGATGTGTAACTCCCCATTCCTCTTTTGGAACTTTTTTCATCAGCGTTTTTTCCACTTCCAAAACAGAATCTTTCCAACGACAGATTCCTAAACGTTTACTTACTCTTTCTACATGAGTATCAACTGCAATCGCAGGAATGTTAAAAGCGACTGAGACAACTACATTTGCCGTTTTTCTTCCTACCCCTGGAAGGTTGGTTAACTCATCTCTATCCATAGGTATTTGTCCACCGTATTCGTTTAAAACCATCCGGCAAAGATTTTGAATATTTTTCGCCTTATTTCTGTATAGGCCAATTGAACGGATGTCATTCTGCAATTCTTCAAGTGGAACACTTAAATAATCTTCTGGTGTTTTGTATTTCTTAAACAATTCTCTTGTCACTTTGTTTACAAGGGCATCTGTACATTGTGCGGAAAGTGCAACTGCAATAACCAATTCAAAGGGATTGGAGTGGTTTAATTCACAATGTGCATCGGGAAACATTGCTCCCATTTGGTCTAAACAAAAACGAATCTGTGTATTATTTAGCAAAGAAATCACCTAACTTGTAATTTTAAAATAATGAAATAAAAACGAGAGAAGGTTCCCTCGTTTGTGATTATTGTTCTAACCAGTTATAAAATGGTACGGACGGCTGATGTGGTTCTTCCTTTAGGTTACTTTTTTGTGCTTGCTTTTGTCTAAATTTTTGTCCGTGGTTTTTCGCTTGGTCAATAGTTCTAATTCCGTTTTTCTTCCACTCAAATAGAATTCTATCTATATAGCGAAAGTTTAATTTCCCAGACATTACTGCTTCCCTAAGTGCTGCTTTAATTATGACAGGATCATGGTGATCGTCATCCATCCACATTCCAAGAGACTCACATTCGAACGGTGATAACGGACGTCCAAATTCCTTCTCAAAGCAGGTATATAAATCGGTTTCCTCCGCTTTTTTCTCCACTTTGTTGACCATTGTTTTATTCAATAAAAACTGGTCAACTAGCTTTTCCCACAATGGGTTCACAGAGTATTTTTCAAACCGAATGCCATCAGTTGAAATGGAATCAATAATTTCAATAAACCCACGTTGAATCAATCGCCTAAGCATTTCATTACATTCAGCAATGGTGATAGTCATACGAGAGGAAAGTTCTTCTGGAGTAGGAAATTCATTTCCTTTTTCTAAAAAGGTAAGTATATTTAATAAAAGAACGAGTTCTGTTTCACTAAGATTAAGATTTCGATATTCTGAAAATAATAATTGCGGAACTGTTAATGTTCCTTCTTGAAGCCATGCTAAAATATTTGTTTTCATCTTTGGACACCTCCTGAATAGTATACCACGAACGTTCTTTCCTAGTAAGAGTATTAGGTATCCAGCTTTGGAAAGGACAAGCAAAAAGCCTGCAAATTGCAGACTTTTATATAAAATATTTTAATAGTAATTGGTTATTTCACTTGAATATTTGCTTCAACAAACTGCTTCATTCTATTAACTGCTTTTTCTAATTGCTCTAGTGAAGTGGCATAAGATAATCGAATATTATCAGGCGTTCCAAAACCTGACCCTGGGATCACGGCAACTTTTGCATCTACTAGTAATGCTTCTACAAAATCATCCACATGACTAAATCCAGTCATTTCAGCGGCCTTTCTGACATTTGGATATAGGTAAAAGGCACCTTGTGGTTTTACACATGTGAAACCAGGTATTGCAGTTAGCTTATTAAAAATAATTTCCAATCTCTCTTCAAAGGCTTTACGCATTTCTTCAACTGGTTCTTGTGGTCCATTATACGCTGCAATGGCTGCATATTGGGCTGTTGTAGTGGGATTAGAAGTACTGTGACTAGCTAGATTAGTCATAGCTTCAATGATCTCCTTATTCCCCGCCGCATAGCCAATTCTCCACCCTGTCATTGAGTGCGATTTAGACACACCATTAATAATAATTGTTTGCTCTTTAAGTTCTGGAGAAAGTTCTGCAATAGAAACATGCTTATGATTTCCGTAAACAAGCTTCTCATAAATTTCATCAGAGACAATTAGAATGTCTTTTTCAATGCAGACCTTACCCAATTCTAGGAGTTCCTCAGCCGTATATAACATACCTGTAGGATTGCTTGGGGAATTGATAATTACAGCTTTTGTTCTGCTCGTAATACTGTTTTTCAATTGCTCTGGCGTAATTTTAAATTGATTTTGTTCTAAACCATCAATATAAACAGGTACCCCACCTGCCAACTTTACCTGTTCAGGGTAGCTTACCCAATATGGTGTTGGGATAATAACCTCATCCCCATCATTTAATAGAACTTGAAATAACGTATATAGGGCATGTTTGGCTCCATTCCCTACAATAATTTCATTCGGTTTATAAGTTAAACCTTGGTCTATTTCAAACTTTTTAATGATTGCTTGTTTTAAAGCAGGCAAACCTGCTGAAGGTGTGTATTTCGTAAACCCTTCATTCATTGAAGATAGTGCTGCATCTAAAATATGCTGTGGAGTATTAAAATCAGGCTCCCCCGCTCCTAATCCGATGACATCTTCCCCTTTTTCCTTTAACTCCTTAGCCTTAGCTGTAATCGCTAATGTTGTAGAAGGAGTAAGAGCTAAAACCCGCTGTGCTAATTCCATTATCAATACTTCCTCCAATCCCATCCCTTTTTATAGGTTTTCAATTTTCTTTAACCACTCACCAGTTTCAAAGTGAACATAATAATAATTTATTAAATTATTTTCAGAACGATAATAAATTTCCCATAAAGGAATATTTTTTTCCATTCCTAAACGAACGGAAATAATTTTCTTCGGATCCTTTTCCTGTAACAGTTTTTGAACAGCTTCTTCCTTTGATAATCCATTTTTAGCTTTTTTCACAAAAACCTTTTTACTTTTTTCAGGAATCCAAACAATAATTTTTTCACCTTTTTTATTTTTCCCCTCAATGATATTGATGGTTTCTAAGCCATTGTATAGATGAAAATCATTTACTTCACTCAATTGTACCTTTTTACTTGCAAGTGACAGTGCTTTTTTTTCAGCAGCGTTCACTGGGTTAACAGAAGTCAAATACAGCTTTATCGAAATTCCAATTAGAACTACAAAAAATATTACTAGTGAAAGAATCCATTTTTTCATTTTATATCACTTCTTTATGTACGGTATATTGTAAAAATCGCTTTATTTTGATCCTCTTGATCAAGTGCCAGTCCAAACATAAGATCTTTTTGTTTTAAGGTTCGGTTTAAGGCATCAACTATTTTGTATAAATCAGAGCTGTACTGCACCTTTACTGTTGATAATACTTCTATTTTGCTTTCCATCCATATTTCTCCTTTATCCATTAAAGCTATGTTTGTGAAGAATCTTTCTAACTATTATAACAGGATAAACTGAACCCGTGTTATGATTAGTAATTAAAATCATTGAATTTTTTCATTAAACCGGTTATTCATCTTTCATTATTGGAATTGTAATAACTTCATAATTTTTTTCTGTAAGTTTAACTGTAACTGTTCCGTGTTTTTTTGTGAAATAAACTTCTGACCAAGTCTCGTTTAAATCACGAAGGATTTTTGAATCAGGCGAATCCTCACCTTCTAATAAAATGGATATTTCAGGATTTAGGTATTGTATTAGTTGCTCTGATAAGGAATCGTCCGTATTGGTATTTGGTATTTTAAAGACGTTAATATTTTTTAGATTCTTCCGCATAAGTATTTGTTCTGCACGGGAACTTTTGGAGTTCATCAAGAAAATAGTATGGTTAAAAAATTGTAATTTCAAGTCCATACTTTCATTTAATTCATTACCTACAAATTCTACTTCTGCTGTTAACTCAGGGAGGATTTCCTCCTTTTCTCCTGCACTCCACGTAATGACCTTTATATGATTCAATGTTTCCACATTGATTATTTGTGTTGATATGTCAGAAGTAGTGATGATTTCTTTTATATTATGGGCAGTAACCAAGTTTTCGAGCTTTTCTAAAGATGTCCCTTCCAAATTTGTTAGAAAAAGAGTCGAAATTTCTTTTACATCGTAAAGTTTAAGCCATTTTTCTAATTCTTCCCTTGTTCCCTTACCACCCATATTAAACAATATATTTTTCCCATTTGCTGCTTGAAGCAGAATCGCTTCACCTTCAGAAATGTCAAAAAAAGTGAGAGCTGCTTCATGTTCTTTCAAATGTAAATCGATATTTTCCACTTGACTGTCAATCGGATTTTCGGCCTTTGAGATTGAAGAAAATGGAATAAAAAGGATTACTAAAATGAGTAGTGTTCTCATACACATTCCTCCCATTATGGATAGGATGTGTATATTTCCAATATTTATGCTGTATAATCGTGGAATGGGCGTATATTTCAATGTATCCACGGTTGTATTTTTTGAATTAACTCATCTATGGACCCTTTCCTTATAGGAACCGAAGGTATAGATTGCAAAAACGATTTCCCATATATTGTCGTGGTAATTCTTTTGTCAAAAACAAATATAATACCACGGTCATTCTCGGTTCGAATCAAGCGGCCAAATCCCTGTTTAAACCTTAATATGGCTTCAGGAAGAGAATACTCAGAAAATGGGTTGCCCCCCTCTTGTTTAATTAACTGACATTTCGCTTCTGTTAGCGGATCGTCAGGTGGGCTAAACGGTAGTCTTACAATGACAAGGCAAGATAAATCCTCACCAGGAATATCTACTCCTTCCCAAAAACTACTCGTCCCTAACAAAATCGCCTTATCATATCGTTGAAAGTTCCTGGTTAATCGGGTTCGACTGCCGCTCGTAATTCCTTGTGCAATTATAACAAATTCGTCTAAAAAGCCACTTTCCTTAATTAATTCATAAGTTTTCTTAAGCATATCATAGGCTGTGAAAAGGATGAGCATTCTCCCTTTTGTTGCCTCTGCAATAGTAATAATGTGCTCGGTTATTGCTATCACATAATCTTCTAATGGTACGGTATTAACTTCAGGCAAGTCTTCTGGAATAAATAGCTGAACCTGTTTTTTATATTCAAACGGCGATGGAATGGTTACTTGAATAGGTGAAGAGCTATCCAAGCCAATTTCCTTCATTATATAATTAAAAGAATCGTTAACAGTTAAGGTCGCAGATGTAATGACCACTGACTTTTTCTCTTGAAAAAGATACTTATTAAGCGATGAAGCTACTGTGGCAGGTTGTGCAATAAAAGTTGTAACGTTTTGCGGAGAACGTGTATCAATTTCGATCCACTTTACATCCTTTGAATCTTTTATAAAACAGTTCATAATAGTATCTCTAAGTTCAATTAATTCTGTAAGGAAAACATATATTTCTTCTAATTTATTTTCTTGTTTTGTTGTCATAGGTGTATTAACATTTTGAATTACGTCAAGACGATCGCTAATTCTATTTTGTAAATCTTTCAGTAAGAAAGAAACTCTTTCCGCACTATGTAGCAACGCCTTGCTTTCTTTTCCGACCTCTGAATTAGCAAATCGAACCTTTACCCTATTGAACCCTTTTTTGTTAGAAAGCTTAGTTTTTGCAAACAAAGCAATCATCTTGAAAAACTCATCCATTTCATAGGTAGTATCAATAACGAGTTGATTCAAATCAGATGTTTGGCAATTTAATTTCTTACCATCCAATTCAGGAAGTAATTTCTCCATCTCATAGAACAGCTGTTTTTGTTCATAAACTCCAAATTGCCCCAAAAGCAGCCTTGTAGATAAATAATCCAACGAATGCCCTAAAAATTGACCAGCGACCTTTTCAAGGTGATGCCCTTCATCAATTACAGCATACTCAAACTTAGGTAATATTGAACCATTCCCTTTAATATCACTCAATAATAAAGAATGATTGGTAATAATAAGATCAGCTTCATGTGCTGTATTTTTTGCTTTTAAGTAAAAATCCTTTTCTTTCCATTTATCATTACGAGTATAAGCCGTTGCTTCATTCTTTACCTTATTCCAATATATAAGACCACCACTAGAAAGATTTAATTCATCTTTGTCACCAGTTTCTGTTTCAGTCAGCCATACAAGAATTTGCATCTTAGTTAAGGTCGTATCATAATTATCGTTTTCATCCATTAAGGTTAGATAAAACTTTTCCAAACTTAGATAATGATTCCTACCTTTTAAAAGCACAGAACGAAACTTAAATGGAAGAATGGAAGACAAAAGTGGAATTTCCTTTTTAAGTAATTGTTCTTGAAGTTGAACCGTATGAGTACTAACAACAATAGGAAGCTTATTTAATTTTGAAAAATAGGCCATCGGTAAAAGGTAACCAAGAGACTTTCCAACACCCGTTCCCGCTTCAATCAAGGCATGACTTTGTGTTTGAAAGGCTTGGTACACAGTATCCATCATTTGAAACTGGCCAGATCTTTTTTCAAAGTTTTCAAAACCCTGTTTCACTATTTTAATTTTTTCCTCTTCACTAAAAGGAAAGGAGTTCTCCTTAATATCTGTTTCCTTTTGTTCTTCTAGATGAATTTTCCTCAACGCAAGATCATGAAAAATTTCTACCGTTTCTGGAAGTTGTTCTTCACTCTTATCTTTTTGTATTAAAAGGTCATCCAAAAGTTGTTGTAGATCACTCTTTAACCCACCTGAGAGATGAGTAATCTGTCTTAGTGTAAGCAATGGCAGAGATACCAAACGATTCAATAGAATAAGAAATAACTCTGCGGTTACCTGAGCATCACTGTCTGCTTGATGTGGGCGGTCATGACTTAAGTTCTCTTTTTCGGCTAAATCAGACAGCTTGTACCCATCAGCCGTAGGATAGAGGAATCTTGCCATTTCAACAGTGTCAAGAACCGGCCCATAAAAACCCTCATGGCCAGCTTGAATGAGTTCTTCTTGTAGGAATGATAAATCAAATAAAACATTATGAGCTACAAAATACGCACCATCTAATAGTCGCAGAACATTTTCCGTTATTTCATTAAATAAGGGAGCATCCTTGACCATGGCATCATTGATCCCCGTTAATTCTTCTATAAAAGCAGGTATGGATCTTTCTGGATTAACAAGTGATGAGAATTGCTCAGTGATAGTTCCGTCCTCAATGACTACTGCAGCAAATTGTATAATTTTATCGCCTTTTTTTGGAAGATTTCCTGTAGTCTCCAAATCAATTACGACGAATTTATTTAACATGTACTAAACACCCCAAACCTTCGTTCATTAAACGGTATCACAAAAATACTAAAAAATAAACAATTCTACATGATACAACACATCTATACTCTTAATTTTATTATTCTTTTTTTAAATAGAAAAATCCCCAAAACGGGGATTTACATGACTGTTAGAGCAGGTTCTGCATGAATTAGTTCTTTAATGTGATTGTTTTCATCCATAATTACAACTCTTGGTGTATGAGTCTTAACCTTTTCTTCCGGGACAATAGCATATGATATAATAATAACAATATCACCCACCTGGACAAGTCGCGCGGCAGCGCCATTTAAACAAATAACGCCACTTCCTCTTTCTCCAGGAATGATATACGTTTCAAGTCGCGCACCATTATTATTATTAACAATTTGTACCTTTTCATTTGCTGTCATTCCTGCAGCATCTAGAATATCTTCATCTATAGTTATACTTCCTACATAATTCAAATTTGCTTCCGTTACTGTTGCTCGATGGATTTTGCCACTCATCATGGTACGAAACATGTTATTCCTCCTATGGATTCGTTTATAAGGTCTAATCTAATAAGTGAATGATGGAATTATCTATTAAGCGAACCTTAGAGAATTTTACTGCAAGTGCAATAATTATGGTACCCTCTAATTTTTCCAAAGGCTTTAATTGTGGATAAGAATAAATCTCAACATAATCAATCTGTCCTTTAGACTCACTGGTAATCATTTCTGAGATTTCATTAATTAATTTAACTGGATTACGTTCGCCTTCTGATATCGCTTTTTTCGCAGCCAAAAGACTTTTATTTAGGACGGTTGCTTGTTTTCTTTCATCTGGTAATAGGTTTACATTTCGAGAACTTTTTGCAAGCCCGTCCTCCTCGCGGACAATGTCCACAGGAATTAATTCAATTGGAAAATTAAAATCAGCAATTAACCCCTCAACGACTGCTACTTGCTGAGCATCCTTAATACCAAAATAGGCCCTTGTTGGCATCACAGTATTAAACAGTTTTGTTAGCACTGTTGCTACCCCATCAAAATGACCTGGACGGGTTTTTCCACATAACATATCCGTCCGTTCTTGTACAACTACTCTTACAGAAAGGGAATGAGGGTACATTTCCTCTACAGATGGGTAAAAAATATAATCAACTAGTTCTCCTTCTGCTAAAGCACGGTCACGCTCAAAATCTCTTGGATAGGTTGAAAAATCCTCTTTAGGACCGAACTGTAATGGGTTGACAAAAATACTTACGACGACAACCTCATTTTCTTCTCTCGCTTGCTTGATTAGTGTTAAATGCCCTTCATGCAGGAACCCCATGGTCGGAACAAAGCCTACTGATTTCCCTAGACTTTTCTGATTCAATATTTCTGCCTGCATGTCCTTAATGGTTGTAATGACCTTCATTCCTTACCTCCATAGAGAACCTTAAGTTCATGTTCTTTCATAGTAAATGAGTGTTTATCTTCAGGAAACTGTATATTCTTCACATCTGACACATACGCTTGAATCGATTCAATGATAAATGGATTGACGGAATGGTATTGTTTCACAAATTTAGGTACACGGTCTACACCATATCCTAAAATATCATGGTAAACAAGTACTTGACCATCGACATTCATTCCTGCTCCTATCCCAATAACCGGAATCGTAATTGATTTTGAGACTTCTTCGGCAATTTGTTTAGGTACACATTCAAGTACAAGAGCAAAGGCACCTGCCTCTTCTACTTTTTTTGCATCTTCGATTAACTTTCTTGCAGCTTGTGCATCTTTTCCTTGAACTTTATACCCGCCTAACACACCAACCGATTGCGGTGTAAGGCCTAAATGTCCACAAACCGGTATACCTGCTCGTGTTAGTACAGAAATTTTTTCTATCACCTCATCTGCCCCTTCAAGCTTAACGGCATGTGCACCTGCTTCTTGCATAAGTCTTCCAGCATTCAGCAAAGTATCTTTTACAGATAAATGATAGGTTAAAAACGGCATATCTGTCACGATAAATGTGTCTTTAGCTCCTCTTTTCACAGCTTTCGTATGATGGATCATGTCTTCAATCGTCACCGGAATCGTAGAATCATAACCTAGTACAACCATTCCTAGAGAATCGCCGACTAAAATAACATCTACTCCCCCTTGTTCCGCTTGTTTAGCAGATGGATAATCATAAGCGGTAAGCATGACAATCTTCTCATGGTTTTCCTTCATTTTTAAGAAATCTGTTGTTTGCTTCATCCTAATTCCCTCCTTTTAAGTATGGGAGAGGCGATAAAACGAGTTTGAAGAGCAAATAAAAAGACCCTTCTGAAGGCAGAGGATCCCGTTACTCTTTTAATGTTCCATCCCTCTGTCCCGGTCCGTTACACGGATCTAGGCAGAAACCTTTTTAATTGTTAGTCAAAAGACATTCTCGGTGCAGTTCACATGGATACTGCCCAATAAATTTATCATACAAAAAGACTAAAATTAGCGCAAGTATTATCTTGCAGCCATTATAGTTCAATATCTGCAGAATAAATGTGGTGGACGATACCTGTCTCGTCCTCCAATTTTAATACCCCTTCATCTGTTATCCCAAGAGCTCTTCCCTCAATAGTTGTGGTTAACGTTCGTGCCCTAAGGATCCTTCCAATACTAACGGCATAACTCTCCCATAGTACCTTAATAGGAAAAAATCCCTGATCTAAGTAGAGAAGGTAAAGTTTTTCGAAGTGTTTAAAGAAGCTTCTAATCAAGCCTGCTCTAGAAACGATTTCCCCTTCCTGAATAAAAAGAGAACTGGCAGTTTCTCGTAAGTCTTCTGGAAAGTCTTCCATCTTTTGATTCACATTTATGCCAATACCAATAATGATGGAATGAATTCTGTCTGCTTCAGCCTGCAATTCAGTTAATATTCCCGTAATTTTTTTTCCATTTAGAAGGATATCATTTGGCCATTTAATTTCCGGATTAAGTCCCGTCATTTCTTCAATAGCCTGAACTACGGCAACTGCCGTTAAGAGCGTTAATTGTGGAGCTTTTGTCAGTGGAATATTAGGTCGAAGAATGAGACTCATCCACACACCAGTATATTTAGGGGAATGCCATTTTCTATTCATTCGCCCTTTCCCCGCTTTTTGTTCTTCCGCAATAATTACTGTTCCTTCCGGTAAATCATCTGCAGCCAAGCGATGAGCAATCTTTTGAGTTGACTCAACACTCTCTTCATAATGGATGTTCCGGCCAATGAATTCTGTGGTTAAACCCAATCTTATTTCATCAGCTGTAATTTTTTCAGGTGTTTTAATAATTCGATAGCCTTTCTTTCTAACAGCTTCCAATTCGAATCCTTCTTTTCTTAACTCCTCAATATGTTTCCATACAGCAGTTCTAGAGCAGCCAATTAATTCAGCTAACTGTTGACCAGACAAAAAATCTTCCCCTGCATTCGTAAAGGCATCTAGTAATTCTTTTCTTATTTCTGACTGCACTTCATTAGCCACTCCTTAATCTCCTGTTTATCATTGGGCACAATTTCTTCTAAAATGGCATTTTCAATCTTGGTTAATGTTTCTTTTAACCAAGGTCCACCACTCTTATTAAACCAGTCCATAATGTCACTTCCCGTAACGTCAACTTCTGATTTTTCTTTAATGGGAAGTTTTTCATACCTGTCTACCCAGTAATTTATTGCCTCATCTCTCTTAATGTTAGATATTGTTTGGTATAGTTTTTCAACAGAAATAATAATGTTTCTTCCTGCTGTAAATAAATGAGGTAGGGTCCATTCCTGTACCAATCTTAATCTGGTAAATTGTAAGATGAGTTGTATTTCCTTAATTTCTTTTAGGGGAAGTCTCCAATTTCTTAAAAAAGACTCGACTCCTTTCCCCTCAAGTTTCAAACAATAAATTAATAGTACCCACATCTCTTTATTATCCAAATGTTCCATTGGATATTTCAGTAAGTCTTCAAGATTCTTTTGATGTTTACTCATTTCTGGTAAGTATTTGTACAAAGCGGTATCAAGCATGAGACGAAGCGCGAATTTTCTATCATTTCCCTTTAATAATTTTTCGAACTCTACTCTTTTTCGTTCCACAGCGATGTGTGCTAGCAAATGATTATGTTTTTTTAGTGCGTTCAATGTTGTTTTTTCAATAGTAAATGAAAGCTGGCTAACAAAGCGAACTGCTCTCATCATCCTTAATGCGTCCTCACGGAACCGCTCCTCTGCTTTTCCCACTGTCTGTATTACTTTTTGCTGTATGTCAGATTGTCCTCCAAAGGGGTCAATTAAAATTCCATCTCTATCCATCGCAATCGCATTCATTGTGAAATCTCTTCGCTGAAGATCTTCTTTTAAATTGCGGATAAAAGAAACCTCGGAAGGTCTTCGAAAATCCTGATACTCTGCTTCCGAACGAAATGTGGTAATCTCATATGCCCCACCATTAAATAGGACAAGAACAGTTCCATGTTCAATTCCTACATCAACAGTTTTTGTGAAGATTTTTTTTACTTCTTCGGGTGTTGCAGAAGTAGCAATATCCACATCACTGATTTCTTTATTTAAAAGGTAATCCCTTACCGAACCGCCAACAAAATAAGCTTCAAATCCCGCAATCTCCAGCTTATTTAATATAGGAATAGCAGATAAAAAAGGCTCTATCATAAACTTCACCTTAATTCATTAATTTAAAATATATTTGTTCGTATTGTTTAACGATTGTATCTGCCCTAAATTTTGTTTTCACCGTTTCCATAGCGTTACTAGAAAATTCATGATGCAACTTGCGGTCACTTAATAATTCAATCGCTTTAGAAGAAATATCCTCAATATCTCCTACTTCACAAATATAACCATTCTGCCCATGTTGAATGACCTCAGGAATACCACCAACATTCGTCCCAATACACGGAACCCCGCAAGCCATTGCCTCTAAAGCCACGAGACCGAAGCTTTCCTTTTCAGACAATAATAATTTCAAGTCACTAATTGAATATAATTCTTCAAGATTTTCCTGTTTTCCAAGAAGAATAACTTGATCTTCAAGCGCTAACTGTTTTACAAGCTTACAGACGATGGATATTTCAGGCCCATCACCTACTAATAAAAGTTTAGCAGGCATAACTGAAGATATTTTTGCAAAAGTTTTAACCACATCCTGCACTCGCTTTACAGAACGAAAATTTGAAACATGGATGACCACCTTTTCATCCTCGTTAATTTCAAATTCAGTTTTTAGCGAGGAAGAGTCTGTTTTTTTGTAAACTCGCTCATCTACACAGTTATAGACTGTTTCTATTTGTTTATCTGGATGTATAAGTTCATATGTTTGTTTGACTAACGCGTTAGAAACAGCGGTGACAATATCAGATTTCTCTATTCCAAATTTTATCGCATCCGTTAAAGATGGGTCATATCCTAACACCGTAATATCTGTACCGTGTAAGGTTGTGACAATTTTTATATCTCTATTACACATTTGTTTTGCAAGAATAGCACAAACAGCATGTGGAATTGCATAATGAACATGAAGAATATCCAGTTTCTCCCGATTAGCAACCTCCGCCATTTTACTAGCTAAAGCAATATCATAAGGAGGGTACTGAAAAACTGAGTATTGATTAACTTCCACCTGATGATAATAAATATTGTGATACATTTTGTTTAGCCTGAATGGCATACTGGAAGAAATGAAATGAATTTCATGTCCCTTTTCAGCTAACATCTTCCCCAACTCTGTTGCAACAACTCCTGAACCCCCAACAGTTGGGTAGCATGTAATTCCTATCTTAAGTTTCATTATTGTGAGTCTCCTATCAAATCACGATCCAATAGTACTGGAACTTTTGTTTTAAATCCTTCCGCAAAGCTTACTCCCACCATTTTCCCAAACATTCTTTCCCTGGCTTCAACTGTTTCAATATATCCATTGACAAGTGGTGTATCAATGCTTGCTTCCGTTTGTTCAAACTGACTTCGATAGGCACGTAAGGCAGAGAGTTTTTTATTAATATAAAGTGAGATATCAATAGTAAAATCCGGTTTATGGAACCCATTAATCATATAAAAATATACTTTCTCTACTCTATGTGGTTCGATTTCTTCACCTGTTTGATATTTTTTAATTCCTGCAGAAAAAACCGCCTCTTCAACTAGACGGGCACAATTACCATGATCAGGATGGCGATCTTCGAAATAGGGAGCAAACACGATCTTGGGTCTATGTGTTCTAATAACATTTACAATCTTTTTTATGTACTCCTCTTTTAAATATAAACCTCTATCAGGTATAGCAAGTGTTGTCCTGTACGAAACTCCTAGAATGTCAGCCGCATGTGAAGCTTCTTCTTTTCTTAATACAACATTTCCATTTGAAGAAAGGTCAGCATCTGTTAAATCGCAAATACCAATCCGACATCCTTCAGAGGAAAGTTTTGCAATTGTACCACCCATGCCTATTTCAACATCATCGGCATGGGCTCCAAAAGCAAGGATATGTAAATTATTACCGTTCATTTTTGTCACCATTCTTTTGTACTATATTTCTCCAATCCATTAACCCTTCCTCTAAACCTCTTATCAGCAATTCAGCCGTACCCATATTCGTAGCAAGAGGGATAGAATAGACATCACATAACCTAACGAGAGCAGTTACATCTGGTTCATGCGGCTGTGCAGTTAGTGGATCACGGAAAAAGAAAATTGCATCCATTTTATTTTTTGCAATCATTGCTCCTATTTGTTGATCCCCACCTAGAGGTCCAGATTGAAAGCGTGTCACGGTTAAGCCTGTTGCCTCACTGATCCTTGATCCTGTGGTTCCTGTAGCAAATAATGAATGCTTCTCAAAAATCACTTGGTATGCTGTGACAAATTGTACTAAATCATTCTTTTTATTATCATGTGCAATTAATGCAATGTTCATAGGTCACCTCTAGTCCAAGATATTTTCAAGGCCGTATACAAATTTTGGATGATTCATTACAGTTTCTACTGCTACTTTTACACCAGACATAAACGAGCTGCGATTATAAGAATCATGACGAATGGTTAATGTCTGTCCATCGGAACCAAATAAAACCTGTTGATGCGCAATCAATCCGGGTAAACGGACCGAATGGATATGCATGCCATCATACTCAGCACCACGGGCACCAGCTAATGTTTCTTTTTCATTTGGGTGGCCCTGCCGCTTCGCTTCTCTAACAACAGAGATCATTTCAGCAGTCTTTACAGCTGTACCAGAAGGTGCATCTAGTTTTTGATCATGATGCATTTCAATAATCTCTACATCACTAAAGTATTTGGCAGCCATTTGTGAAAACTTCATCATTAAAACGGCTCCGATCGCAAAATTTGGTGCAATAATACACCCTAAATTTTTTTCTTCACAAATTCGTTGTAACTCTGCTAAGTTTTCCTTTGTAAAACCTGTTGTTCCAACGACAGGACGAACTTTAAATTCCAATGCTGTCTTGGCATGATACATACCAACCTCTGGTGTAGTTAAATCAATTAATACATCTGCTTCTACACTTTCTAGACATTTAACAATATCAGTATAAACGGGCACATTAGAGGTCCATTGAAACCCCTCAATATCACTAAGCATCATGCCATCAAATTTATGATCTAAGACTGCTACTAATTCAAATTGATTTGTATTTGTTACTAATTTTACTGCCTCTCTACCCATACGTCCACGCGGACCAGCAATGATAATTTTAATCATAGTCATTATTTTCACTCCATATTATCTTGATTAATCCTTGTCCATCGATCCTTATCCCTTGTGTTAAATTTGTTCATGACCATATCATGAGCCTCTTCCAAGTTAATATTTAAGGAATTAGCTAAACAAATAATCACAAATAGAAGATCTCCCAATTCTTCCTCAATCGCCTTTTCCGTTTCACTAGATTTCTTGGGTTTCTCACCATAATAATGATTAATTTCTCTTGCTAATTCCCCAAGTTCTTCAGTCAATCTAGCAAGCATTGCTAAGGGACTAAAATAACCTTCCTTAAATTGCCCAATATATGTATCAACTTCTTGCTGAAGTTCCTTCATGGTTTTTGCAACCATTTACTTTCACCTCTTTTCAAAATCCAACAAACCTTACTTTATTACTATATATATCTTTTTTTATGTTAGCTAAATTGAAGCCGTTTTACAAATATTTTCGTTTCAAACGGTGACTTTTCGCCTTCGCATTGCTCTTACATTATTAATTCGCTATAATAAGAACCGCCATATGAGAGAAATATATGGAAGAGGGGGAATGTTAATGATTTTTGGTCTTAAAATAAAAAATATTTTGTTTATACTATTAGGAACGGCCATTTTTTCATTCGGATTAGTTAATTTTAATATGCAGAATAAACTCGCAGAAGGTGGCTTTACTGGAATCACTTTGTTGCTTTACTTCTTGTTTAAATGGAATCCATCCTATACGAACCTAATACTTAATATCCCATTATTTTTTGTAGGATGGAAATTACTTGGCCGTAATTCATTCATATATACAATCATCGGAACAGTTGGCGTATCCATTTTTCTTTGGGTGCTTCAGCGACATCCAGTAAATATGCCTCTTCAAAGTGATCTAACACTTGCTGCATTATTTGCTGGTGTCTTTGCCGGGATTGGTTTGGGGATTATTTTTCGCTTTGGTGGTACAACTGGAGGAGTTGATATTATTGCTCGACTTGCCCAAAAGTTTTTTGGATGGGGAATGGGCAAAACGATGTTTCTATTTGATGCTTGTGTCATTACTCTTTCATTAATAACCTATTTAAATTATAAAGAAGCGATGTATACCTTAGTGGCTGTTTTTGTCGGAGCACGAGTGATTGACTTTATGCAGGAAGGTGCGTATTCCGCACGGGGTGCAATGATTATTTCTGAAAAAAATGATGAAATCGCGAATAAAATTTTGGAAGGAATGGACCGCGGAGTTACCGCTCTAAAAGGGTACGGTTCCTACACAAAAAATGAACGTGATGTTTTATATTGTGTTGTGGCAAAAAATGAACTAATTCGTTTAAAAAATATAATTACTTCGGTTGACCCACACGCATTTATTTCTATTTCTGTTGTACATGATGTACATGGAGAAGGATTTACGTTAGATGAGAATAAAATGCCTATAGGAGATTAAAAAAAGGCTGACACGAGTCAGCCTTTTTTTATTGGATTAGTCCTCACTTCTATTCATTCCTGTAAAGATAAGTACCAACCTTAAAAGTTCAAGGACAGCCACAGCTGCTGCAGCTACATAAGTTAAAGCAGCTGCATTTAAAACTTTTCTTGCCTCTCGTTCTTCTCTATTCCCTACTAAACCAAGAGAAACAACTTGATTCATTGCTCTGCTTGAAGCATTGAACTCAACTGGCAAAGTAATGATTTGGAAGAGAACAGCTGCTGCCATAAAAATTATTCCAAGTAGTAACATTCCACTCAAGTGGGCAAAAACCCCAATCATAATTAAAACCCAAGAGACATTTGAACCTAAATTGGCAACTGGTACTAATGCATGTCTGAACCGTAAGAAAGCATAGCCTTCTGAGTCTTGGATCGCATGTCCACATTCGTGTGCAGCAACAGCAGCTGCCGCTATCGAATGTCCATGATAATTTTCAGGTGACAAACGGACTGTCTTTGTTCTGGGATCATAGTGGTCACTTAAAAAACCTCTTCCTTCTTCGACAGCTACATTGAAGAGGCCGTTGGCGTTTAAAATTTGTCTGGCTACCTCCGCTCCCCTAACATAGGTGGATGAGGGTACCCGAGAATACTTTGAGAATGTATTTTTCACTTTCATTTGTGCCCAAAGTGGAATGAGTATAATAAAAGCAAAGTAAACTAGGTAAAACATATAGATCCTCCCAATCAGCTCTTGATGCTTTTCATTTTAGTAAAGCCGATTAGACACGTCAATCTTTTTGATCTCTTGAACGATTTTTCTTCAAACCTTTATCACCTTGATATTTGCGCCAGCCAACATATGATAATGTCATGATTATGATGCTGCCAGTAGAAATGATAACCCACCATAGTGAAGGATCCGCTTCATCTTCTTCCATGTTAGTAAAAAGATTTTTCAAATCTGTATCAAGGGAACTTAGTTCTTGCTGACTATCTGAATTAGTTAGAACCTGGGAACGATATTCATTAATAAAATTAATTCGTGCATCTAATCTCTGTATATTTTCTACTGGTACATCAATTTTCATACTTGGATAGATGACATTATATAATGACAAAAAGGTATTAAAATTCGAATGAAATTTTGCAGTATCACCATTTAAGGCTGCATCCTTTGCTTGATGAAAAGCCGTCATAATTTGGTCTTCCATTTCTGTCCACAAGGGTTGGTGACGAGTAGCTATCGCATCTATCACCAGACGGAACTTTGTTAGTTTATTTAGTCTTTCCTCATATTTCATATTTGGACTAACAGCAGCTTCCATCGCTTCATCATGGGAGGTGTTAACAATTCTAACCTCATCCATCGTTAAGGGCTTTTCATTTCCAGTAATGCTAATAAACTGATCAGAAAAGTAATCGAGCAATTTTTTTGCATCTTCATATCTATGAAACTTCACCATTTGGAGAGCTTCATCAGATATATCATCCAGCTTCTCCATGGGCGATTGCTGTTTAGCATTTACAGTTATGGGAGTGAGCATTATGACAATTGCAACTATAAGTAACCATTTCATTTTCAAACCTTGTCCCCCCTTTCATTACTATTAAAATGTATGAAAGGGGGGACAAGGTTAGACCATCTTTGATTATTTTATTTCAAGTTTATATCTTCCCGGACGAATACCAAAATAATAGGCTAATCCTATTGAAAAAATAGAGAGCCAAAAGGTAAAATAACCAATTTGCGGTGTATACTGATCAAGCATATGATAGCTAGGAAGCATAAAAAATACGTAATCAATGACATCATTATGTAAGGTCCAAATGGCTGTAACAATAAGATGCCACCATTTTATCCGGTAAAATGGGGCATACAATATTCCTTGAACAGCCATGGCAAAATGAGAACCTATGAGCATGTATCCAATCCAATCTAGTTCCCCTTGTACAAAATACACTAGAATATTCATTACAACAGCCCAAATCCCATATTTAAAGAGCGTTACAATGGCAAGAGCTTCTATTAATGGCCAATTTTTTTTAAACAAAAAAGCAAGGAGGACAAATACAAAAAATAAGCTAGCAGTAGGACTATCTGGGACAAATAGTAAGAATATTGTTGGCGTTTCCTTTAGTTGCCAACCATACCAATAATATCCGTAAATAGTTCCTACTATATTAATAACAAGCAGGATTTTAAGAATCGACCGATTAGCTAAAAGTGGATAAACCCAACGCACAATAACTCCCCATTTCAATCTTCTTTTTATTGAATATGAATAAAAAAGCTGACGATACCCGTCAGCTTTTTTATTACTTTATTCTTTACCTAAACCAGAAATAAATTCTGATAGTTTCTTCAACTCTTCATCAGAACCTTTAAAGATTCCTGGTGGCATTTTTCCACCTTTACCTTGCTTAGCAATCTTAGCTACTTCTTCTGCTGATAAGCCAGTTCCGATAAGGCTCGGAGCACCAGCACCACCTTGAAGATTTTCACCGTGACAAGTTATACAAGTGTTCTTACTAGCTATTTGATAGCCTTCACTTGACTTATCAATTTCAACTTTAGGAACAATTTTCCCTTGACGTTCTGCAGCAGCCCAGTCATGTGTAGCAACAGATTCCCAAGTTAAAAATACGATAGCAGCTAATGATAATAGCATAAATCCTGTAGCAAGCGGACGTTTCGTTGGACGGCGTTCAGGTCCGCGATCTAGGAACGGAGCCAATAATAAACCTCCAAAAGCAAGTCCAGGAATAATCATTGCACCGATAACAGTATATGGACCAGATGCAAATGAATATTTTAATAATTGGTACAAGAACAAGAAATACCAGTCAGGTAATGGAATATATCCTGTATCAGTTGGGTCAGCAATCCTTTCAAGTGGAGCTGGATGTGCAATTGTTAAACATAGATAACCGACAAGGAATACAGCCCCTACCATCCATTCTTTCAAAAGGAAGTTCGGCCAGAAAGCTTCTGTTTTACCAGGGTATTCTGAATAATCTTTAGGAAGCATCTGTTTACGTGCTTCAGGTGCTAACACACGAGAATCACCAACGAACTTCATACCTTTACCTTTATGCATCGAGAAATCCCCTCCTTTTTCCGTAGTGATAGAAAAATATACTATGTCATATTGATTTTATAGTGGGCCAGAAATACCTTGTTTACGAATCATGATAAAGTGGGCTCCCATTAAGCCAAGTAATACTCCCGGTAAGAAGAATACGTGGATTGCAAAGAATCGAGTTAATGTTTGTGCACCAACAATGTGTTCATGGCCTGCAAGTAAAACCTTCACATAACTTCCAATGAATGGAGTAGCCTCAGCAATTTGAAGACCTACTTTTGTTGCAAATAACGCTTTCATATCCCAAGGTAATAAATAACCTGTAAAGCCTAAACCAAGCATGACGAAGAAAATAAGTACTCCGACAATCCAGTTCAATTCACGAGGTTTTTTATATGCACCTTGGAAAAATACGCGAAGTGTATGTAAAAACATCATGACAAGTACTAAACTTGCACCCCAGTGATGCATTCCACGAACGATTTGTCCAAAAGCAACTTCATTTTGAAGATAATATACAGATTCCCAAGCATTTTTAATATCTGGTACATAGTACATTGTTAAGAACATACCAGATAAAATTTGAATAACTGTTACGAAGAATGTTAGACCGCCAAAACAATAAACAAACGCTGAAAAATGATGCGCTGGATTCACATGCTCTGGTACTTCATGGTCTGCGATATCGCGCCACAAAGGCGTAATATCTAAACGTTCATCTACCCAATCGTAAATTTTGTTTAACAATGATTACGCCTCCTTCCGCGGTTGAGCTTTTCCTAAATAAAGGTAACCGTCTTTTTCCTTGTACGGATAAAGATCAAGTGGTGCTAACGGTGGTGTGCCTGGTATGTTTTTACCGTTTTTCTCATATCGACCATAATGGCATGGACAGAAGAATTGGTTTGGATATTTCTTATCAGTATTCCAGCCTACCGTACAGCCTAGATGCTTACAAGTAGGTGATAAAGCAACTATTTTACCATTATCATCCTTGTAAACCCATGCAGTATTTGTTACTTCAGACTCGTACCAAGCATCCTTTTGCTTGAAGGTAAAGTCCACACGAACTGGTTCATCAGTAATTTCAGAAACTTTTTGTTTTGTTGCAATAAAGTCTCCGCCTTCTTCAGCCTTTAATACAGGATCTACTGCAAAACGAACCATTGGCATTAACATTCCGGCTGCCATGAAACCGCCTACACCAGTTAATGTGTAGCTTAAAAATTGACGTCTTGAAACGCGCTCTTTACTCATGATTATCCCCCCTCTATTCACGAAGTTAAGTCCAGCGGACAATAAATTAAACACATATAAAACTAGGACATAACAATGATATATCAATCTGCAAGCAAGGTCAATATCATACTATTTTAAAAACATATAATATGAATAGTTTTACTCATTTTCATGCCATTTTTGCGTAAAAAGAACAAAAAGTTGCTTTGCTTGACTATCAATCATCTCCATTTTTTGAGAATCAGTCATGTGTTCAAGCGGCAGAGTCGGCAGCCAAATCATGGATCCCTTTAACTCCCCTTCTCTAGAACGCCATTCTAAGTCTGATGTTATATAAAACACATATTTCATTGAGCCTTGAAAAACGCTTTTCTCCCACTCCTGTAAAGCAGCTAAACTGATCTCCCCTTCTTCTTTTTTGAGATACGTAAAAGGAGGAAACAACAATACTCTTCCTGTAAACTGTCTTTCTAGATGATTTGTTAGTAATGTAATAAACTCAGCTGCTGCTGCTGATTGCTTCATATCCTCTCCAACTGAAACAGAATAAAGCGGTATAATAGCAGTATCTACGTATTCCTTTGCAGTTATGTAAGTTTCAATATCTTTTGGGACCCATTTCATCTCTTTTGCACCAACCTTTTTGATTCACTAGTCCTATCATATCATTATTTTTTACTAGGACAAAAGCAAAATAAAAAAAAGAAGTTGCTTAACGCAAACTTCCTTTTTGTTCTGTCACCATTAGTTTATTTAATTTTTCCGTTAACATTTCAAAAGCTTTACGGTCTTGTTTGTCGAGTGCTTCATCAATCATTTGTAGCAGCTTCTCACGTTGAAAACGTTGAATACTACTTTGTAAGAGTTGTTCTGCAATCATTCCATCCTTTTCATTCACTTGTAAGTGTTTAGGAACAAATGGGTTTTCTTCTAAAACCGCAGCATACTGATGTGCCTGATTGGATGCATGAAAGTTTAACTGAATAAAAATATCCTCATCCCGATTAAGTCTGATATCATGAAAGGATTTTTCAGCATCAGTAGTCATTACGTTTTCTTTATAGAACCTAAATGGAACCTTATCCACACAATGTGTAGACATAATCAATCCTCGTGGGCAATACTGTGCCTGTTCAACAAAATGAACCTTTTCCATTAACTGATCGTGGCTCATTAAATAGTTTAATATCCAGACACATTCTCTTCTCTTTAATTGATAGTGATTTAAAAACCAGCGAATAAAGTCCTTCTTCTCGTTGACAGAAACAGGGGTTGCCATGATAGTTTCCCTCCTCTGCATAGTCAGCATTCTTAATTTTGTACTTCGGTTAAACGCTCGAGTAAATCAAGGTATTCCTCATTTGTTGGATCTTCTTTTAGTAGTTGTTTAAAAATTTCGGCGGCTCGATCGTTTTTTCCTTCCTCAATTAGAAAATATCCAAAATCAAGTAAAAAGGCTTCATTATTCTTAAAGAAATTATATGCATTTTCATATTTGTCTAATGCGTATGAATATTCTTCAAGCTTATCAAATGCAAGGGCTGCATCCCATAAAAGCTGAGGTTCTTCATCTTCAATAAATTCAAGTTGTGAAATCAGCTCCACTACATCTTCATACCGCTCTTGTTGGAAGAAAAGTTTATTTAATGTAAGTGCCGCTTCTGTAAATCCGGGGTCCAGGGCAAGAGATTCTCTAATGTATTGCTCTGCCTCTTCTACCATTCCAAGCTTGAGTGCAATCTTTCCACCGTAGAAAAATAATTCTTTATTAAATTCGTCTTGTTTAATCCCTTCTTTTACAGCCTCAAGACTATTTTCTAATTCCTCTTCACTTTCATAGGCCTTAGCAAGGTGTAAATAAAGTGAATGGTACTCAGGGTCAAGTCCTTTTAGTTCATTAAATTTCTCAATAGCAGTGCGATTGTATCCCGCTTGAAGAGCAGTAAATGCATACCCAAATAATGTGTTAATTTCTAACTTTTCATCAAGTGCTTTGTCATAATAAATCAAGGCATCTTCAAAGGCTCCAGAAGAGCTTAATAGATCAGCCATTCGTTGGTGTATATTAACACCAGCAATTTCGGATTCTTCCTTTAAAACCATTTCATAAGCATTCATAGCCTTTGTTACTTCACCTTGTTCACTAAAGAGTTCACCTAAAGCAAAGTCGATAATTACTTCATTTGGTAAAATTTCTTTTGCTTTTAACAGCTTTCTTTCACATACCTCATAAAGTCCTTGGATTTGATAAAGGTCAGCCAACAAAAGTAATGACTGTCCATAATTTGCATCTTGTTCAGAAATTTGTTCTAGAACAAGAATTGCTTCTTCTTCTTGCCCTGCCTCCACTAATATTTCGCCTAATAGTACAAGAAGTTCCCCCTCTTCGGGGTAAATTTTCAATAAATCTTCAATTAAGGCTTTAGCTTCATCCAGGAAACCATATTGGTACAATTCTTCTCCAAGCAGATATTTCTCTTCAGGCAATCCGCTGTTTAATACAACATTATATTCACTTAAGGCCTCTTTATGTTGGCCATTTTCTAACAAGCTAATAATTTTATTTACTCTGTCCATTGGATAATTACCTCTTCTCCCCCTTGAATATTACAAAGAAAAATAAGATGGGGTTCGCACCTTAACATGCTCTCCATTTCCAGGTTTAAATACAACGTTCCCAGCTGAACGGATCACCTTTCCTTTGTGGACTGTAACTACAAGTCTATCACCATGATAATGAAATAATCCCACTTCATCAACCTTATTGATTTCCTTGCCCTTTAAATATAAGTTATAGCTTAACTCCGTTCCGCTCATCAAGCTTGCTTTATGAGGGTATAGTCCAACTTTATTTAATAATGGAACAGATAAAGGTTGATTTTCCTCTACTTCCTCAAAAATTGCAGGAATTTTCTCTTTTAACATGATACCTTTCCATTTCGACAATACCGTCTTTTGTTCCTTCTTTATTGAAGGAGAAATTATTGGAATTAGCGGGCAGTTGAATGGAAATAAGGCTTCCCGAATCCACCCCCAGGGAATTTCTTCTAATTCATCTTGATCAGTTAGTTCAACGAAAATGGCCGGAACCTTATATTTCTTACAATTCCTCATAAAATTTGGTGTTAAAAGCCGGGTCGCGATTCTCACCCCAATTAGAAAATCAAGTGGACTATTTATTAACGAGGTTTTCACTTCATTTATTTTTGCCGCTAATTCTGCTTCAAATGAAACATTTGCGTAGGTAAATATGATAGTACAACCCTTTAACAAGAATTGTTCTGTTATAGATTTTTTCATATCTTTGAAAGAGCTTATTTTTGGAAGTATTGAATTTAAAAGGACGAAAGTAGGGGTCATAATAAATGATTCGATATTCATTTTCATTAGACGATTTTGAGATAGACTAGTTTGGATATTGGTTATTCGGTCCTCTGAGACCATTATTGACCGGTTTGTAACACGCTCACCTTTAAGGATATTGGCATTTTCAATGATATACAAATAGAATCCACCTGCTTTCCTCTTTAAGACAAGCTATGCACAAAATTCGATTTTCATTCCTTTTAGAATTCCACTGCAAAAAAAAGCTGCAATGGTATGCAGCTTTATTGAATAAGACTATTTAGATGGTCAAAGAAGTTTGGATATGAAACTGAAATTGCTTCTGGTTTTTCTAATAGTACCTCTTTCTTACATAGAAGCGCAGCTACTGCTAACATCATACCAATACGATGATCCCCATGGCTCGAAACGGTTCCACCACGGAGTGTGGATTGACCGTGAATAACCATCCCATCTTCTGTTGCTTCAATTGAAGCCCCTAATTTTTTTAGCTCTTGCACAACTGTATCAATCCGATTGGTCTCTTTAACTTTTAGCTCTTCGGCATCTTTAATAATTGTTGTCCCTTCGGCTTGGGTAGCCATAAGAGCAATAATAGGAATCTCATCAATTAATTTTGGGATTAAATCGCCTTCAATCACTGTCCCTTTTAGATTAGACGTTTTAATAATAAGGTCTCCGGTAGGTTCAAACCTATTTTCGTTGTTTTCAATAATTTCGAGGTCTGCACCCATTTTTTGTAAAACCTCAACAATTCCCGTCCTAGTTGGGTTTAAACCCACATTTTTAAGATGGATTTCGCTTTCTTTCAAAATCGCTCCTGCGACTAAGAAAAAGGCTGCTGAAGAAATATCACCAGGAACATGAATGGAAGCCGCTGTTAGTTGCTGTCCGCCCCTCACAGTGATTGCTTTGTTTTCCTTTTGAATTTCGCCGCCAAATCTTTGAATCATTCTCTCAGTATGGTCTCGAGTTTCAGCCGGCTCGATGATAACACTTTCCCCATCGGCTTGTAAACCTGCCAGAATAAGCGCAGATTTAACCTGTGCACTCGCAACAGGAAGTGTATAACTAATGGGCTTTAATGATCCACCTCGAATAGAAAGGGGAGTAAAGGAGCCATTAGATCTTCCATCAATACTTGCTCCCATCTGTGATAATGGATTCGTTACTCTTGTCATTGGTCTCTTAGCAATTGACTCATCACCAATTAATGACGAAAAAAAGGGTCTTCCCGCCAAGATACCCATTAATAACCTGATTGTGGTACCAGAGTTACCTACATCCAATAGTTCCTTCGGTTCTTCTAAGCCTTCAAAACCGTTTCCAAATATACGTAACTGTTCTCCATTTTCCTCAATTTTCACACCCAGTTTTCTAAAGCATGAGATGGTACTTAAACAATCATCACCTTTTAGAAAATTAGACACTGTCGTCTCACCATGAGCAATCGAACCGAACATAACTGATCGATGGGAGATGGATTTATCTCCAGGGATAGTAACCTCACCAATCAAACGGCCAATATTAGACTTTAATGTTAATGCCGCCATAAAATCACCTTATTTTCAATCATTTTTTGTTAGGAACCAATGGAGGTTGCATAGTTTGAGTAGAAACCGATACACCGTTCTGCCTTTTGCCGGTCCTCTTCGGACTGAAAACTAATAACTAATACTCCATTAATATCTTCCCTTGTTTCTAGGATTCTAATGTTTGTGATACTGATATTTTCTTTTGCCAAATATCCAGTTATTTCAGAAATGACCCCTGGATAATCTGGTACATCAACAAATAAATCATAAAAGGCAGGAATTGCTCCTTTTTCTTTCTGTGGCAAGCCATCGCGGAAATCCTTTGCAGATTTAAAATAATGTAAAATGCCCGAGCTATCTTCTGATTCTAACAATGTTTTTATTCCAATCATTTCTTCCTGCCAATGGTCAAGCAAATCAATGATTATTTCTCGATTGTTCAGTAAAATATCTTTCCACATCTGAGGGCTACTTGATGCAATACGGGTTATATCCCTAAAACCCCCAGCCGTCAACCTTGGAATTAGACTCTCTGACTCTGCTAATTTTTCTGTTTGGCGAACAATCGATGCTGCGATAATATGTGGAAAATGGCTAACAATTCCGGTTAAATAATCATGTGTATCCGGAGTAATTATTAAAAATTTTGCATTTGTCCCTTTTAACCATTGCTTTAATTGTTCTACCTTTTTTTCTTCTATATGCGTTTCAGGAGTTAGCAGGTAAAATGCATTTTCAAATAGAATTTCTTTCGCAGCAGAAACCCCGCTTTTATGGGAGCCAGCCATTGGATGGCCTCCGATAAAAGTGAGCCCCTGGTCCTTTAAGCCTAAGGCACTATCTACTATTTTCCTTTTTGTACTACCTGTATCTGTTACGATCACGTTTGGATTTAACGGAATCTCAGCAAGCAGTTGTATAATCTGCTTCGTCTCATTTACAGGTGCTGCAATGATGATTAAATCCGCATTCTCAGCACCATCAGTAATACTTTCAGCCACTTCATCAATAACACCTAGCATCTTAGCAAGACGGGCTTGTTCACTGTTAATATCAAAACCAATAATCGTGGCTTTATGCTCTTTTTGAATACATAATGCCAAAGATCCTCCAATCAATCCTAAACCAATAACAAAAACCCGGCCTTCCAATGGTTTATCCCCCTATAATGAAAAAAGCAAGTACAGTTTACTTTTCAGCTAAAAATTCGCTTAATGCGTTTAAAACACCTTCGTTTTGTTCAACCGAACCGACAGTAATTCTAACAGCCGTTGGAAAGCCAAGAGGCTTACCAGAGCGCACTATATATCCTTTTGTTTGTAAATATTGAAAAACCTTATCACCGTCTGTTTTACAATCTATTAATATGAAATTAGTCTGAGTTGAATAATAGCTTAGTTTATTCTTTTCACAAAATGAATAAAACAGTTCAAGGCCTTGCCTATTTTTATTTTTACATTCTTCAACAAATTCCTGGTCCTTTATAGCCGCTGAAGCTGCTAATTGACCTAAGGTATTTAGATTAAATGGTTCTCTAACAGGTTCTAGCGCTTTGATAATTGCACGATTTGCAACCCCATAGCCTACTCTTAAGGCAGCTAGTCCATATACCTTTGAAAAGGTTCTAAGGACAATTAGATTTTCGTACTTACGTGTTAAATTAATGGAATTATAGTAATCATCAGCCACTACATATTCATAGTATGCTTCATCAAGAACGACAAGAATATGTCCGGGTACCTTGTCAAGGAATGGAATCAATTTATGCTCTGGTATATATGTACCTGTAGGGTTATTGGGACTGCACACCCATATGACATTCGTCTGCTCATCAATAGCTTCAAGCATCGAATCTAAATCATGTTCCCCTTCAACTAGCGGAATTTCTTTAATAACTGCTCCTTCAATGACAGCATTATGCTTGTATTGTGAAAAGGTAGGTGTTGCCATAATTGTACTAGCATTAGGATGTAAAAGTGCTCTTGAAATGATTTGGATCAGGTTGTCTGAACCATTTCCTAATATTAGTTCTTCCTCATCAACCTTTAAAAAAGAAGCAAGAGTCTCTCTTAAATGTGTCGCATAACCGTCTGGATAGATGGCCAAGCTTGTTTGATAGGCTTGAATTGCTTCTATGGCTAGTTTAGAACATCCAAATGGATTTTCATTTGAAGCCAATTTAACAATATGGTCTAATTTAAATTCTTTTTTTACAGCCTCTATTGATTTTCCTGGTTGATAAGGAGTCAGTGTTAATAATTGTTCTTTCCATCTCATTTTCCCCACTCCAATCGTCTTTATTTTGTAACTTTCTATCAATTAGATTCTCTAATAAAGGAAAACTACCTGTCAAGGTCAGGCCTTAACGATTTTGCGTCTTTTAAATATACGTGATGGATTTCTGCCTGACCCTGTGTTGTATTCCAATGCATCATAACCCTGACACACATACTTAAGGAATTGATGACTGGAATTTCGCGCATACACATAACAGGAACGAATGTCCATCCATCAAATCTCCGCAAAGCCTTTGCGGGGAATGCTGTATTTAAATCTTCTGTTGTGGAAATGAAAATGGACGCAACGGTATCGGGATGAATTTCATTCATTTCTATCATTTTAGCAAGAAGCTCTTCCGTGGCAGAAACAATTACTTCTTCTGTATTTTCTGTAACAGTTGTAGCTCCTCTTACCCCTCTGATCATGAAGTATCCCCCTTTTTTATATCCTTTTTAATTCTTCTAATACTTCTAATAAAACATTCTCTGAAACTTCTAGTAATTTTGGCTCCCCGATTTTTTGTAATAACACAAATCGATAGGAATTTCCAACAGCCTTCTTATCCTGCTTCATTTTACTCAGTAAACGGTCAGAGGATAATTGATTCGGTAGATTTGTCTCATACCCAAGTGATGACACCCATTGAATAAATTCGTCAACATTAAACGAGAGACCAAACAGTTGGTTACTAAGTCTTAATGCATACACCATTCCTATCATTACTGCTTCACCATGGGTGATTTTCCCATATCCTAATTCTGATTCTATTGCATGTCCTAAAGTATGACCAAAATTTAAATAGGCACGTACCCCTGTCTCTCTTTCGTCCTGAGATACAAAACTATTCTTAATTTGAATCCCCTTAATTAAGGAATCAGCTAATAGGATTGGTTCCATCCCTTGTAGGTCGTGAATATTTTCTGATAGCCACTTATAGAAATCAGCGTCAGATATAAGTGCATGTTTAATTAATTCAGCAAACCCGGAGCGAATTTCCTGTATCGGTAGCGTTTTTAACCACTCTAGATCGTAAAAAACTGCTTCTGGCTGATAAAATGCCCCAATCATATTTTTTCCGATAGGGTGATTAATCGCAACCTTTCCACCTACTGCACTATCATGGGCTAATATGGTAGTAGGGATTTGGATAAATGGAATCCCCCTCATATAGGAGGCCGCTACAAATCCCGCTAAATCACCTACTGCTCCACCGCCAAATGAAAGGATAACTGATTTTCGATCTAATCCAAATTCTAGTGCAGTTGTAAGAGCATTATAAAAAACTTCGAAGGTTTTTGCTGCTTCACCACTTGGTGCAGTAAAAACAATAGGGTCCCACGACTTGAGAACATTTTGCAATTCTTGTAGATGTAGTTTGCCAACTGTTTCATCTGTAATAATTAATATTCTTGTAAGTCCTGGAAGATGATTCGTTAAAAAATCATTCAACTCATTTCTTACGCCTTCCCCAACAAAGACCGGGTAACTTTTCGACTCTGTTTGGATTTGAATGGTTTCCATTAAAATTCCCTCGCATATTCTCGTTGCCTCTTAATTTCATCCACAAATGTATCAAAACGGTCACTATAAAATTGTTCAACAAGTGAATTTGCAAGTTCCCAAGCAACTACATGTTCAGCTACAACGGCAGCAGCTGGAACTGCACAGCTATCTGAGCGTTCAATACTTGCAGCAAATGGCTCTTTCGTTTCTATATCAACGCTCATTAGCGGCTTATATAAGGTCGGTATTGGCTTCATTACACCTCTAACAACAATCGGCATTCCGGTTGTCATACCACCTTCAAAACCTCCGAGGCGGTTGGTCTTTCGGTAATAACCTTCTTCTTTCTCCCAAGCTATTTCATCATGTACTTCACTCCCAGGCTTTCTGGCAGCCTCAAAACCGATTCCAAATTCAACACCTTTAAATGCATTGATACTAACTATTGCAGCAGCTAGCTTTGCGTCTAATTTTCTGTCATAGTGAACATAGCTTCCTATTCCAGCAGGCATACCTGTAGCTATAACTTCTACGATTCCACCTATTGAATCTCCATTTTTCTTTGCATCATCTATGGCTGTCATCATTTCTAATTCGACATTTTGGTCTGCCACACGAACTGGTGATTTTTCAGCTCTTTCCTTTAAAGAATCAATGGACAATGCTGGGTTAACCTGGGCTCTGACACCCCCAATTTCTACAACATGTGCAACTACCTCAATACCAACCAAGGATAACAATTTTTTTGCAA
The DNA here is from genome assembly GCF_030818775.1 of Bacillus sp. SORGH_AS_0510. Lineage (NCBI taxonomy): Bacteria > Bacillati > Bacillota > Bacilli > Caryophanales > Bacillaceae > Bacillus > Bacillus sp. SORGH_AS_0510. Next base: position 2,084,409 of record NZ_JAUTAU010000001.1, on the reverse strand, counting down.
CAGCACCTGCTGCCACTCTTACAGTAGTTTCGCGAGCGGATGAACGTTCAAGAACATTCCTCATATCACGATGGCCATATTTTATCGCTCCATTTAAATCTGCATGGCCTGGTCGTGCACGTGTTATTTTCCGTTTGATTTCGTCTTCCTGACCTTCACTTAATGGATCGGCACCCATAATATTAGTCCAATGCTTAAAGTCATTATTTTTAACAACAAGGGCAATTGGAGAGCCAAGAGTTTGACCATGGCGAACACCTGATACAATTTCTGCAGTATCCTTTTCAATTTGCATTCTTCTACCACGTCCATGGCCTTTTTGACGTCTTGCCAACCCCTCATTAATATCTTCAGCTACTAATGGCATCCCAGCAGGAAAGCCTTCCAAAATAGTCGTTAGCTGTGGGCCGTGAGACTCTCCAGCTGTTAAGTATCTAATCCCCATTCTCTTTCCCCCTTCAACTCATTAAAGAATTATGTATCAATATACCATATCGTGTGAAATAAACCTAGTATAACTATTCAGAAAATAAGCAAAAAATTTGTAATCGTATACAAAAAAAAGCACTCGTATAATGACTATACAAGTGCCTCTTATTTATTTAAATTAGTAGATCCATTCGTTCACTAATTTAGTGTACTCTTCTACTCCATTATCCTTAAAGAATAGGCCAATCTCGCGTTCTGCACTAGCTGGGGAATCAGAACCATGAATAACATTTTTACCAACAGTTAATCCAAAATCACCACGGATTGTTCCTGGTGCAGCATCCTTCGGATTAGTAGATCCCATCATTTGGCGAGCGGTAGCGATTACATTTTCACCTTGCCATACCATTGCGAAAACAGGACCAGAAGTAATAAAATCTACTAATTCGCCAAAGAAAGGACGTTCCTTATGCTCGCCATAATGCTCCTCTGCAAGCTCAGTTGGGATAGTCATTAATTTTGCTCCAACCAATTGGAAGCCCTTTCTTTCAAATCGTGCAACGATTTCCCCAATTAAATTACGTTGTACTCCGTCAGGCTTTACCATTAAAAATGTTTTTTCCATGAATTCCACTCCTAAAATAATTATGTATATTGATTGTTAGTCGTAAACAATCCATGAAAAATGGTACCATTTATTCGAATATTTCGCAAGTTACTTTTGAAAACTATAGGGCAATTAAAACTTCCTTCTGCCAATAAATTTCGCAATGTCACGTAATGTTTTTTGTGTTTTGTTTGCAGGTAGCTCTTTGAGGACAGCTAGAGCTTTATCTAAGTAAAAATCGCTAAGTGCCACAGATTTCTCAATGGCTCCTGATTGTTTTATTAATGTTATTATTTTAGTAATTTCTACTGAATCCATTTCAGCATGAACCTTTAAGATTTCATGTCGAATTGCCTCATTTTCCATAGCATAAAGGACTGGTGCAGTGATGTTGCCCTGAAGTAGATCGCTGCCTGCCGGCTTACCAAGCTCCTTTTCAGTTCCAGTAAAATCCAGAATATCATCCGTAATCTGGAACGACATCCCTACATAGTACCCAAAGCGATAAAGCCTTTTATGAACCGATTCTTCTACACCTGCAGCAATTGCACCCAATTGGCAGCTGACAGCTATTAACAGGGCCGTCTTTCTCTTAATTCTACGAAGATAATCTCTAAGATTTTGATTAAAACGATATTTATCCTTAATTTGCTGTATTTCCCCTACAGTCACTTCTACGATTGTATTAGCTAATATTTTATGGGCAACAGGTTTATTAATATGAGTCATTAATTCTAACGCGAGTGCAAAAACAAAATCACCCGTGTACATAGCGATTTTATTATCCCATTTGGATTTGACAGTTGGTTGACCACGCCTAAGGTCAGCATCGTCAATCACATCATCATGAACAAGTGATGCCATATGAATAAGCTCTAAGGCAACAGCAACATTTTTCATTACATGAATATCATAATTTCCAAATTTACCTGCAAGCAAAACAAAAACAGGACGAATCCTTTTTCCTCCGGCTTGTAGTGTATGCATAGAAGCTTGTTTAAGTAAACGAGAGTCTGTTTGTATGGTCTCTTCAAGCTTTTTTTCAATTAAGTTAATATCCGAATTCAAAAATGAATACATCATTTTTAATTTCATTGTATTCACCCTGCTTTTCATCCTGTCTTCAATTACAATCAGTTATTTTTTTTTGCCAATATGAACTGCTGCTGCTCCACCACTATAAGGTTTATATTTCACCTCAGCTAAGCCTGCTTGTTCAAACATACGCGCAAGCTCTTTCATTCCTGGAAAATCTCGTGCAGACTCATGAAGCCAAGCATATTCGTTATAGCTCTTGGCCAGTAGTTTACCAAACATCGGCATTATGAAACGGAAGTAAAAATAGTAAAGCTGTTTATATCCAAACAAAGTTGGCTGGGATGTCTCTAGGCAAACAACGATACCACCTGGTTTAACTACTCTGTTCATTTCCTTTAAAACTTGCAGGTAATCAGGTACATTCCTTAAACCAAAACCAATAGTCACATAATCAAAGGTATTATCTGGGAAAGGTAACTCCATTGCATTACCATGAATTAGTTCCACCTGTTTTAATCCTAGTTCTTTAACCTTTTCCACGCCTACTTTTAGCATGTTTTTACTAAAATCAAGGCCTACAACTTTGCCATTCGGGCCAACAGCATCTGCTAAGGCAATCGTCCAATCAGCAGTTCCACAACAAACATCCAGAGCTTTTGAACCGGGCTGTACATTCATTCTTTTCATGGTGTCTTTTCGCCACTTGACATGTTGCTGAAAACTAATGACAGAGTTCATTTTATCGTAGTTATCAGAAATTTTCTCAAACACATGATGAACTCGCTGTTCTTTCGATTGCTGCATGTTTTTACCCTTCTTCCACAAAAGTTTTTGCATATGGTTTATATTCTTTTAATAACAAATAAATCCTGTTCTCTAGGAAATCGTTCAAATATGGTAATTGTTTTAATCCTTTTTCAATAATCTGTATAGATAATTCAATGTATTGATCACAAATAAGCAATAAATGATTCTGCTGTTCACTAGATATTTCTTTTTCTCTACATTCGTTAATGGGAAAGACAATTTTTTTTAATGCGTCAAATACTACTGAATTTCTCGTCTGAATATATTGGTTCTTTTCTTTTAATAATCGTTTAAACAAGAATAAGTGCGATAAGAAATCGTTCCATAACTCTATTTTAAAGAACTCTGAGAGTTTAACAAGAAGAGCACTTTCAATCATTTTCACACTAGTCATTAGTTTCTCGATACTATCAGATTCTCTTTGATATACTAAGATTTTCTGTTCATTTATTTCCTTGATTCCTTCAGAAAGAACCTTAATCAACTGTATATCATCCGAATCAGCAAGGAGCTTGTAATATAGTCCGCTAAAATAATCTCCAGCCAAAACCGTTAATTGACGGCTTTTTTCATCCTTGGAAGCATTTGATATATGTTCATGAGTGTCAAGGGCAATTTGAATTAGCATGGTTGACATTGCATAATTTTGCATTTGACTAAAAGATAACTCGATTCGCTCCATGATGGAAATAAGAATGAGAAGCTTATCTTCATCAATGATGGGCGTTTCAATATATTCGAGCAAGTAAGAGTCAAAAATCTTTTTTTCGACCTGCTCTCTAATATCCGTAAATTTTTGTCGAATGTCGTGCAAACTAATCACCCTTGTTTCCCCGAAGTAATGTATTTATGTATTCTTATTTCCTAATTGAGAAAGAAAATTCATGCCCATAAAATAAAGAAAATCATAACAATATCTTTAAAAAACAAGGCAGACACCATTATATCATAAAAGGTATCTTATGGGCAGGAATTCACAAAATAATCATTTAATCGATATTTAATAGTAGATCCATTTATTTCTTCATTTCACTTTCAACTTCACCATATTGTGTAAGTATTTTTGCATTGCCTCTAATCTTAATAGCCGATGTATGCTCCGTAAATTGGGCAATAAGGACTTCTCCCTTGTCCAGCTTTTCAGAATGATGAAATCTAGTATCGGTTCCTCTAGTTAATCCAATGACATTTACCCCATCATCAATCGCTTTTATAACCACATACTCATTATTTTGCGAGTTGCGCTTTTCCACGTTCTTCACTCCAAATTGAAATTCTTATTAAAATTTTGGCTCTGTTAAATATGCCTGTTGATTTCCGCTCCAGGAGCTTCGCTTTCCGTGGGTGTTTCGGCGTGCCTCCTCGGCGCTAGCGCCTCCGGGGTCTCCCCTGAACCATACTCCCACAGAAGTCTTCGCTCCTTCCGCTACAATCAACAGGATGTAAAAATCAACAATGTTCTTTAACAAAGCTAATACTTTATTAAGGAAAGCACTTCAGCTCGAGCGACTGCATCATCAGCAAGAGTTCCACGAACAGCAGTGGTAACAGTTTTCGAACCTGGTTTTTTCACACCACGCATCGTCATACACATGTGTTCTGCTTCAACCACAACCATAACACCATGAGGTTCTAGCTTTTCCATCATGCTATCAGCTACTGTTGAAGTAATTCGTTCTTGTAATTGAGGTCTTTTAGCCACCGCTTCTACTGCTCTTGCTAATTTACTTAATCCAGTGACCCGGCCATTTTTTGGAATATAAGCAACATGCGCTTTCCCATAGAAAGGAACGAGATGGTGTTCACACATTGAATAAAATGGGATATCTTTTACTAATACCAATTCCTCGTGGTCCTCACTAAAAATTGTCTCAAAATGCTGTTTTGGATCTTCATTTATTCCGCTAAAAACCTCTTCATACATTTTAGCCACACGTTTAGGTGTATCTAAAACACCCTCACGGTTTGGGTTATCGCCAATTGCTTCTAATATTAAACGTACCGCCTCTTCAATCTGGGCACGATTTACTTGTGACATTCTGAATTCCTCCTATATGTATATCTGTTAAGTATATATGACAAATACATATTAGCACAATTTTCAGTTCAAGCAAAAATAAAGTATTCCAAGTCATACTGTAAGAAAAGAAAAAAGGTCATGGTGTTTACCATGACCTTTTTGCTTTAGCGTTCGCTTAAAGCAATACAATTATGTAATTATTTCACTGCATCTTTAAGCGCTTTACCTGGTTTAAAAGCTGGAACTTTGCTTGCACCGATTTCGATCTCTTCACCAGTTTGTGGGTTACGACCTTTACGTGCTGCACGCTCACGTACTTCAAAGTTTCCAAAGCCGATTAATTGCACTTTATCACCGTTTTTCAAAGCATCTAAAATCGCATCAAAAACAGCATCAACTGCTTTAGTAGCGTCCTTTTTAGAAAGCTCGCTAGCTTCAGCAACTGCATTAATAAGTTCTGTCTTGTTCATGCCTTTCACCTCCTCCCAAAGAAATTATCAAGATTCGTAAATAAGATTACTTATCTACATTTCTAAACAATTTTTCTAATTTCTATACGTCATAGCGCGGTTTTATTAGGTTTTATTACTAAAATAATACAAATTGACCAATTTAGTAACTTCAATCTATTTTCACAGAAAAACCCTATAAAATAAAGGGTTTCAGCACAATAACGTAATTCTGTTAAAAGATTATCATAATCATTTCAGCATATCAAGAAGAATTCATGAAATTATGGTAATCTTTTCTTTGGTTCAACAAAATTCTACTATATTGGACTTTTTTTCCTTACAAATTTTGAAAAAAACAAAAAAAGACTCCAAAAGTGGAGTCCATTGCCTAAAGGATGATGGCAATCAAGCCGCCTGACCCTTCGTTTATTATTCTCTCTAATGTTTCTTTTAATTTGTATCTCGCATTTTCTGGCATTAAGGAAAGTTTTGCTTGGATTCCTTCTCGAACAATGGAACTCAAGCTTCGTCCAAAGATATCAGAGTTCCATATAGATAACGGATCATCCTCGAAATCTTGCATTAAATAGCGTACAAGTTCTTCACTTTGTTTTTCAGTTCCGATAATTGGCGCAAACTCAGATTCAACATCTACCTTGATCATATGGATAGATGGTGCAACAGCACGTAATCTTACTCCAAATCTAGCACCTTGGCGAATGATTTCCGGCTCCTCTAGGCTCATGTCGGAAAGTGTTGGTGAAGCAATACCATAGCCTGTTTGTTTTACCATCTTTAACGCATCTGAAATGTGATCATATTCAGCTTTTGCATGTGCAAAATCCTGCATTAACTCAAGTAGATGATCCTTGCCTCTTATTTCTACACCCACAATTTCTTTTAAAATATCATCGTACAGTTCATCTGGGGCAAATAAATCAATTTCAGCCACCCCTGAACCCATTTCAATGCCAGCTAAACCAGCTTTATCAATGAAGTCAAAGTCACTGAATTGTTGTACGACTCGGTCAACATCTCTTAATCTCTTGATATCCTTAACCGTTTCCTTTACAGCTTCTTGATAGCTTTCACGAAGCCAGTGATTTTCTCGTAACACCATTACCCAGCTTGGTAGATTTACGTTAACTTCAAGAACTGGGAATTCGTAAAGTGCTTCACGAAGGACATTTAAAACATCACTATCGCGCATACTTTCTACACTCATAGCAAGTACAGGAATATCATATTTTTCTGCTAAACTTGATCTAAGTGTTTCTGTGCTTGGATGGTATGGTTGTGCACTATTTACAACCATTATAAAAGGTTTCCCAACTTCTTTTAGTTCGTTAATTACTCTTTCTTCTGCTTCAATATAGTTACTTCTAGGAATTTCGCCAATCGTTCCATCCGTTGTCACGACTACTCCAATTGTTGAATGCTCCTGAATAACTTTTCTTGTACCAATTTCCGCAGCTTCATGGAAAGGAATTGGTTCTTCGTACCAAGGAGTAGTAATCATTCTTGGTCCATTTTCATCCTCGTACCCTTTAGCACCTGGCACTGTATAACCCACACAGTCCACAAGCCTAATATTGACGTTTAAGCCCTCATCGACATGAACAGTCGCAGCCTGGTTTGGAACGAATTTAGGTTCTGTCGTCATGATTGTTTTACCTGCTGCACTCTGTGGCAGCTCGTCTTGCGCCCGTGATCTTTCTGCTTCACTGTTTATATTCGGTAAGACAACAAGCTCCATGAATTTCTTTATAAATGTTGATTTTCCTGTTCTAACTGCTCCTACTACTCCTAAATAAATATCGCCTCCAGTTCTCTCGGCAATATCTTTAAAAATATCTACCTTTTCCAAGTGATCCCCTCCCGATCATAGAGTAAAGTGGGATAATAACATCCATATTAGGTATTTTTGGACAGTATATGTTTATGACGTTGTCCTACATTCTTATGACACTTTTCTAAAATTTTTTACCCCCTTATTAAAAATTCACTAGATGTACTGATATCTGCAAGTCTCTGAATGTTCGATGATATGGAGGGTTTCTAACTATGGTCACGGATATGGAAGTTCGCATCCATATCACGATAGAATTTTTCAGCAAAAAAACCCTTCTCCTACAATATATTTCATAGGAAAAGGGTTATGACTAAAATATATAAGCAATATCAGCAATTATTCCTCTAAGAAGATAGGTTCTTTTGTTTTTTCGTCGATTGTATATGGTAAGGAATACGCAGGAACGAACATAGAATCCTTGACCAAGATAGAACGAATGTCCTCCCCTGGTTTCACCTCTATTTTACTATTTTTTAACTTTTGATATAGATCAGGTCGATAATCAATATATACCTCTGCACTTCCCGTTACTACTAAGGAGAGGTTTTGATTGGTGTATGGGCTTGCAACAAACGGAGCCGTTTTATACCCAAGCTTTTTGTAATCGATTGTAAATACATTTTTGGCAATCTGTTCTTTGTAAGGTGGGTATCCCTTTGTTTTCATTCTTAGTTTAAGTTCACGTATCGTTTCAGTCATCCTTAAATCAATCAGCTTTACAGTTGGATTGGTTTCCACATCAACAAGCACATATTGAAATATCCCGCCACTTTCATAGGCATTGCCGGGTGGCTCTGCAATATATTTTGGGGAAATCTGTTTAAACTCAATCGGATATTTTTGATAAATTGGTGTTTCAGCTTCCTTCGTTTTAATGGGAAGAATGCCACCATTATCTTTTTTGAACTCATTGACTGCCGTTTGCACAGCCTCAATTTGATCTTTATATGGTACTTTATTTTGGGATAACTCCTCGTTAGGATACATACATCCAGATAGTAGAATAGCAGTTAAAACAAAGAATAAGCCAAGCATTTTTATTTTCATAAAATCACCTTTACATTATGTAATTGGATAGTTAAGTAAAGAAAACAATTAGTAAAGTTAAACCCGCAATAATCATAAATAAATATGCAAAAATTGCAGTTATGACTCGAAGGATACCTTTTAATTTATACCTGCTTAAATATATGGTAATAATTGCAAGGAACATTAGGCCCATTCCTCCAATTGAAATCCACATTTTTATCATTGCTGGTGACAATTCTCATTCCCCCTTTTTTCAAAAACTAATTATATCATACCTTGTCCCTTTCTAAATAAAAAAAACTGAAGTAAAGAGGGGCGAATTCTTTACTTCAGCCATTTGGACTAAATAACCCATACTCCAGCGTCATTCTACCAGGTTGCTTCGTTGCATTGTATGCAAACTAAAGAAAAAGCGTATCATCGAACGCCTATTTTCTTGATAAAAATGCACATTTTTCCTCAAAAAAATATATCTTATTTTTCTAGACAACTTCTGCTATGACTTTTAGAAAATTCATTAACTGAATTTAGATATTCCGCTCATCTAACACATTAACTAAATCTTCCATTTCATGAGTCTTCCCACGAGCCATCAAGACATCTACTGCATCTTTTGCATTCTTCCCATTAAAAAGGACATCATATAAGGCAGCAGTAATCGGCATATTAACCTCATACTTCTTTGCTAACTGATGAGCAGCTTTAGTTGTCCTAACCCCCTCTACAACCATTCCCATGTTATCAAGAACTTCATCTAGGGTTTTTCCTTTACCCAACAAATTTCCAGCTCTCCAGTTTCTAGAGTGAACACTTGTACAAGTAACAATAAGATCTCCAATTCCAGTTAAGCCAGAGAACGTTAATGGGTTTGCACCCATCTTAGTCCCAAGACGGGCTATTTCTGCCAATCCTCGGGTGATTAACGCGGCTTTAGCATTATCTCCATAACCTAAGCCATCTGTGATTCCAGCTGCTAAGGCAATGATATTCTTTAATGCTCCACCAATTTCAACTCCGATTACATCAGAATTTGTATATACTCGGAAATTATGGTTGATAAATAAATCCTGAATTTTTTCGGCTGCAACCATATTCTCAGAGGAAACAGTAACCGTTGTGGGGTGTCTTAGACTAACCTCTTCGGCATGACTAGGACCAGAAAGGACAACAACATCCTGTAATAAATCATTAGGCATTTCCTCTTTAATCATTTCTGATATACGTAAAAGTGTATCGGGTTCAATCCCTTTACTCACATGTGCAATGGTAATAGGTCTTGATAATACCTCACGAACTTTCCCTAACACTTCACGAATAGCCTTTGTTGGAACTGCCAAAATCACAGTTTCAACTCCCAGTAATGCATCGTGTAACGATGCATACCCAACGATTAATTCTGGGAGAACAATTCCAGGTAAATATTTTTCATTCGTATGGCATTCATTAATTTCCTTCACCTGGTCTTCCTTATGGCTCCATAAACGCACTTCATGAGAATTATCGGCTAACACCATCGCTAGTGCTGTGCCCCAGCTTCCTGCGCCTACAACAGCTACTGCTGCTTTCTGATCCAGCATATGTTACACCCACCTTATCTTTATTTTCTTTCTCTAGCGTAAATTTTGATAGGGGTTCCCTCAAAACCAAAAGCATCCCTAATTCTGTTTTCTAGGAAACGTTCATAGGAGAAATGCAATAATTCGGGTTCATTGACAAAGACAACAAAAGTAGGAGGCTTTACTGCTACTTGAGTTGCGTAATAAATCTTCAAGCGTTTACCTTTGTCAGTTGGTGTCGGATTCATAGCAACCGCGTCCATAATCACATCATTCAACACACTTGTTTCTACACGCATGGAGTGGTTCTCACTCGCTGTGTTAATCATCGGAAGGAGAGTATGAATTCGCTTCTTCGTTTTTGCAGAAAGGAATACAATTGGAGCATAACTAAGAAATAAGAAATGTTCTCTAATCTTTTGTTCTAGCTCTCTCATGGTCTTTTCATCTTTTTCGACTGCGTCCCATTTATTAACGACAATAACTACAGCTCGTCCAGCCTCATGTGCATATCCAGCAATTTTTTTGTCTTGCTCAATAATACCTTCTTCAGCATTAATAACCACCAAGACTACGTCCGAACGCTCAATCGCTCTAAGTGCCCGAAGTACACTGTACTTCTCCGTACTTTCATAAACTTTTCCCTTTTTTCGTATCCCTGCAGTATCAATTATGACATATTTATCTCCATTATACGTATATGGAGAATCGACGGCATCACGAGTAGTACCTGCAATATTACTTACTATGACTCGCTCTTCACCTAGGATTGCATTAACAAGGGACGACTTCCCTACATTTGGGCGTCCAATCAAGGAAAACTTGATCACATCATCATCATAGTCTGCTTGTTTATTTTTCGGAAAATGTTTTGCTGCTTCATCTAATAAATCTCCAAGCCCTAGTCCATGAGATCCGGATACTGGAATCGGCTCACCAAATCCAAGTGCATAAAAATCATAGATTTGCTCACGCATCTCTGGATTATCAATTTTGTTTACACCTAATACAATCGGCTTTTTAGATTTATAAAGTATTTTCGCTACTTCTTCATCCGCAGCAGTTACTCCTTCTCGTCCATTGGTAAGAAAGATAATAACATCTGCTTCATCAATAGCCACTTCTGCTTGCTGACGAATTTGTTCCAAAAACGGTTCGTCACCGATATCAATACCACCCGTATCAATAACATTAAAGTCGTGTGTTAACCATTCACCAGAACTATAAATCCGATCTCTTGTTACTCCTGGAATATCCTCGACGATTGACACTCGTTCACCAACAATTCGATTAAAAATCGTTGATTTCCCAACGTTCGGTCGCCCAACAATGGCAATAACAGGTTTAACCATTATGATCGCCACCCTTTCTTTTTCATATATTAAAAATATATATTATTATGTTAGCAACATTTATAGAGTTCTTATTAAGTAAAGAAACCCTTCTTTCTATAGAAGGGCCTAACTTTATTATTTTAACAAATGTTAATCCTTTCCCGCAATGGAAAGCTTAACATGAAATCAATTCATGACGATTTTTGTTTCCCTTTTTCAAAAAAATGAAATTGATTTTGTAAAAAAGCACCAGCATTTTCAATAATACTCCAACCAACCAGTAAAGCAGAGATTAATGCACATACATCCAAATATTGAAATGCACCGATCTCATATGGAAACTGATATTTACTTAGGATATATGCGTATAAAAATTCCCCCTGCATGGTCCCAGCTAAAATAATTATTAATCGACCTTTTAGTGTTTTTTGCAGCAAAATCGCTAAATAGCCAAAGCATATACCCATCATCCACTCTTTTTTAAAGATGATCCAAATGGGATCAAAAATCTCAAACAAATGAAAGGTCACATACGCCATTGAAACAATAAATGAACAGATAAAATAATAGAAAATAGCTCCTATTTTTTCCTGACTGATCAAGGCATAAGATATGATTAATAAATAAAAACCGCTTAAATAAAATTCAACTTCAGCAAAAGAAAAATGAAAATTGGAAGATATGATTAAAAGTAGAATAAATACTGAAAGCTTTAATCGATATGGATGATGTCTCTCTAAAATAAACGTTAGGTACACCCAAAATGACCAACAAATCCAATAAAACATTGCCCCTTCCATTTCCACACACCTCCTATTATTTTCATTATTGGTAATCTTTATGTACTTTCATACTTCCTCGAATAATATTTCCAATGTGTATCATCTTATTAAGAGGAGGTGTGAATCATGGGAAAAGACCGCCAAGAAAAAAAATTAAAAGCAAGTAGAAGAGTGGAATCAGATCGTGACCAGGCATTACACTACCCAGGTGCAACAAAGCTATCCACTCCTGAAGAAGCACGTGGATTAAACGACGGTAAAAGATAATCAAAAGAAAGAGAAAAAGCTCTCGCGGTTGCGAGAGCTTTATTTTATCGAACGCTGGCTAAAATGTTTCGTTTCTATTCCCCTTTGGCTAAGCCAATGGAAGGTTTCACCTGAAATCATGAGAGGTGCTTTTTGTAGGTCTGTAATGGACTTTGCCCCTAAAGCAGTCATAATCAATTTTAATTCATGGTGGAGGGATTCTATTTCATTTTGCAAGGCTTCGATTCCATTTTCTACTAGGATTCGTAAAAAATGGCCTGCAAACCCGATAGCATTTGCACCTATCGCTAATCCCTTAGCCAAATCAATAGAATTTAAAAATCCCCCCGAGCCAATGATTGCAGCATTCTTGATAGAAGCAGCTTCAATAATAGATATGGATGTAGGAATGCCCCATTGGTGAAAGAATGGGAGTGCTTTTTCACGGCGTTTGCTTTCAATTTCCGCAAAATTTGTCCCTCCAGAACCACCGACGTCAACCGCCGCTACACCTATAGAGAAAAGAGATTCGACAGTTTCTTTAGCCATCCCGAAACCAACCTCTTTGACAATTACCGGAACTCCCACAAATTTATTAATGGCTTCAATTCTTTTTAATGCACCCGAAAAATCTCGATCTCCTTCAGGCATTGTAAGTTCCTGGATAACATTTAAATGGATTTGCAATGCATCTGCCTCAAGCATATTGACTGCGGTTTTAGCATTTTCTACTGTTGCTTCACTGCCTAGATTTGCGAAGACTATCCCTTTTGGGTTTTCTTTCCTCACAATTTCATATGTATAACGCTCGCTTTTATCTTTGATTGCAGACATTTGCGAACCAACTGCTATTGCCACCCCGGTATGATTAGCTACCATTGCCAGTTCTTTGTTTATCCGATAGGTTTTATCCCCACCGCCACCAGTCATCGCATTGATAAAAATTGGCGAACTTAAAGAAAGTTCGCCAATTGAGTGGTCTAATCGAACATCGGACACACGGATATCCGGTAAGCTTTGATGAATAAATTTAATATCATCAAAAAGAGATAAATTGTTTTGTCCTTTTTGCAAAGCAAAGCGAATGTGATCCCATTTTCTTTCCGATCTAGACACTTTATATCACCATTATTTTCCTAGATTCTTTAATTTGTCGCCAATTACTTCACCTAATTGGAAGCCTTTTGACTCTTCTGGAAGTTCATAATCAAGGTTTTCCTCAACTTCTTTTTCAAGCAGTTCTTTAATGCTTAGTGATAGTCTTTGATCCTGTTCATTTGTATCAAGGACTTTTACTTTCACTTCTTGACCTTCTTTTAATACCTCGTGTGGTGTACCAATATGTTTATGAGCAATTTGGGAAATGTGAACAAGACCTTCTACGCCAGGGAACACCTCTACGAAAGCTCCATAAGAAACTAATCTCTTTACTACCCCATCTAAAGTACTTCCTTTTGGTGCCTTCTCGGAAATATTTGACCATGGTCCAGGTAAAGTCTCTTTGATGGAAAGGGAAATTCTTTCATTGTCTCGATCTACACTTAAGACTTTCACTTCAACTTTTTGACCCTCATGAACAACATCAGTTGGCTTATCCACGTGTTCGTACGATAATTGAGAAATATGAACAAGACCATCAATTCCACCAATATCTACGAATGCTCCAAAATCTGTAATCCTTTGAACAGTACCTTCAATCACTTGACCAACTTGCAATGAGCTAATACGATCTTGCTTTTGTTTTCCCTTTTCTTCCTCTATAACAGCACGATGAGAGAGAATTAAGCGATTCTTTTCTTTATCAAGTTCAACAATTTTAAACGTTAACTTTCGTCCTTTATAATCGCTGAAATCCTCTACAAAGTGTGCCTCCACTAATGACGCAGGGACGAATCCACGAACTCCAAGATCTACGACAAGACCGCCTTTTACAACGTCCTTCACTTCTGTTTCAAATACTTCGCCACTTTGAAATTGTTTTTCTAATTGTTCCCATGCTTTCTCTGCATCTACTTTTCTTTTTGAAAGGATTAATGCCTCTTCCTCAACCTTTAAAACTTCTAATTCTAATTCTTCACCTTCTGCCACTGCATCAGTTGCTTTTTCAATATGCAGGCTAGAGAGTTCACTAATCGGAATAATTCCATCAAGCTTACTTCCTTGAATAGCTACTAACACCTGTTTTTCTTCCACTTTAGTAACTTGTCCTGTTACTTTTTCTCCAACTTCAAAGCTTTTCACTTCTACTTGATTTAGTTCTTCAGCCATTATGTATTCCTCCTTAATCCATTTACTGAAAAGTCTATATATGATCTGGTGAATACCACACAGTAATCACCACATATAAAACAACGCAAAAGAAAAGAATATTCAAAAAAAATCCCTTTTTATTAACTTCTTACAAATAGGCTATTTTGTCAAGCAGAACCTATTGATGCTCATCTAATAGCTTTTGAATTTCTGACATAATTAATTCAGTCACTTTATCAGCTGAAGCTTTAGTAGCTCTCATCTCACTAATATCAATTGGTTTACCATATACTACCTTCAATTTATTAAAACTTTTATATGGACCAATTACTGCACATGGTAACACAAAAGCATCAGACCTTAAAGCAAAAAAGCCTGCACCAGAAAGTCCTTTTCTTAGTTCCCCGGTTTTACTCCTTGTCCCCTCAGGAAAAAGGCCGAATACATTCCCTTCTTTTAAAACTTTTAATCCTGCGCGCAATGCCTCTCGATCGCCAAAACCTCTTTTTACAGGAAAAGCATTACATTTACGAACAACGTTTCCTAAAACAGGGACACGGAAGATCTCTTCTTTCGCCATATAGTGAACAGGACGTGGGGCCATAATACCTACCACAATAGGATCAAAATTATGAATATGATTGGAGCAAAGTAGAACTCCCCCTTCTTTAGGAAAGTTCTCTACCCCAATAGCTTCAATTCTATACCAAGGTTTAAAAACCCCGGAAACTACCGACTTTGCAAAATCATAAAACGTCACAATTAACCAATCCTTTCGTGCACCAGAGCCATAATTTTTTCTACTACATCAGGGATGGTCAAAGAGGTTGTGTCAATTTCGATTGCATCATCAGCTTTTTTCAAAGGTGCTACTTCTCTCTCTGAGTCAATCTTATCTCTTAGTGCAATTTCTTCCTTCAATTTTTCTAAGTCTGAGGGGTACCCCTTTTGCATGTTTTCATTGTGACGACGTATTGCTCTTTCCTCAACACTTGCAAGCAGGAATACTTTTAATTCTGCATTTGGCAGTACATGAGTTCCGATATCACGTCCATCCATCACTACACCACCACCGACAGCAAATTCTTGCTGCCTTCTAACCATTTCTTTACGAACTTGCTCATGAATTGCAACATATGAAACAGAATTAGTCACTTCTGCAGAGCGAATTTCATCTGTAACATTCATATTATCTAAATACACTAATTGCCCTGTTTCAGAGGGTTGTAAATCAATGGTAGATGATAATAGCGTGTCCAATAAGGAAACCTCATCTTCTAAGTTAACATGGTTCATTAGAGCTTTATATGTTAATGACCGGTACATAGCACCAGTATCAATATAAATATAAGAAAGCTTTTCCGCTACAATTTTTGCTACTGTACTTTTTCCGGCTGCAGCAGGGCCGTCAATTGCTATTGATAATTTCTTTTCCATAAATCCTCCTAATATGGCCATCATGATCGTCTAGATTTCTCTTCTACTTATTTTACCACAAGATGAAGAAATGCCTCTTTTTTTTACAATTTAAAAATGGATAAATTTCATATAAAAATGGCTTTATTAAAATAAAGTATTGATTTATACACCCTGTTGATTGGAGCGGAAGGCACGAAGACTCCTGTGGGAGTATGGTTCAGGGGAGACTCCGCAGGCGCGTTTCTCCGAGGAGGCTCGCCGAAATACCCACGAACCGCTCGTGCCTGGAGCGGAAATCAACAGGCAAGTTTAACATGCAAAAAAAAAAAGCAGTTGCCTGCTTTTTTATTTTCCTTGAAAGGTTTGGAGAATATCTGTAAATGTATTCTCATTTACACCTTCATATTTAGTTAATTGCTTAATTTCCGGAAAGATATCCATTTGATGAAAAAATAGTTGTGATAAAAATAGGAATATGAACTGAATAATAACCACTTTCATTAATAATTGCTCAACTTTTTTCATTCACACCACTCCAGTACCTGTATAAATATAGTATTGGAGCGATTCAATTTTTTTATTCTTATAGAAAATGAGGAAAAGCAAAGCTTTTCCTCATAGAACATCCTCGTAGACTGCCTCCGCATTATTTAACTTTTCTACTTCTTCTTCTACCCCACTCTTTGCATTTATAAAAATCCGATACGTATCGTTTCCAAGTGTTCCAAGGAACTCATAGCACAACACTTCCTGATTAAGGTCATTGACAATCATAGCCTGCCTGTCTTCCATAACCTTTAAATTTGGATTTACCTTGCTGCGGGCTTGTTCCATTGTTATAGATGGTTTCTCAATTTTCCTGGTTTGGAATGACTTTAAATATTCATCGGCAGATACACCAATGATATCGCCATTGTCCAAGGCAACTTTTATCTTTACAGCCTCAGGGTAAATTCTAACCCCATTAATATTTGTCACAAAGTTTAATACACCAATATTATCATATTGAGTACTTTCAAATACCTCTAGATTTTCAAACCCGGTTTCCTTTAAAAAAGCAGCCGCTTTATTACCAGCATCATTCAAACTTATAACTTGCTTTTTAATGTCCCTGTTATTAATAAACCAAATTGGATGCCCAGCCTTTTTAGTAATATCCATACTAGATTCTTGACCGGTTTGTTTATTTTTTATAGAAACACTGTAAAAACCATAATTCGAGCCTTTCCCGTTCTCAGTTACCTTAACAACTGCATTCCCATCAAATTTCATATACTTTTTGGCTATTTTCACTGCCTCATCACGTGTAATAGTTTTACCTTTTATTTTCTTAAAATTTTCATCCTTTAGTTGCATGTTAGCAAAGGAAGGCCCTAGATCTGATTCATCATATCCTGTTACAGTTTTTTCAACCGCTTTAAATCCATCAATAATCGTATTATCGGTCTTTTCTTTTCCAGAAGCCAATGCTAGTTCAACATCCATCCAACGAAGATTGTTTTTCAAAACCATGTGCTGAACACTTCTAAGTTCGTCTTGAATATCACCTGACTGTTTATACAACTTCTTTAGAGTATTATATTCCTCATTCGACAAAGGTTCCTTATCCAAATCTCTTACGGCTGTTCGATAACTAAAATCGCCGATTTTCGCTAAGAATTCTTCTGTTTTATTAAACGGAAGTAAGGTTAACGGAAGTTGACCAACATCACTATGTGCTTCTGAAGTTATTCTCCATACATCTGCTAATGACGGGGAGAGAGAATTTCTAGAATTCATAGCTAAAGTCGTTCCGATTTTATCATGCAATAAGTCAACTTGATAGGTAAGTTCGTGAAATGCTCGTTGATAGTTATTTTCTGCATTTAAAAGAATTGCATTTTTCTCTTGATGCTCTTGGTACCCCCAATATGCTGTTCCCGCTACTCCTATGACGAGTATTCCTATTAAAATTCCTCTAATCAATTCTATTCACCTCTCTACTTACAGAAAATATGTTTCCCGATTCGCTTAATTTGAGGTCTCCCCCAAATCCATCCACTCGTAGCCGTGTCTGGGTTAAAATAGTATAACGCTTCACCCGTTGGGTCCCATCCATTTATTGCATCCATAACAGCTTTCTTCGAACTTTCATTTGGAGTTAACCAAATTTGCCCATCAGCTACGGCAGTGAATGCCCCTGGCTCAAATATCACACCAGAAACAGTGTTTGGGAATGTTGAACTATTGACCCTGTTTAGGATTACAGCCGCTACAGCAACTTGACCGATGTAAGGCTCTCCCCTTGATTCTCCGTGTACAGCATTCGCCATTAACCTAATATCGTTTTGTGAAAAGCCATTTGGCGTATTGGCTGCAGTAGGTTTTTTAGGTGCCGCTGCCTTGGGTGCTGCCGCTTTAGGTGCAGGTGCCTTAGATGTTGCATTATTTGTTGGGGCCTTAGCAGGTGTTTTGTTTGCTGGAGCCTTTTTTGTCGGTGCGTTTGAATTTGGTGCTTTTTGCTTACTTAAATCCACTCCACCATAATGGGAAAACTTTTTCCCACTGTTGATTTGCTTCTTAACAAATTGCTCATTGTATTTACTAGCTTTAGCAAGTTTGACTTTGGTTTCAGCTCCAGCCAACCCATCAATTGGTAACCCGAATTCATATTGAAAGTTTCTTAAAGCCCAATATGTACTCCATCCAAATACCCCATCAATTTTCCCATTATAGTAGCCAATATATTGAAGCCTGGATTGCAACTCAATGACATCATCTCCAACAGCTCCTTTTTGAATAACCTGATTGGAAAAAGCCTGGACCCTCTGATTAACCATAATTGAAAATGGCATTGTAAAGAAAAAGATAACTAGGAAGCATTTGATCAGGTTTTTTTTCTTTAACATGGAATAATAACCCCCATTTTGAATCTTTTTAGCAGTAACCCTATTTTTTGTTTTCTTGGTGTTTTTATTCCAATTAACGCAAATAAAATAAAAAACCCTTCAGGGATGAAGGGTTTTCTGAACTGAATATTGTTTTTTCATATGTGTAGCACTTAGAATTTTTGCTTTTTTCACTTTCCTTAATCCAAACCACCATAGGAAAATCATGAATGGAAAAATAATAAACAGCCAATGTTCTTGAGAAATTAAAATAAAATCGTAAGATCCATGAAGAAGAAAAGGCAATAATAGCGACAGAATCACCCATTTTACTTTATTTCCTTCTGTAAACTTGGCCTTCCCAATATAAAAGCCCATAATAACCCCAAAAAGAGCATGACTAGAAACTGGAAGAAGAGCACGGGTGACTGCATGCTCAATCCCGTTTGCCAAAAGATAGAAAATATTTTCTACGGTAGCAAATCCTAGAGAAACGGCAACACCATAAACAATCCCATCAAACGGTTCGTCAAATTCGACATGTTGGTATACTGCATAAAAAATGATGAACCATTTAAAAAATTCTTCAAGTAGACTTGAACTTAAAAAGGCATTAATTAAATCAGATTTTAATAAGTGCTCTGTTTCAAGCACATGTTGAATAAACATAATAGGAAACACAAGAAGTGCTCCATATAAAAAAGTCCGAAGAACAAACGAGATCGGCTCTGAGTCGTATTCATCTTTTAAATAAAAATAACTTAGTAAGGCCAGTCCGGGTGCAATCCCGGCTGATAATATTCCAAGCATGATGAACCTCTTTTCAAATCCGTTTTCTTTATCGTAACATGGAACCTATATAAAGAAAATGAAAGAATCATTTTTTAAAAATGAATATCTTTCAATCCACTTGCCATGGCGACTGCCAATTTAATTCTTGCCTTTTTCGAATCATTGTCACTGCCAAGGATTACTCCTTTTTTATAAAGGTCATAGGCACTACCTTCATAATCATAAGTGGTATACACTGCGCCTTCTTCTGCACTTGTTGTAATCACTAACTTAATACCCTCTGCAATTGATTTTTCTATTTCTTCCATCATCTGTGGGGCCACTTGACCACGTCCTACTCCTTCAAGGACAATTCCCGCAACCCCTGCTTCTCGCGCAGCCTTAATAAACTTCCCATCTGCTCCAATGTAGCATTTAATGATTTCAACCTGAGGAACAGCGGATTGAATATTAAAATATTCTCGCTTAATTGGTTTTTGGAACACATGAACTTGATCATTATCAATGATTCCTAAATAACCAAAACCAAATGCATTGAATCCTTGAATATTTGATGCATGTTCTTTCTTTACATATCTCGCTGCAAAAATTCGTTCATTAAAAACTACAACAGTTCCTGCATCATGTAAATCATGGGAACAAGCAGTATAAATAGCGTGCCTCATATTAATATATACATCGCTTCCTAAGTCCTCAGGAGAACGCTGTGACCCGGTTACAACAACAGACCTGGAATCATCAATGGTTAAATCAAGGAAATAGGCTGTTTCTTCCATTGTATCCGTTCCATGTGTAACGACTACACCAGAAACTGTTTCATCTTTAAAATATTCCTCAATTTTATTCTTTAGGACAATTAAATCGTCAAAAGTAATATGAATACTAGCTTTTTGGAAGACAGACTCTACTATCACCTCAATATCATTTGGTAAATTACACATCGAAGCTAGTTCTTCACCTGTAATTGCACCTGAAGCTAATTTTCCTGAATCCTTATTTGGCTTACTTGCAATTGTCCCACCAGTTGTTAATAAAACCACCTTTTTCATTCGCACTCACCCTTTGGCTTCTTTTTCTACAATTGAACTTGCAATTTGACCTCCATGAAATCTACCATTTTCAATAAAGATTTCATTGGCATTATTTCCTGCAGCAATAACACCTGCGATATAGATCCCATCAATATTTGTTTCCATTGTTTCTTGATTAATGATTGGACGACCAGTTTCCTCATCAATTTGAACACCCATTTTCTTCAAGAATAGATGGTCTGGATGATATCCTGTCATAGCAAATACAAAATCATTAGGAATTGTATTTTCCTTAACATCCTTTATATAAACAAGATGATTCTCCGAAATTTCTTTCACATGAGCCTGAAACTCCATCTTAACGATACCGTTTTTAACTAAAGATTCAAATTCAGGAAGAATCCATGGTTTAATACTTGGAGAGTAACTCTCTCCTCGGTATAAAACAGTAACCCTTGCACCTGCTTTTACTAGCTCGATTGCAGCGTCAACACTGGAGTTTTTCCCTCCAATAACACATACATCTTTGTCATAGTATGGATGTGCTTCCTTAAAATAATGAAAAACCTTTGGAAGGTCTTCACCTGGTACATTCATATAATTCGGATGGTCATAATAACCTGTTGCTACGACGACGTAACGCGCACTGTACGTCGCTTTACTTGTTTCAACTTGAAAAAATTCTCCATCCTTTAAAACTTTAGTGACGGTCTCAAATGAATGAATCCGTAATTGTTTCCGCTTGGCAACCTCCCGATAGTATACAAGCGCTTGATTTCTTTTGGGCTTATAGGTGTCCGTTACGAAGGGGACTTCACCAATCTCTAATTTTTCACTTGTACTAAAAAAGGTTTGATGTGTCGGGTAATGATAAATGGAATTGACTAGATTCCCCTTTTCAATGATTAATGGTTTTTTCCCAATTTCTTGAAGGGAGATAGCAGCAGCTAATCCACATGGGCCTCCACCAATAATAATGATGTCTTCTAATTCCAACTTAGTACATCTCCTTAAAAAAACAAATTATATGCAAAAAAGTAATAATAAATTAAAAAATCTCCTACCGTATAATGATAGGAGATTTCTTTATGTCTTTCAAGAATAAATGGTTTAATTTAGATCCAACCTCTGAAGCGGCTTGCTTCAGCCATTTTTCGAACCCCAACCATATAAGCGGCAAGACGCATATCTACACGACGGGTTTGAGCTGTATCATAAATACTTTTAAAGGATTTAACCATAACTTTTTCAAGTTTTTCTTCTACTTCTTCCTCTGACCAGTAATATCCTTGGTTATTTTGAACCCACTCAAAGTAAGAGACTGTTACACCACCTGCTGATGCAAGGACGTCAGGGACAAGTAAAATTCCACGTTCGGTAAGAATTTCCGTAGCTTCCAGAGTCGTTGGACCGTTTGCAGCTTCTACTACAATGCCTGCACGGATGTTATGAGCATTTTCAGCAGTAATTTGATTTTCGATAGCAGCCGGAACAAGGATATCACATTCAAGCTCAAGCAATTCTTTATTTGTTATGGTATTATTGAATAATTTTGTAACCGTACCAAAGCTATCGCGTCTATCTAAGAGATAATCTATATCCAAACCATTTGGATCGTATAATGCTCCATAAGCATCAGAAATACCAACTACAAGGGCTCCGGCATCATGCATGAATTTTGCCAGGTAACTTCCAGCATTTCCAAAACCTTGGACAACTACCTTAGCACCTTCAATTTGGATACCTTTCTTTTTAGCCGCCTCACGTATACAAATAGTAACCCCTTTTGCAGTTGCAGATTCACGTCCATGTGATCCACCTAGTACAAGCGGTTTACCTGTAATAAAACCAGGGGAGTTAAATTCATCGATTCGGCTGTATTCATCCATCATCCAAGCCATAATTTGCGAATTCGTAAACACGTCTGGAGCTGGAATATCTTTTGTTGGCCCAACAATTTGGCTGATTGCTCGTACATATCCACGGCTTAATCTTTCAAGTTCTCTGAAGGACATATCACGTGGATCACAAACGATACCACCCTTACCTCCACCATATGGAAGGTCAACTATTCCACATTTTAAACTCATCCAAATGGAAAGGGCTTTCACCTCTGTTTCAGTTACTCCAGGATGAAATCGAATCCCACCTTTGGTTGGTCCAACTGCATCATTATGCTGTGCACGATAGCCAGTAAATATTTTAATAGAACCGTCGTCCATTCTAACTGGAATTTTTACTGTCATCATGCGCAACGGTTCTTTCAAGAGTTCATATACTTCTTCAGGATAACCTAACTTTTCAAGGGCCTTATGTATAACCGTCTGAGTTGATTTTAAAACATCATGATTTCCCTCTTGATTAGTTTTTTCATTAGCTTTCTCAGCTACCATTTGTAATCCTCCTAAGAAATCGCTTTTACGAATGTTGTCCGCTTTCAGAGACAAGTATACACGTTTAAATGATTTATGCAAGATGAAAAATGTACATTTAATATAATTTATTTTTCAAACATGTAAACGCTGTCATTATTATTTTAATAGGGATTCTCAAAAAATTCTACTCCCATTTTAGATAATCTTAAAGTCCATAAATACAGGAAGGGGCCTGAGCCCCTAGAAAAAATATCAATATAATGTTATTTAAAATAGTGGATTATAGTTTCCACAGCTGTATCTTCAATGATTTGTTTTCCATACTCGGCCAACACATGTGTACTTACGATAGAGGGATTCCCAAATTCTGATAATATGCAGGCTGCAATTTCTTTCTTCGGTGCCTCCACCTGGTCCATTACTAGATAATAACGGTTATGCCATGCATATAGGCTTCCTCCCTTAATATCTGCAAGGGCTAATCTTTGTGTAAGACCAATTATATCCTCAAATTCTTTAAACTCATATAATAGGTCCTCACAGCCTTCCAGCCGAACCTGCATTTCTATATACCCGTCATATAATAAATCATCATCATCTTTTACCTCATCAACAGTAATAATCAATATCATACCTTGAGCCTGAAGGGAGAAAATCTCTACTGCTACAGAGCCTTGTATATCCACATCAAACTCCTCACTTGCTTCTTCCAGCATATCGTGGAAGAGTTGATTCCATTTGCTTGAGTCCTTCCATATGTCTTCTTTTGAAAGACCTCTTTCGAATAAATCGTCAGAGGTTAAAAAAATCTTTATTTTATTGGCCGTTAAGCGTTCTAAGCGCATGCTTTTGCCCCCTGCCGTGACATAACTCTTATTTTCAATGTATGCCCCGTGGGTTTATTGGTGAATTGTCTACATTAATCCAATTTAATTACCTTTACTTAATGTAATAAGATGAGTCTCAGCAGGCGCTCCTAATCTTAATGGCAAAGCAGTCGTTCCATAACCGTTACTTATGAAGAGTGTGGTATGCCCAAACTGTTTAATGCCGCCTTTTTCGTATGGACTATATCCTAATATATGTATTTGCCCCCCATGGGTATGCCCACATAACACTAACCTAATACCATACTCAGGAAGGAGCTTCTCGATGATATTTGGATAATGACAAGCTAATATTTTAAAACTATTTTCATCTGCATCCTGAAGAGCGTAATCTAACCGGTCTCTATTTTGATTAAGATCATCAACACCCAATAGACACAACTTCTCTCCTAATCTTGATTCAAAAGTGACAGCAGTATTATCTAACACTTTAATACCTACATCTAACAGAATCGCATCTAATTCATGGTAATCCACTTCATAATCATTATTACCCCAAACAAAATATACTGGCCCTAGTTGCTTTAACTTCAAAAGGTTAGCTTTTACCCTATCAAAAGGAACTCCTTTTTCTGTTAAGTCACCACCAATTACCACAAAATCTGCTTTTCCCATAACCTCTTTAATAATAGAGTCTGAGATCGTTCTCTTGTGTATATCCGAAATAAAAAAGAGTGAAACCTTTCCTAAGGATTCTGGAAAGTCTTGAAAATACAATTCGTGCCTCAAAACTCTGTTTTGAAAAGCTTCCCGTACCATATATGCAAGCAGGCATGCCCCTAGGGTACCTAGGGCAACCAAAGAAATAATCATTATTTTTCCCCATTTCTGTCTTATTGTTTTACGGAAATAATACCATAAACAATACTTAAACTAAAAAAAACAAGTGTCTGTTCCCAGCCCAAGTGAAACAGGAAAAAGAAAATTACGAAAAGCCCGATAAATTCAGGATAAAGAATCAATCTTAAATATTTATGTTGTTTCCCCATTCTTTTCGTTGCAAGAATTAGTCGAATTTGCCTTCCTGAAATAATGACACCAATAAATAGAGATATCGATGCAAGGAAAAACTTCAGCGGATTAACAACAAGACCCACTAAAAAATCTGATACGACAAAAGGATGTGTGATAGTAGTCCATTGAATTATTAGGTAACCGCATAAAAACGAAATCAGCATCATTCCTGCCTTAGAAAACATGAAAATCCCTCCCATATAAAATGTATGAGAGGGAATAGGATTCTTTACTTATTAATGAATTAGATTTCTTGGATACTTAAAATTCTGAAGCCATGTTCCTCGAGCTTCTTCGTAAACTTATCAATGTTATCCTTCTTTTCAATTTTCATTACGATTCTTCTCACTAGTTTATCTGTTTCATCAAACGTTACGAGTGAAATGATATGTTCATGGAAGTGATGGGCAATTTCAGATAGTCTCGCAATTCGTCCTTCAGTCTCCACTGAGGTAAATGCAATTCTAACACCAGGACGATTTACACCAAAAGCACTTTCAAATGAACTTATAACATCAGAACGTGTAACCACACCGAGAAACTTTTTATTTAGATCCACTACTGCCATCAAAGGGAAGTCCTTAAGATCAATTAGAGTTTTCTCATAGATTTCTCCACCTTGTAGAAATTTACCTTGATGGGATAGAACATCTTTCACACAAGTTGTGTTTAAATACTCTTCTTTATCTTTATTTGATAGGAAGTAGCTTTCATAGATATTATATCGAGTCGTAACTCCTAAATATTCATCCCCACGTAAAACGGGTAAACCGTCAATTTGATGCGTTTCTAACATTTCCAGAGCATCTTTCAATGTCACATCTTCCTGTGCAGTAAAACACTCATGCTTTGGTATCATTATATTTTTTACGAACAATTCCCATCACCTCAAAATAATTATCCATTCTTCTTAATATTTCTACATACATCTAATAAATCCCTTTTTATATCTTAAGTTTTATGTCATGAATCAATAATTAATTCATAAGATTAAGTGATGTTAAATATAGGGAGGGCCACAATGAATACTCATTTTAAAACTTACCATCCTTACGCGAGTCCTTATGACCCTTGCAATCCAATACTTGAAAAAACCTATTCCACCCCACCTCATTTATATATGGGATTCCAACCACCAAATCTTCCACAATTTTCTCCACTAGAAGCACTTAGAGCTGGAACCTTATGGAAAGATCTTTATGACCCTTACTTTAATGCAAGAGAAAAAGAGCAAGGGGGTTTACCAACATGACCCAGTTGCCTGCTGAATATTATCAATTAATGGAACAACTCCAAGCAGTTGACTTTGTTTTAGTCGAACTAACCCTTTACTTAGACACACATAATGACGACCTTGAAGCAATTAACCAATTTAATCATTACGCTAAAGAAAGAAAACGATTGAAAAAAGCTTTTGAAAGTCAATTTGGTCCACTATTACAATACGGAAACAGTTACTCAGCCTATCCATGGAATTGGGACGATACACCATGGCCTTGGCAAGTATAAAAGCGGAAGATAAAAGGAGGGTGAGAATTTAATGTGGATTTACGAAAAAAAACTGCAATATCCTGTTCGTGTCAGTACGTGTAACCCAACATTAGCAAAATATTTAATTGAGCAGTATGGAGGTGCAGATGGAGAACTTGCAGCTGCACTCCGGTATTTAAACCAAAGATATACAATTCCTGATAAGGTAATTGGGCTCCTTACTGATATCGGCACGGAAGAATTCGCTCACCTCGAGATGATTGCCACTATGGTTTATAAATTAACAAAAGATGCAACTCCAGAACAATTAAAAGCAGCTGGATTAGGTGAACATTATGTGGACCATGACAGCGCTTTATACTATCATAATGCAGCAGGAGTACCATGGACAGCAACTTATATTACAGCAAAAGGTGACCCTATTGCAGACCTGTATGAGGATATTGCTGCAGAAGAAAAAGCTCGCGCTACTTATCAATGGCTAATAAATATTAGCGACGATCCTGATATTAATGATAGTCTTCGTTTTTTACGAGAACGTGAGATTGTTCATTCCCTTCGTTTCCGTGAAGCTGTGGAAATACTAAAAGAAGAACGCGACAAGAAAAAATTCTTTTAATTCAACTAGGAGCAGATGTTGCTCTGCTCCTTATTTTTTTTCGTGATATAGATTAATATCGTATTTCTTTTTCATCATTTCAAACACTACATGACGATTCTTCCATTCCTCTTCTTTTTTCCATAAGTCCTTGCTCCGATCCACAATCTCACATCTTAGCTCCTGATATTCCTTTTCCTTTTTATCTTTTTGCTGTTTCAACAAATTCATCGCCCCAAGTCCAATGAGCACAATTGATAAGAGATACACACTATATGTATCATTTATTGTTGCAGATAATACAGCTAAAAACGAGTAAGAAAAATGCTCATATATGGTCATATAAAAATAAGTAATAAAAATTAATGCAAAGGTAAGGGTTAAATATATCGAAAAATAATGCCAGCGTTTCGTATCATCAAACTTTTTTTTCCGCTTTCTTACGTTTTCTAACATTTGTTTGGTTGCTTGGTCAGTATGTTCTATGACTTGGATCGGAGAATCCATTCTTATCCCCCCATTTCTCCCTATATACTTATGAACTTGTCCCTCAAAATATGATTTTTTAGTAGCAAAAAACCGACCATCGGTATGGTCGGTTAGTTGTTTAAAGGAATTTTTAAGACTTGACCAGCATAAAGATTTTCACTAGTTAAATGATTTGCCTTCTTTATTATTTCAATGCCTTCTTGAGAGTGGTAATAATTCATTGAAATTCGGTACAAGCCCTCTCCAGCTTTAACCTTATGATATATAATTTTTGTGGTAGGTTCTGTTTTTTTAGTCTCTATTGGAGTACTACTGTTTTTATCGGTTTGTTGCTGTTCAGTCGAAACTGAATTTGTACTAGCAGGCTGACTTGGAGTATTTGTCTGGCTGTTTTGATTATAAGTTTCTCCAACGACAGAATCCTCACCTTTCTCCTCCGTACTATTTACATTAGTATCCACTTGTTTACTTTCTTCTAGCTTTTTGGATTCATTATTACTATCATCATTTTCATTATTTTTAAGATTAATCGTTTCATACCCAACGGATTCAGTAGTAGCTTTTTCTGACCCCATTATTTTTTTACCGTTATCACGGTTGGATATAACGCTGAAGATGATTATTGGTAAGAGGATAAAGCAAACAACCAAAAGACGAATGACTGGAAATCTAAGCTTCCACTTGGTTTTTTTCTTCTTTTGACGATGGACCTGCTCTCTAGGCGGTAAGTCATCACCAAATTCTTCTACTGTTTCATTTATTTTTTGAATACGCTGTTTTAACCTTTCCGCTTGGTCCCTGTATGGTTCTTCTTTATTCATGGTGAGCCCCCTCTTGTTAGTCATCGATTGGTGAACGTCTATATTTGATATATACACCCAAGAGAAAATCAATGACAAAATGCATCATAATAGTCACAGCTAAGTTATTCGTATAGTCATAAATAATTCCTATTAAAAAACTAAGAACGACAATATTTAAAAATAAAAACCAATTAAAAAGGTAACGGTAATGGATAATAGCAAATATAACACTTGCCATTAATAGGCCCACTTTTGTTTGGATTATTCCTCTAAATAGTAACTCTTCACTAAAAGCCACAATTGCTGCAATCAGGAAGATATGAAGAATCGATTTATTTTTAAAGATTCTTTCATTTAGTCCCCCATCATCATAATAGGACGACGGTAAGGTTCTCATTAAGAAAAGGTCAATGACAACAACAGCTACGCCAGCAGGTATACCTATTAGAAATATGTTATTGTCTCTTAGAACGAGAGTATTTAAAAATGAGAAATGGTCAAATAACAGAAACCCTAAAATGAGAGAAATGACTAATAGTATAATTTGGGTTAAATATAAATGGTGAAGCAATTCTCTATCTGTTAAACTCGCAATTAATTCATGATATTTCTTTTTCATTGACTCATCTCACAATTAATTAATATTTGGGCTAAATAATCCTTCCAGTGGACATCACAAGGTACCTGTAGCGATGGTTTATGGGTTATTTCGTAAGGGTCTAGATTAAGCCCACACCTGTCACAACATAAGGAAACCTCAGTTGTCATTATTTCATCAAAATATTGCATGACCATTTCACGTCTACATGATATCGATGCAATCCATTTCTTCATTTGAAATATATTCGTTTTTTTAACCGTTAACCTTTCATTAACAAACTCTTTCATTCTTTCACGTAAAGACTCTTTGCTTAAATTCTGATGGTTTGGCTGATTAACAAACTCCTCTACTATTCGCCACTGAATCTCAGAAAAGCCGCCAAAATCTCTCAAGTTCTCGTTTAATTCGAGTTTGTCACTATGTCCGGTTTGAACTTGCTGAAATAACCAATCAATTTGTTGGGGGGAAGGGAGTTCTCCCTCTGATAGCTGGATAGGTAGCTGTTCATCGCCCGGTGAGTATAGCAGAATCGCAATACTGGAGCCGCCATCACGTCCTGCTCTTCCAATCTCCTGAAGATATGACTCCATTTGCATTGGCATGTGGTAATGAATGATAAAACGAATATTTTCCTTGTTTACGCCCATTCCAAAGGCACTTGTTGCACATATCACATCAAGTTGACCATGAATAAATTGTTGTTGGATTAGAATTCTAGTGTTTTGTTCCAATCCCCCATGATAGGCCATAGCCTGGCAGATACCTTTTTCGCCAAGTATAGATGCCATTTGTTCGGCAGCTTTTTTACTTGAAAAATAAATAATTCCAGGTTTTTGCAATTTAGATACAAGGTCAACAATTCTTTTCTGCTTTTCACGATAGTCAGCTAATTCTTCAACATAGAATGCAATATTTGGTCGATCAATGGTTGATACAATTTTATTGACTTCGTCTAACGCTAATGAAGAAATAATATCTTCTCGCACCTTCTTCGTAGCAGTCGCTGTAAGTGCTAACGTTAAAGGGTTGCCTAACCTATGGCGTATCTCTCCAAGCTTGGAGTAATCTGGTCGAAAATCGTACCCCCACTGCGATATACAATGAGCCTCATCCACCACGAATAATGAAATAGTAAGTTGTTGAAGCCTTCCTAGTATATTTGAAATCCCCAGCATCTCTGGGGAAATAAAAATAAATTTAAATTTGTTCAACTGATGTATTGCCTTGTTTCTCTCTTCTATAGGAAGAAACGAATTCAAGGCTACAACCCTTTTTTCACCGAACCGATTCATTTGCTCCACTTGATCCTGCATTAGAGATAGCAGAGGAGAAATGATCAAGATCTGACCTTTTAAAATATAACCTGGCAACTGGTAACACAATGATTTTCCCGTTCCTGTTGGCAGCATGGCCAAGGTGTGCTTTCCTTCAAGTAAAGATGTAATAACTTCTTTTTGACCCGTTTTAAACGAAGTATATCCAAAATATTTTTTCAAGAGAATCTCTAGTTCCATGATTCACCACCAAATTTCGCTAAAACTAATCTTATTTGAAAGTATGAAGCTATTCTTATCTTGTCCCTGATCAACTTTAATTGTCTCGTATCTTCTTTTCTAGAAATGAACAAAATCTCATCCTGCAGCTCTTTGCTTACGTATGAATCAATAGAAAAATCCTTAACATGTAAAGCAAATTCAACAAAATGATCTTCAATTGTACTTAATTTTAAATGTCTAAGAGCTGCGATTTGCTCAGGAGAATATCCCTGTGCTAAAAGATTCCATGTTTTCCTAGATGAAAGAGTTAATTCATCTATATGCTTAAAGTCTCTTATCAGCAATGGTAAGATCCTTAATTGATCTGAATCTTGGTTAACCTTATGAATTAAGTAATGTAGTACATGAATAAATCGAATGTGGTAATCATGTATTTCCATATTTAACTTTTTTGCAGCCTGTTGTTGAGTTAAACCAATTTGTTGAAAACCTGTTAACCGAAAAACTAAAATTGCCGGGTCCACTTCCTTACTATTTTCAAAGCAATGGACTAATTCAGAAAATACAGCGTTCCCCATTTCTTGCTTAGGCACATTAATCTCCCTGACAATCGTTTTCAACCATTGGTGAACGTCTTTATTTTTTTGTATGGGAGTATATTTTGTCTCACCATATACAAAATTAGATGTAACCTGAATAAATAAAGAAAGTCTTTCCCAAAACAAATTAGTGAACGACTGATAATTCCACCCATCCATAAATGAAGGTGGAGGGTTGTTCCTTAGAAGCGTCTCACCTTCAGTGGTCAAGCAATAGCGCTGGTCACCACAAATAAAGATCTTGTTCTCGTTAACCAAAAATTTAAGTTCTTCTTCAAAATGGTCTCTAGACAGTGATTCATATACACCAAAAAAGTTTTTTAAAGAAAATAAATGAGCATCTTGTATCGTTTGTGAGGACTTTTTTCCATTAAGCAAATGAAAGATGGAATAAACTGTCCGTTCTCTATTTAACTGCCTTAAGCAATGTAGAATAATGGATTCTAACTGATTCATTCCACCCCACCACTTTTTCTTGTATTATTCGACAAATTACCCATTTTTTCTATTTTTATTTTATCACGAAATGTTGGATCATGTTGCTGAAAAATGAGTAAGTTTAAGAATTTCGCCTAAACTATGCAAAGCTGTAATAGCATTTTTCTATTGAAAAGTTGACCATACAGTTTTACAATAGATATGAGTAATGCGTTTCCAATTATAATGGAAATCAGCAAGAATATTTTTGTTAATTTACTGGGAGGTTTTTTTCATGGCAAAGTACACTATTGTTGACAAGGAAACATGTATCGCTTGTGGTGCATGTGGCGCAGCAGCACCTGATATCTATGATTATGATGATGAAGGCATTGCATTTGTAACTCTTGATGATAACGAAGGTATCGTTGAGATTCCAGATGTACTCATCGATGATATGATGGATGCATTCGAAGGTTGCCCAACAGATTCAATTAAAGTTGCAGAAGAACCATTTGACGGTAATCCAACTAAATTTGAATAAATTTTGCTAAAAAGATATTCTTAAGCTACTACCCCTCCCACATCGGAGGGGTTTTCCTTTCGGAATAATAATAAAAAACAAAGGTCCTAAACAGGACCTTTGTTTTTTATTATGCACCTTTAATGACAGAAAATTTATTAATCCATGCCTGCATTCTGACAAACAATAACATAAAGATAAACGACATCATAATACCTTTTAATAAATTAAAAGGAAGTATAGCAGGTACTACTAGATTACGCATATCAGGGAATCCCATTAGGACAGTATAGGCGGGTAAAATAATTACATAATTTAAGATACTCATCACAACAGCCATTATTACAGTGCCCGCGATAAGTGCTAATGTCATACCCTTTTTCGTTTTTAGTCTGTTATATACATAGTAGGTTGGTAAAACAAACACAATTCCCGCTAGGAAATTAGCAATATGACCAACAGGAATTCCTGTTTGGCTTCCCGTCGCAAGATAATTAAGAACGTTTTTAAATAACTCAACTAATATTCCCGCAACCGGCCCAAATATTAACGCTGCAATCAAGGCAGGAATATCACTGAAATCAACAAATAAAAAGTTTGGAAATAGCGGTAATGGGAAATTTAATAGCATTAACAAGTAAGCTATACTACTTAACATCCCAATTGAAACATACGCCTTTACATTAATTTTCTTTGTTTTCTTCATTTTTACCATCTTCCTCTCTCCTTTTTGATCCATCACGTTAGGAAGAGAGGTTCAGCAAAGAGACGACCTCAAGAAATAAAAACACCCTCAAGTTTATTTACTTGAGGGAGATTTACAAAGGCACGCTTAATAAACGTCCAATGAATGTATATTTTTTGAACGTCCGCAGAACCTCCATCTTCTCCCATCCAGACTATACTGTCGGCTTTGGACTCGCACCAAATCCTGCCTATAAAGGCTCGCGGGCTTAGAGCAATTGCTCAATACCGCCGATCGGGAATTTCACCCTGCCCCGAAGATAGATCGATATTAAATTACAAATTTAATTATAAAGGAGGAAGAAGCATTTGTTAAGTAAAAGGATTCTTATTTAGTATTTTTGTAACATAATTAAAAAAAGGCTGGCTCAAATGAATCTTTTGGTTTGAGTCAGCCTAATTAAGTTATTGAATAATTAATACTTGTTTAGGTCGTATCAAATCTGTTGTTAACTGATTTAATTCTTTTATTTTTTCTACTGATGTATTCCTTTCCTTAGATATCGAAAACAGGGTATCACCTTGTTTAACGATATAAGTATCATTATTTTTCTGTCCAGAAGTTGGATGGTAATGTGAACTCACCTCTAAAACATCACCTATACTAGCTACCCCGGCTTGCACCGATTCACCAACATCCGCTTTTCCTAGGAGAACTTCCGGGTCCAGTGCAAATTTCTTGTCATATCTCCATTCTATTTCGTGTGTTTCAAAATGAAGGTGAGGACCTGTAGCTTGTCCTGTTTTCCCCATTCTGCCGATTATTTGACCCTGCTTAATCTTTTGACCAGCTATCACATTTCTATTGTTAAGATGGGCATAAACGGTAACAAAGTTACTTGGGTGTTTAATAAAAACTACATTACCATATGTAGTAGAAAAATAGGATTTTACAACCACCCCATCCTCAACGGAGAGAATTGGGGTACCCACTTTTCCAGCAATATCTATTCCTTTATGTTTTCCCTTTCGTGTACCATACGTATCGGATATTACTCCATCAGAAGGCCAAATCCAGTGCTCCTTTGCTCCAGTTGTTTCAGGTGCACCTGCTGCCTCAGTATGCCTTCCACCTAAAAACAATAAACTGACACATAGCCCCATAATTATGGCAATAAGAAACCTTTTTATGTAGTCACGCATTCCTTACATTTCCTCCTTAAACTGATCCTCTGCTCAACAATATGTAATAACCATTGTATTTAGACCATATTGCTTTTGAAGAGGTAATTACACATACTTGTTATAATATGGAGGAATCCGAAATTTTATACAAAAAAAATCAACCAAAAAGTGGTTGATTTTTCTTTATTGTAATACACGCATATTTGGTGCTAACGGCACCTGGTTTTCTTTTGTTAAATCAAATGGCCCTAGTGCTTTTAGTGATGAGTCCTTAACCAAAACTTTTTCTAACCCAAAATCCTTTGCAGTTAACAATAATGCCTCAAATGCATAGACAGTCTCTTGGTTATCCTGCAGAACTGTATTCCCTTTAAATGATACAACTAAGGTTTTATCCATAATAGAAACATCACTTATCGGTAATAATGATGGAAGCGAAGCCGTTAATCCCAAATCTGCTTGATCCGCCTTCATAGCTTCAAAAGCCGTATTAATATCAGAATACGTTGTGATCGAAGGTGTTAAGAAAGGAATTTTACTTCCTTCTGGATAGTAAAAGAAAAAGGCATGATTCTTACCTGCACTTATATTGAGTTCTGTTTTAACCCCATAATTCCCCAACTCAATTCCTGGTTCACCGTTCGTTGAAAATTTTACTTTTTTAATATCGCTGTTTGACGAAATATCTTTATTGATTACATTGATAAAACTTGTTTCATTGGTTGATCCTTGTCCGTATTGATGATTAGCTGGAAGATCCACTTGAAGTGTTGAATTATCCGAATTTAGACTCATCGTTATATTTAAAGGATAGTAGTCGGTAAGACCCCATTCTTCCTCATTTAAGTTTGCCATTTTTTCATTAAAAATCGTCAGCCATGATTTGTTATTAGATGCCTCTACTACTGTAGAAATAGGAATGAGGATTTGAGCTTGTTGATCCGGAATCCAGTAGGTCAATACCTTTCCGGTTCCCACATCTTCAGTATAGATCGCTGTTTTATCAGCACTTGCTGACATGACTTCGTTTTTAGCCGTTCCTGACATGGACTTTTCATTTGGAGAAGATTCCTCTTTTTTTAAGGCAACGGTAGAATGATCCTTTTGAGCAGAATCCTTTTGCTCTGATTCTATTTTCGACATTCCCACTTGTTTATCAGAAGAGGAATTTGTACCCACCATTAATTTAGGGACCAAAATGAAAAAAAGTAGTATTGCAGCTGCAGTAGCCAAACTTGGCAACACCCATGTCTTCGTTCTCCGCTTTTTTAGAGAAATATTTTGATAAATGTCACGAGGATTCCGATGGTCCTTTATTTTAGGCATTTGCATCAAAAGCTCTTCAATTTCTCTATCGCTCCACTCTGACTTTTTCACTAGACAATCCCTCCTTTTCATAAAACATTTCCATATGCCTTTTTAAAATCTTTAAGGAGCGGTGTTGTGTTGTTTTTACCTTACTTTCGGTCCAACCCAATGCCTGGGCCGTTTCTGTGATAGATAAATCCTGTAAATAGCGTAAAATAATGACTGCCCTTTGGTCCATAGTGCAGTATTGCAGGCATCTGTACACCCATTTAATTTCTTCACGCTGTACAGTCATTTCTTCTGGAATAGGATACTCATCCTTCACTTGATTGGTTGACCAATCAAATTTTTCTAGTATTCTTTCCTTCCAGCCTTTTTGTTTACGAAAAAAGTCGATAGCAACGTTTCTTGCAATCGAATACAGCCACGTCTTTTCACTACTCTTTCCTTCAAAACGATCATAAGACTTAAATACCCGAATATAGACTTCTTGGACAAGATCTTCTGCGTGTTCTTTATTTCTGACCATATAAAATAGAAATTGAAAAACGTCATGATGATATTTTTGATAAAGTTCATCGAAAACGGAGTCCATCAATTCCCCTCCCCGTTCATTAATAATAGTCGATAGATATGTATAAAAGGTTACACCCTATACCAGATTCAGCTACTTCTTTATTAAATATAGACCTTTTTCTGTCAAAAAGGAAGGTATTTACTGGAAGTAATTCCCCATAATAATTTGTTTATCAAATTCAATTTGATAAAAAAAGCCCATCCAAATCGAATGGGCTTTCCATAAAATAGCAACTCACCTTCTTGCCTCTGTAATGTTTCTCGTGAATCAAGAAGAATCGGCAAGATATTTGGAAATCTTACTTTTTTCGAGGAATTAGGAAGGAAAATGTCGTTCCTATACCGATTTTACTTTGGACGGAGATATGCCCGCGATGGGCATCAATAATATTTTTTGCAATAGCTAAGCCAAGACCGGTTCCAGCTCTTCCTCTTGTTCTCGCTTTATCTGCTTTATAAAAACGTTCAAAAACAAATGGTAAATCTTCTTCTGGAATTCCAGACCCAGAATCTTTAACTTCTATTTTTATTGCATGATCATCATTTGAAACATTTAATTTAACTAAACCGCCTCTAGGGGTATGCCTAATGGCATTATCAATTAAATTGGTTAAGACCTGTTCAATTCTATCAGGGTCAAATGATACAGTGGAAATACCCTCAACTATTTCTACCATCAGTTGAATTTCATTATCCTTTGCTAAGCCTTGGAATTTATGGATAATGCGATTGATAAAAGAAGAAAGTTCCACTTCTTCCATTGTTAATTGAAGGTGTCCTGCTTCCATTCGCGCAAGATCAAGCAGTTCGTTAACAAGGCGCCCCATTCTTAACGATTCATCATAAATGACCTTCGCCATTTCTTTTTTCTCTTCTTGAGACTCTGCAATATCATCTACTATTGCTTCACTATACCCTTGCAACATAGAAATAGGCGTTCTAAGTTCATGAGAGACGTTAGCAATAAAGTCTTTCCTCATCTTATCTAACTGCCGTTCCTCAGTCATATCCCTTAACACAGCAACGGCACCACGGATAAATTGGTTACTGTAAAGCGGACTCACTAAAATAACCCAATGACGCCCTTGAAGTGAGATTTCCCCCACCTGTTCCTTTTCAGTATCCACAGCTTTTTGGAAGAGGTTCATTACCTGGGATGGAATTGCTTCCACCTCTGACGGAATTCCGCCTTTTTCATAGTACCAATATTGAAGGAATCGGTCAGCCGGTGGATTCGTTATCAAGATTGTACCGTCCCGATTAAAAGTAATAACTCCATCAGCCATACTACTTAAAATACTTGCAAGCTGCTCTTTCTCCTGACTCAATGCATTCATATTAAACTTTAATTGTCTGCCCATTTGATTAAAGGCAGTTGCCAGTTCTCCAATTTCATCATGGGTAAGGATGGGAACCTTCGTATCGAATTTTCCTCTCGCCACTTCAAAAGCTGCTTCTCTCATTTTCCTTAATGGAGCTGTTATTCTCGTTGAAAGGAAAAAAGCAAATATGGTTGTTAATATGATAGCAACTCCCGCGACAAGCAAGATAAATTTTGTTGTCGAGCGAGTTGTTTCCTGCATTACCCTAAGTGACTGATAAATAAACACAGCACCTTGTTTGTCTCCCGGCAAATGCAACGGAACACCAATTATTGAATAATTTGATTCCTTTTTTCCATTATTCATTGAAAGGTCAGAAACTTTTTCAACTGATTTATTTTGAAAAACCTTTACTAACTCTTTAT